>SKWQ01000091.1 GCA_007128855.1 Balneolales bacterium
CGACTGTCGTCGATGGTGATGAGCATGTTGTAGGCCTCCAGGCGCCGCTCCGTGTCGGCATCCATGAAAACGGCCCTGAATTCACGGTGTTTGGCGGAAAAGAGCAGGTCGAAGGGGTATCGAGCGGTGGTGCGGCGCTGGGACTGGTGGATCATCTGGAATGCCTCAAGGATGTTGTCGCGCGACTGGTCAGGATTCTGGGTGAACAGGTCGAGCCCATGCCGGTGGTACCGGTACAGTGCTTTGCGAAAATCCGCGTAATCGGGGTTGAGCAGCTGTGTGATCAGATCGCTCCGGCTGCGGCGGGAACCGGCTGTGGTCCATCCGGCACCTGAAGTTTCGCCCATGTCGGCAATGCGACGGGCATTCCGGAAAAACTCTTCCCCACCCAGCTCGGAAAAAGTGTCGTAATCATATCCCAGGATGAGATTCGCATAAAAATCAAGCACGGAGGCAAGGGGATCGTACTGATAGGCATCGAAGAGCAGATTGTGGTTGGGGCCGAAATCGAATACCCAATTGTTGTCGGTGATGATGAGCACCGGAGTGATCTGCAACGTGTTGTAAATAGGCCGTTCCGAAGACAACAGCATGGTGGTGGTGAACAGCCGGTCGTCGACCGAATTGATGACGACCTGGATGTTGATCCGTATCCGTTCCATCTCCCCAAAGCGGTCGTCGGTCCAGCTGTTGGTCTCCAGGTACTCCTTGATCATGGGTCCCAGCTGGTTGAGATACTCGTAGTCGGTGGTGCTGATCTGGGCCGTATTGATGTCCACCGAGACATCGAAAATCTGGGCGGCTTCGGCCTTCCGTGGCAGGATCAGGATGAAAAGCAACAGAATGGCGATAAAAAAGCGCATGGATTGTCGTCGGTTTGTGAGGTCAGCTGAAAGGATTCGCGTTTTCAGTGGTCTGAAAGATGTCGGGCGATGATCGCCATCCTTCCGGGTGGATGGAATGGCGACATCTGCTGAATATAACGCCTGTTTCCGGCAATTTCGCATATAAAAATCATCCGGGAGATGCTGTTCAAGTCAATGATCGGACCTCGATGCAGATACGGCACACCGTTGTGTCTCAATGGCACCATATGGATTGCCAAATCGGCAAGTATAATACGTGCTTATTCAGCAAATGCAACACGTGGATTGATTGTCCTGATTGCGATTTGCTCCATGGCTGTGCCGGCAGCGGCACAGTGGACCATGGGGGCCCGCTCCATTGCCATGGGACAGGCACACACCGCGCTTCCGGGTGATTCGTGGGCTGTCTTCCACAATCCGGCAGCCCTTCCGACTGACCGACTGGTTCTTGGCTTCTTTTCCATTCGCTATTATGGTCTCAGTGAACTGGAGGACCATGCAGCGGCGCTCTCGTTGCCCGGACCCGGTTTCCTGCAGACGGAAAACCGGAAGGTCGCTTTCGGGACCGGCATCCATACCTATGGATTCGACCTCTACCGTGAAACGCGCGCCAGAGTAGCAGCATCCATCAGCTTTGAACATTTCAGGATCGGTCTGAATGCCAGCTATGTCCATGTCCGGATCCAGGATTACGGTTCCCGGGGGTTACCGGTATTTGATGCCGGTATCATCACTGATCTGTCGGAGTCGTTCCGGATCGGATACCGGATCTCACATCTTCTGGATCCCGTCTCTGACGGGCTTGCTGCCGATCTGCATCCCGCTGAAATGGCTGGCGGATTTTCGTGGGATGGTATCAGCGGCCTGCTGGTGACGGCCGACCTGGTCAAGGACAGCCTTCATCCGGTTTCCCTGCGATCGGGTGTGGAAGCTGCGTTGCCCGGCAGGTTCTTCCTCCGGGGTGGATGGACCTCGCGGCCTTTCACATGGTCTGCCGGAACCGGCCTTCATCTTGGCAGTTTTCAGGGGAACCTGGCTGTTCAGAAGCACGAAATACTCGGGTTGAGTCCCGGATTCGACTTTCAATTAACCTTCTGAATTCCTGTCACAATGGCTCGCTCACAAGCTTCGGATTGGTTCGTTAGTCGCACTGCAAAAATAAGTGGCACGGCTGGTCCGCCACTGAAGGTGCCCGGGTTGCTCCTGATGGCTTTGTTGCATGCGTTGTTTCTGTGTTTGACACTGTTACTGTCGGCTGACACAGCTCACTCCGGCATTCACTTTGGCGCCGATGGTCGGGATCGCGCAGAACTGGTGCAGCATTTCAGTCATGCCATAGATCCGGAGGATTTTGAAAGCATGGAGGACTGGGAGGCGTATGTCCAGGAGCTCATGGATCTTTTCCCGGTCAACATCAACTCGGCATCGGAACATGAACTGCTTCTCATTCCGGGCATGACCCGCCGGTTGGCGGATGCCATTATCACGTACCGAAAGGACCGGCGTTTTTCCAGTATTGACGACCTTTCCAACGTTCCCGGTATCGGACCGGTCACCACCGAAATGCTCAGGCCCTGGGTTTCGGCCGGCTCGCAGCGGCGCAGACATCGTGGTTGGGCAAAAGGGATTGGAGCCCAGCAGTTTTTCCGGTTCCAGCAATCTTTCCCTGCGGCAAGTGGTTATTATGGATCAGATGGCCAACCGGCTCACTTCGCAGGGTCACCTGCCAGGCTCTATCACAGGCAAACCGTTTCGACAACGGGCATTTCGGCGAACCTGACCCAGGTCAAGCTCCCGGGAGAACCATACAATCCGCCATATGGGTTTGATTTCACATCGGCGCATCTCGCATACCAGGGTAGTGGCATGTTCCGGCGGATAGTAATCGGCGACTACAGTGCGCGCTTTGGACAGGGCCTGGTGCTCTGGAGCAATGCCTCGTTCGGCAAGGGTGGTCCGGCCCATACCGCACCCTTCAAACGTTCCCAGGGCGTCACACCGTACCGCTCGTCCGGACAAACACGTTTTTTCCGTGGAGCAGCAGCTGAAGCATCGGTACCGTTGCCCCGCTATCTCAGGCAAACCGGCTCAGAGCTTATCCTCTCGGCGATGCGCTCATCCCGTTACCGATCCGCTGTCGAGGTTGAAGGCGACACGATCCGACCTCCGTCCGGCAATCCCTACCACCGCACCGAATCGGAGCTGGCCCGCAAAAACAACGTCCGGGAGATCGTCCATGGAGCCAATATCTCATGGAGCCATCCGAACTGGAAACTGGGAATCACCCGGGTTTCGTACCGTCTGGACCGGCCGGTTCTTCCTCACCCCAACTCATCTCCTTTCAATGGAGCGAAACATCAGGCATCAGGGTTGGATGGTTTGCTTCGTATTGGCCCCATCCGGATTTTCGGTGAATTGGCCCGGATCACAAACCGTTCACTGGTATCGGGACCGCATGGAGCCGGTGATGACAAAACCGCTCTATCAGCCGGGATCATGGCTGCTTATCCCGACGGCGCCGAGTGGGCCCTTGCTGTCCGGGACTACGGGCCGGGTTACTGGTCCGAATATGGCAATGGCTTCGGGGAGGGAGCCGGTGTGCCAACAAATCAGTCAGGATGGTACCTCGGCTTCCGCCTGAGGCCCGCTGCCCGCCTCCATCTCTCCGGTTTCCTGGACAGATTCCGGTTTCCGGAACCAACGCGGGGAAATATCTGGCCCGGACGCGGGTGGGAAGCCAACCTTCAAGTCCAGTATCGGCAGCGGACGGGTCTGCAGCATCAATTCGGTGTACGCTACAAGGAGAGGTCGACGGAGCGGGAGATACTCGATGATTTTCACCGAAGAACACGTATACCCGGCTCAACGGGAAGGCTGACCGGACGCTATCAGATAAACTGGCAGGTCCACCAGAAACTCTTTCTGCGCTCACGTATTGAGGCTGTCATGTCCGCACTTTCCGGCAACAGTGACAGCCACGGAATCGCCTTCAGCAAGTCTGTCCGCTGGCAGCAGACCCGAAAGCTTCGGGTCGATTTGGGCTGGTCCTTGTTCGAAACAGATGATTTCAGCGCACGGCTTTACCAGTACGAATACGATCTGGCACAGGTCATGACGTCACGGATGCTGCATGGTCTGGGTCGCAGCTCCTACACCGTTATCCGATTCCAACCCCTTAACTGGCTGCTGGCGGAAATGAAATATGCCCGTATCCGGTACTTTGACCGGCCGGCCGTTGGGTCCGGCCATGACCAGACGCCGGGCCCGGTCCGTTCGGAACTGGGCCTGCAGATCCGGCTCTCCTATTGACGATCATCAAATGAAAAAAACAGGATGGAGAAGGACGCGGCAAGCACAAGATAGTGTTGCATAAGAGGAACAAGGTGCAGCAGATATCCGGTGGTAAAGCCCGAAACCACTGCTGCTAGAAATGCGACGATGAAAGCACCAAAGTGGAGAACGAGCAGCAAGAGTAAATAACGTTTGCCTGCCGATAACAGCAGCATGAGCATCAGAAAGGCAAAAAAGACACTGCCCGCCGGGATGCCAAGAACGACCACCAAACCGGCATCGGCTGACTGGAGCATTGCTCCGGTTCCGGTATCATCCGGCACCACGTGAATGGTTCCATTGCTGATGTACAGAAACTCCAGGAATGGAACAAGCACATGCTGATTGATCAGTACCCGGACCGGCCGGATCATGAAAAAATATGCCGGGACGATGGCCATAGCGAGGACAGGATAGTACCAGCGATAGCGTTGTTTAACGGCATCAATCTTGCTCATGGCAACACCAGGTTATAGCGCATCTGCAAAGTCATTCCGATCCTGAAGCATCAATCAGTTTTCCGTTGCCCCGAAGGGCCCAGACAATCCAAAGTGCAAATACGACCACGTAAAAAACCAGGTTGAATGTAAAGTCATGAATGGTATGAAAGCCGGGGTACCAATGATACTGTATGATTGCCAGCAGGTAGATGCGGAAAACGTTGGTCAGATAGATTATGAGGATTCCCGCAGGGATGAAGAACCACCGTTTGACGCTGTCTCCGGGATAGGCGATCACGAAACCGACAAACAGTCCGATGGTCTCAATACCATTGCATCCGTCTATGATTTCAAGTCCGTTTGCCAGCCCGATCCCGACGATACGGTCGAAAGCAAAGACGTCATAGCCGCTCAGCTGGAGCAACGCGGCCGTGACAGACACGATATTCCTGGAAACAAGTTGATCCAACCTGCCATCAGGCAGGAGCCAAAGATGGTACAGTGCGTACCAGACCGCATAAACCACCAGTGCCTTGGTGATAAAAAGCACAATTTCCCGGAATTTCCCCTTAGATCCACTCATGGATGTACCTGGACCTGCGTGTTAGTTGTTTTAAAAAAAAATACATCCTCACTCCTCTCTCGCTGTGATCTTTTCGATGTAGGCGGCCGGGACTTCCACCAGGATCACCTGGCTGAGCTGTTCCAACTCAAGGCAGACTCGTTTTTTACCCCTCCAGTTGATCCACCTCCCCGTACTGTCTTTCAAAGGACCATGAGTCACTTTGACCTGGTCTCCCTTTGCAAAACTTCTCTCCCTGACATCGAAGGCATCCGGTCCGATCAGTATTTTCCGTATCAACTCGATCTGTTCGTCACGGATGACTGCCGGCGCCCCGTTGAAATGCACCGTACGCGCCACCCCGTCGGTCTGCACGGCGTGGTACAGATCCTGCAGTTTCGCACGGATAAACACATAACTGTTGAAAAGCGGGACCTCCACCTTTTTCTTGCGGTCGCTCCATTGCCTGACTACCGTCTGCATGGGCAGCCATGCATCAAAGCCAGCTGCCTGCAGTCGCTCGACAACCTTTTTTTCAAACCTCGGCCGGGTGTACAGTGCGTACCAATGTAGACTCATGATCTCTGCTATGATATGTTGATTCAGGCAATAGGTCCACTCCATGTCAGACGATTCACCTGATAGCAATAATATCACAAGTTGACTGCAAAGATACCACACCGAAATGTTCGAAATGCACGAAATTCCGTGTTTCCGTAACTTCCTGAACTCATAGACATTATGAATATGCAATACCGCATTGAATCAATGCCGTTATTTCATTTTGGCCGCTTTTACTGTATCTTTAGAGAATTATATATATTCGATAACTCAATAAAAGCTCATATTACTATTGCCTTATGGGTAAACGAACCCTGGTGACCTCCGCCCTTCCCTACGCCAACGGCCCCATCCATCTGGGACATCTGGCCGGTGCCTACCTGCCTGCCGATTTCTATGTCAGGTACAAGCGCATGCGTAATGAGGACGTGGTATTCATCTGTGGCTCCGACGAACATGGCGTTCCCATTACCATCGCCGCTGAGAAGGAAGGCGTGACACCTCAGGACATCGTGGACCGGTTTCACGAGATGAACAAGAAGACGTTCGAGGAATTCGGGATATCCTTCGATTATTTCGGCCGGACCAGCTCACCCGTGCATCACGAAACCTCCCGGGACTTTTTCCGGGTGCTGAACGACAGGGGCATTTTCAAAAAAAAGGGTGAAACCCAGCTTTACGACGAAAAAGCAGGGATGTTCCTGCCCGACCGCTATGTAAAGGGAACCTGTCCACACTGCAAATATGCCGAGGCATTCGGCGACCAGTGCGAAAAATGCGGTACCTCGCTCTCACCTTCTGATCTCATCGACCCCAGGAGTATGGTCACCGGCGAAAAGCCCATTTACAGGGAAACCGAGCACTGGTTCCTGCCGCTCGGCGATTTCCAGGATGACCTCCAGGCCTGGCTCGACAAAACCGAAAACTGGAAACCCAACGTAATGGGTCAGGTGAAAAGCTGGCTGAACCAGGGTCTTGGCGACCGCGCCGTGACACGTGATCTCACCTGGGGTGTTCCCGTGCCGGTTGACGGATCGGATGGGAAGGTTTTGTACGTCTGGTTTGATGCCCCCATAGGCTACATATCCGCCACCAAAGAGTGGGCAGAGTTGAAAGGGGATCCCGGTCTGTGGGAAAAATACTGGCGGGACGAGGACAGCGATCTCATCCATTTCATCGGCAAGGACAACATCGTCTTTCATTGTATCATGTTCCCGGCCGTTTTGATGTCCTACGACGGATACATCCTCCCGAAAAACGTTCCGGCCAACGAATTCCTCAACCTGGAGGGGCAGAAACTTTCGACTTCACGCGGCTGGGCCGTCTGGGTCCATGAATACATGAAGGATTTCGAGCCGGATCTGCTGCGGTACGTCCTGGGCACCGGGCTGCCTGAGACAAAGGATGCCGATTTTTCCTGGAAATTCTTCCAGGACCATGTCAACGGCGAACTGGCGGATATTTTCGGCAATTTCGTATTCCGCACCCTTTCGTTCGCCGGCAAGAATTTCGACAACAAGGTCCCGGCTGCCGGTCCGCTCACAAATGAAGACCGTGCGGTGCTGGGAGAGATCACCCGGCTCAAAAACGAGATTGCGGAGTGTTACGAGACGTTCCGCTTCCGGGAGGCGATCCAGAAAAGCATGAACCTGGCCCGTGCCGGTAACAAGTACTTTACGGAAATGGAGCCCTGGCACCTGCGCAAATCCGATCCCGATCGATGCGGGACGGTCCTCAACGTATGCTGCCAGATCACGGCTGCCCTGTCGGTGATCTTCGATCCGGTCACACCCGATGCCTGCCGCCGGCTACGTGATGCGCTGCACATCCGGAATGCCGGATGGGACGACATAACCGAGCAGATCCTCACCGCCGGAAGCCCCTTCGATAAAGGCGAAATCCTCTTCAAAAAGCTTGAGGACGATGTGATCGAGGCCCAGCGCCAGAAGCTTGAGGACCAGACCCGCACCTTGCAGGCATCAACAACCGAGTTGGAACCGCTTAAAGATACGATCACTTTTGAGGATTTCAGCAAGCTGGATATCCGTGTCGGCGAAGTCCTGACCGCCGAAAGGGTCCCGAAATCCGACAAACTGCTCAAGCTTACCGTGGATATCGGACTTGAGACACGGACAATCATGGCAGGCATTGCACAACATGCCGACCCCGAAGAATTGCCCGGGAAAAAGGTCACTGTAGTCGCCAATCTCAAACCCCGCAAAATGATGGGGATTCCAAGCGAGGGAATGGTACTCATGGCGGAAACGCCGGGAGGTCAATTCAAGTTTTTATCATCTGAAGCCGATAACGGAAGCACCGTTTCCTGACGGTTTTCATACCCCGAAGTTTATCACGCAGTAAGCAGGAGCAACATTAGTGTTTCGTAACGGAGACCGGGAAACCGGCTACATCAAAACCGCCTTTCACCCCTGGGGTGCAAAGCAGGAGCAGCGCAGTTGCACTTTCCGCCTGTATTGCCCCAGAGCAGCGCGGATTGAACTCGTGCTGTTCGACAGTTACCGGCAGCTGAAGGGACAGCATCACCCCATGGACCGGCTGCCTGATGGCAGCTGGATGCTGGAACTGCCGGGCGACCACACCGGCAAATACTATGGGTACAGGGTGGAACATCCCTCAGACGAGCCCGGACTGCTGAAACCTCCACCGCTGCTTGCCGACCCCTGGTCCACCCAGGTCACCGCAGTAAATCACTATCAGCAGCTTCCCAAAAGCCGGATATCCGGTGCGGACACGTTTGACTGGCAGGGCGACACCTTTGTGATCCCTCCCGAGCAACGCGACCTGATCATCTACGAGGTGCATGTCAAAGACCTCACCGCCCACCCCTCTTCCGGCGCCACACAACCGGGCACCTACACCGGTTTCGTGGAAAAGAACATCACAGGTGGCATCGCCCATTTGAAACGTCTGGGTGTGAATGCCGTGGAACTACTTCCACTACAGAAATTCGCCGGCTTCGAACCTCCTTTCGAGCAGGAAACACCGGAAGGTTTTCGCAACACCTGGAACCCCTACAGCCGGAATTACTGGGGATATATGACCAGCTTTTTCCTGGCACCGGAGACCATGTACGCATCCAACGGAAGCAACCGGGCCGGTGTGTTCACCGGCGATCCGCTCACCGCTGCACGCGAGCTGAAACACATGATCCGCGAGCTGCACCGCGAGGGCATTGCCGTGATCATGGATGTGGTCTACAACCACGCCTCCCAATACGACCAGAATCCGTTGCTCTACCTGGACCGCAAGGAGTTCTTCCGCACCGATGAGCACGGACATCCCACCAACCACAGCGGTTGCGGCAACGACCTGCGCACCGAATCGCCGCACATACGGGAACTGATCATCTCATCGGTAAAATGGTGGATGCAGGAGTACCACATCGACGGTTTCCGCTTTGACCTGGCGAATCTCATTGACCGTCAGACCATTGCCGAGATACGCGGGGAAGCGCAGAAAATTAATCCAAACGTGCTGCTCATTGCCGAGCCGTGGGGTGGCGGCTATGACCCTACCGGCTTCTCCAGACACGGATGGAGCGCCTGGAACGATCAGATACGCAATGGTGTGAAGGGCATCGACCCCATCCACACTCCCGGTTTCATTTTTGGGAAATGGCACTATGAGACAAACCGCGAATCACTGGAGAACTACATCCGCGGAACCCTGCTGCCAGAATCCAATGGCCGGTTCCACCATCAGGAACACGCTCTGAACTACCTGGAATCACACGACGGTTATACCCTTGGCGATTTCATCCGCATTGCCCTCGATCACGGGAAAAAAGATGCCGTTTATAAAGGCAAAACTCCACTGATTGCGCTGAACGAGCAGGAGATGAAATGCGCCCGTCTTGCCGCGCTGTTCCTGCTGACCGCCCAGGGGATTCCCATGATCCACTCCGGACAGGAGTGGGGCCGGGCAAAATGGATCGTCCCGGAAAACCCGCGCGATCCGAATACCGGGAAGCTGGACCACAACAGTTATGAGAAGGACAATGCCACCAATTACCTGGATTTTTCGGAAATCGAGGCTAATTCCGGGCTCTTTGATTATTATCGCAACCTGATCCGGCTGCGTATGGAGAATCCCCAGCTTCGCCTGGCCGAGCCGCAAGAGATCCGTTTCCAGCCGTTCCAGGATGCCTTGCACATCACGTTCGAGATTCACAGTCAGCACCAGCCCGGACAGCGGATGTTGGTAAGCCTCAACGGCAATCCTGACAACGAATACCACGTGAGTCTTCCCGAGGGACGCTGGGAGCAGATTGCCGATGCAGCCGAAATCTACCCCGACCATCCCCGTCCCGTTCACGGACCCGAAATCCCGGTACCCCCGACATCCGGCATCATACTCCGCCAGCTGCTGTCCTGACGGCTGTACGATGGCTGCCACTGCTGCGGTCCCGGCACATGCTGCAACCTTGTAGCAGCAGCACCCCGCAGTTCCGCACCGGCAGTTGATGAAGCCATCAAACCCGGCCCATTTCGGCATTTTTCTATTGCTCTTGAGTCCTTGTAGCAGTATACTCACAGCTTATCTCGCGTGCCTGCCTGACGGCAAGGTCATTACAGGACGTAAAAGGAGAATAATTTGGCAGAACATAGGACTGAAAGGGGTAACTGGAACTCCAAACTTGGGTTTGTTCTGGCAGCTGCCGGTTCGGCTGTCGGTCTTGGAAACATCTGGGGCTTCCCCACGCAGGTGGCCGATAATGGCGGTGCATCCTTCATCATCATCTACCTGATCTGCTGCCTGGTCGTTGGCCTTCCGGTAATGATCGCCGAATTTGCCATCGGCCGGCATACCCGCCGCAACCCCGTCGGCGCATTCAAGAAACTGGGGAGCGGTTGGTTTCCGCCGATCATCGGTCTGTGGGGCGTGATGTGCGGGGTGATGATCTTGTCATTCTACCTGGTCGTTGCCGGATGGACTTTCGGGTTCGTGTTCGAGGAAATTTTCCATTTTACCGGCCTCACGACAGCATCCGCCTGGGTCGCAGACCTTGGAAATGGCTTTAAAAACGCCATTTTTACGATACTTTTCATGCTTGCAACCATCGCCATCATCACCGGCGGGGTCAGCAACGGCATCGAGCGCGCCACCAAGACCATGATGCCGATCCTGATCGGTGTGCTCATCATAATGATCGCCTACGTCTTCACGTTGCAGGGCAGTATGGATGGATTGCGGCTCTACCTGCTGCCGGACTTCTCGGCCATCAACACCGATCTCGTGTTTTCAGCCCTTGGCCAGGCATTTTTCTCTCTGTCCCTGGGAATGGGCGCCCTGCTCACCTACGGCTCCTATCTCAAGAAAAATCAGAATATCGTGGAATCTGCCACCTATGTTACCCTGGCGGATGTGGGTATCGCATTCCTGGCGGGCCTTCTCATCATTCCCGCCATGTTCGTGGCCCAGAACAGCGGTATCACGATCATGGGCGAGGACGGGCGCCTGTTTGCCAGCACGACCCTGGTCTTTGACGTGCTGCCCAACCTCTTTAAATCCATGGGTGGCTTCTTCGGGCTGCTTTTTGGGGCCTCGTTCTTCATCCTTCTGAGTATGGCCGCCCTCACATCCACCATATCACTGCTTGAAGTGCCCGTCTCCTACGTCATTGACGAGCACAAAGTCCCCAGAAAAAAAGCTGCCATCGGCGTCGGGGGCCTGGTCATGCTCTTTGCCGTCATCATCTCCTTCAACATCAACCTTATTGACATCCTGGCAACCATTTTCAACAATGTGGGCCTTCCGCTGGGCGGACTCATGCTGTGTGTCTTCCTGGCCTGGTTCTGGAAATCGGAAAATGCCATGGAGGAGATACGGCACGGTTTCGAGGATATGGACCGGGGGTTGTTCCCAAAAGTTTGGCCCGTTTTCGTAAAATATGTGTGCCCCCTGCTGATTGCCCTGGTTCTCATGACCACCCTTTACAACCTTATTTCCTGACAGCACACCACTGCTGCCGCGACGTTCCTGACCGACTTTGAAACGCAATACGCATCCACCGGTATCATGTGGCTGGATGTGACAGATGCCAGCCGGACCGGGGACAGACCTCCGATGCTTCAAACCCATCGGTTGGATAACAGGCAGCCGGATATCTCAGCATCACATTTGTCTGAAAGCTGCAACAGTGGTATTTTTGGTCTTCATTATAACCATTTGTTACCAATCCATATGCCTAAAGTATCAACATCCGATTTTCGCAACGGACTCACCATCATGATCAATGGTGACATCTACAGCATTACTGAGTTTCTGCATGTCAAACCCGGCAAGGGCGGCGCCTTTGTTCGGACAAAACTCAAAGGTATTGTGAGCGGAAAAGTTCTCGACAAAACTTTCCGTGCCGGTGAATCGGTGGAAACAGTTCGCGTAGAACGCCGTCCCTATCAGTACATATACCGTGAAGATGACATCTACCATTTCATGCACAAACAGACCTATGAACAGATCCCTATTCCCAGGGAAAAGCTGGACCGGCCCGATTTTCTGAAGGAAAACCAGGATGTGCAGGTTGCAGTCCAGGCGGAAACCGAGGAAATCCTGTTCACCGAGCTGCCGGACCATGTTATCCTGGAAGTCACGGAAACCGAACCGGGTCTGAAGGGAGACACCGCTCAGGGTGGCTCAAAATCTGCTACGCTGGAGTCCGGTGCCACCATCCAGGTCCCCTTGTTCATCAACCAGGGAGACCTGGTCAAGGTGAATTCAAAGGAAGGAACCTACCTGGAACGAGTCAAACTCTAAATATCGAGTCATCATGGATTTAAAAACAATAAGAAACCTTCTGAAACTCATTGCTGAAAATGATGTGAATGAAGTTGAGATCGAAGAAGGGGATTTCAAGATCAGGGTCAAAAAGCGTCCCGACACCCTCATGAAAGAAGGATCGGGCTCCTATTACGCAGGCGCACCTCAGTCCATGGAATTCAACCTTCCCGGCGGCCATGGCGCAGCATCTCCCAATCCGGCCAGCCAGGCAGCGGCGGCATCCTCCGCACCGGTATCTGAAGCCGCGGCAGGTGCGGGCGACGAGAAATACCTCACCGTCCGCTCCCCCATTGTGGGAACCTTCTACCGCTCTCCCTCACCGGAGTCCGAATCATTCGTAAATGTCGGGGATACGGTCTCCAAAGGCGCCGTCCTCTGCATCGTGGAGGCCATGAAAATCATGAATGAGATCGAATCCGAGCATTCCGGAAAAATTGTAAAAGCCCTGGTTGAAAATGGACAACCGGTGGAATTTGACCAGCCGCTCTTTCTCATCGATCCATCCTGACCTGCACCATGTTTGATAAAATACTTATCGCAAACCGGGGCGAAATCGCGTTGCGCGTCATCCGGACCTGCCGGGAAATGGGAATCAAGACGGTTGCCGTCTATTCCACGGCGGACGAAAAAAGCCTGCACGTGAAATTCGCTGATGAAGCCGTTTGTATCGGTCCGCCTGCCGCCCGGGACAGCTACCTCAAGATCCCGCGCATCATCGCCGCCGCAGAGATCACCGATGCCAAGGCCATCCATCCCGGCTACGGTTTTCTTGCAGAGAACGCCGAATTTTCCCGTATCTGCGAAGAGCACAACATCAAGTTCATCGGTCCCTCCCCGAAGATGATCGACACCATGGGCAACAAATCCATGGCCCGGGAGAACATCATGAAATTCGGCGTGCCGACCATTCCCGGAAGCCCGAGCGTCATACGATCAGCCGATCAGGCAAAAAAGATCGCTGCGGATATCGGCTATCCCGTCATCTTCAAGGCCTCGGCAGGCGGGGGCGGACGCGGAATGCGGATCGTCATGGAGGAAAAGGAAATTGAGCGCCAGCTCATTGCTGCCCGCAACGAAGCCGTATCCTGTTTCGGCAATGGCGAGATCTATATGGAGAAATTCATTGTGGAGCCGCGCCATGTCGAGATCCAGATCGTCGGCGACCGGCACGGGCTGGTAAACCACTACGGCGAGCGTGACTGCTCCATGCAGCGACGATACCAGAAGATGGTGGAAGAGGCTCCATGCCCTGTCATGACGCCCCAGCTCCGGGAGAAAATGGGACAGGCCGCCATTGCCGCCGCCGAATCCGTCCAATACGAAGGCGCCGGCACGATCGAGTTCCTGCTCGACAAAGACCACAACTTCTATTTCATGGAGATGAATACGCGGATCCAGGTGGAACATCCTGTCACCGAGGAAGTAACAAACGAAGACCTCATCAAGCGCCAGATCGAGGTTGCTGCCGGACTTCCGCTGGACAAAAAACCCCTGAAAATACGCGGACACTGCATAGAGTGCCGGATCAATGCCGAGGATCCGGAGTTCAACTTCCGTCCCTCCGCCGGCAAGATCCAGACGTTCAACCTGCCGGGCGGGCACAGTGTCCGGGTGGATACGCACGCCTACGCCGGGTATACCGTCCCGCCCTATTACGATTCGATGATCGCCAAGCTCATTGTCAGTGCACCGGACCGCAGGCAGGCCATCGAACGCATGAAACGTTCCCTCAGCGAATTTGTAATTGAGGGAATCAAAACCAATATTCCCTATCAGATGCAGCTGATGAACGATCCGGGTTTCATCAGCGGGCATTTCGACACCAAATACCTTGAAAATCATTTCAAGTTTCAACCCGATCCCTCCTAAAAACATACCATTATGAACCATCCCAAAGAACTCAAATACACGCGTGAACACGAGTGGATCCGTGACAACGGAGACGGAACGGTAACCGTCGGCGTCACCGACTTTGCCCAGAACGAACTCGGTGACATTGTCTTTGTGGAAATCGACAAGGTCGGAGAGTCGGTGGACAAGGACGATACCTTTGGAACCGTGGAAGCGGTCAAGACAGTGTCTGAGCTGTACATGCCGTTGAGCGGTGAAATCCTGGAGTGGAACGAGGCGCTGGAGGATGAGCCGGAGCTGATCAATGAAGATCCTTACGGAAAGGGTTGGATGATCAAGATCAAGATGAGCGACCCAGCCCAGATCGAGGAATTGCTCACAGTAGATGCCTACAACGAAATCATTGCCTGATTACGCCTAATTCCCCCTGCAGAGGTAATCTGCGCCGCATGATCAAACCAGAAAACGAATGGATACTGATCCTGGATTACGGCTCCCAGTACAATCAGCTGATTGCCCGCCGGGTGCGCGAAAGCCAGGTCTATTGTGAAATACATCCTTTCAACGTTGACCTGACGACGTTCGCTTCACGTCCACCGGCCGGGGTGATCCTGTCGGGCGGACCCATGAGCGTGAACGACGAGGATGCCCCCAAACTGAACCCTGCTGTCTTTGACCTGGAGGTACCCGTCCTGGGCATCTGCTACGGTCTGCAGATCATGATGCATTCGATATTGCCCGGGTCTGTTGCCCATGCTGAAAAGCGGGAGTTCGGCCGGGCCCGTATTTCTGTGCTCAAGAGGACCGAACTGCTTGCCGGTCTGCCAGACAGCAGCACGGTCTGGATGAGCCACGGAGACCATATCGTCCACCTGCCTGAACAGTTCGAAGTCATAGCCCGGACCGACAATGCGCCGATTGCTGCAGTCAAGGACGCCGTGCGACCCATTTACGGAGTCCAATTCCACCCGGAGGTGGTGCACACCGAGTTCGGTCGGGAACTGTTGCACAATTTTGTCCGCAACATCTGCGGTCTCAAAGGAATATGGACACCCGGCTCCTTCATTGAAAGCACGATAGAACAGATCCGCGAGATCGTGGGCGACGGACGGGTGGTGTGCGGGTTGTCCGGCGGGGTCGACTCCACGGTGGCGGCCACAATGATCCACAGGGCCATTGGCGAGCGCCTGCTGTGTGTCTTTGTCAACAACGGCGTCCTTCGGAAGAACGAGTTCGAGGACGTTCAGCGGCTCTATACCGAGAAGCTGAAGCTGCCGGTCAAGGCGGTGGACGCATCCACCCTGTTCCTGGACCGCCTGGAAGGGGTCAGCGATCCGGAAAAAAAACGTAAGATCATCGGCAATACCTTCATCGAGGTGTTTGACGATGCGATTTCGGGCGACGACCGGTTCACTCACCTGGCCCAGGGCACGCTGTATCCCGATGTGATCGAAAGCGTCTCATTCCGCGGGCCGTCGGTCACCATCAAGTCACATCACAACGTGGGCGGACTTCCCGAAAAAATGAACCTGGCTCTGCTGGAGCCGCTTCGCGAACTGTTCAAGGATGAGGTACGCAGTGTGGGCCTGGCCCTTGACATCCCCAGGGATTTCATCAGCCGCCATCCTTTCCCCGGACCGGGGCTCTCCATCCGGATCCTTTCCGATGTCACCAGGGATAAGGTCCGTCTGCTCCAGGAAGCCGACGCCATCTTCATCGACGAACTGCGCAGCCAGAACCTGTATGATTCGGTGTGGCAGGCGCTGGTGGTGCTGCTCCCCGTACAGAGCGTGGGGGTGATGGGTGATGAGCGGACGTACGAATACGTTGTGGGTCTGCGGGCCGTTACCAGTGTGGATGGCATGACGGCCGACTGGGCCCATCTTCCCTATGAGTTTTTGAGTTGCGTATCCAATCGCATCATCAACGAAGTAAAGGGGATCAACCGCGTAGTCTACGATATAAGCTCAAAACCACCGGCAACGATCGAGTGGGAATAGGTATGCAGCGGACTGCTATTGTATATAAATAAAAAAGCTCAGATGAACGCATTTTCACGTATATCCCTTGCCTGCCTTTTTGCGGCCACAGCCGCCTTTATGCTCCTTCAAGCCCCTTTACAGGCATACTCCGGTAAAGCAGATGCAGGTACGGTAAATGCAGTTGTGATACAACCGGCAGAAGACACAGCCACCGATGCAGCTCCCACTGCCTCCGCCAGCGGCACCGAAAACCCCTACCGCAACGCCAGTGGCGAAGACGCCGGCCCGGCCGACCGGCGCACCAGTGGACGCGACGATGAGCAGGATGGTGACCTTTTCGAACAGGCAATGGCATTTTACAGGGTGGCGCGCTATGACTCGGCGGCTCTCCTGTTTTCGCGCATTGACACCCCGGTAGCCCGGCTTTTTGCCGGTAAAAGCTATTTTGCCACCAGCAACTATCCCCTTGCCCGTCACAGCCTGCGCAAACTGTCGCGCAACGACGACCCCCGGTACTTTGACGAGGCGCGTTACACCCTGGCCCTTGCGGAGTTCCAGGTACGTCAGTTCGGAAACAGCCTGGACCTGCTGTACGGTCTGAAGTCGCGTCCCGCCTATCAGAACCTGCACCGGGACGCCGACCGGCTCTACAGGGAGATCATGGGTTTTCTGACCATCGACCAGCGCAAATCGGCATTCCTGCAAAGCGACAACCCAAGGGTGCAGATTGACCTGCTCCGCTTCGGTATTGATTTCATGAGCCGGTCCGAAGCCCGCCAGCTGTACGATGCCCTCCACCCCTATTATGAGGCCACGGTGGATACGAACATCCTGGCTGCCATAAACCGGCGCATCGAACAGCTGCCTACGCGCAGCGGATCCTCTAATGGCAAAGCCCCGTCGGGCATCGTATTCAATATCGGCGTCCTCCTGCCGGCAGCAGAACAGGGGTCTCCGGAATGGCAGGTTTCCCGGTCGCTCTACAACGGTTACCTGCTGGCGGCCGAAGAATTCAACCGCGGATCAAACGACAAGATGATCCGCCTCCATCACATGGAGACTTCAGACACCTCGCTTACCCTTGAGGCGGCCATGGCCCGGCTTGCCTGGAAGCACCATGCCGATGCGGTCATCGGTCCGCTCTTCTCCGATGACGCCTACCGCATCCGTGACCTGGCCGAATACTACGAGATCCCCGTCATACCGCCCTTGGCCAATGCCGACACGATCAACATCAGCAATCCCTATATCTACCAGATCAACCCCACGTTTGAAGCACGCGGAAGGGCCATGGCAAACTTTGCCGTGCGGAAGCTCAAACTGAGCACCCTGGCAGTCATCACCCAGAGTAATCAGCCGGTGTCACAGGAGGCCCGTGAATTCCGGAATGAAGCCGAACGTCTGGGCGCTACGATCCTGCATTACTTCAGCGAGGATTTCGAAGCGCGCGCCTTCGAAGTCGGCCATATCACTCCCCATTTTGCCGGAAACCGGCGACTGGTCGAGCGCTACTTCGACGATGAGGATTTTCAACTCGTCCCCGTGGATGGCCTCTATATTTCGGTCACCGGCGGCGGTTCGGAACAGCTGGTCGACCTCATCCTCAACGATTTGCAGGCCTTCCGGAGCGAAGTCACCATTCTCGGCAATGAGGAGATGGCACATATTGATCTCAGCGATGCCCGCAGGCGCCAATTCGATATCTACTACAGCAGCATCTTCCACCGGAACGATGACAACCGGGATGCCTACCATTTCCGTAACAATTTCGAATCACTGACCGGACACCAGCCCGACAACTTCGCCCATCTCGGCTACGATGTGGCGACCTTCCTGTTCCGCTCCATCAACGATTTCGAGAATCCGGCACGCATAAAGCATCAACTCCGCAAACAGCCGAGGCATGACGGAGTGATCACCGGCATCGATTTCCGCGGCACGCACATCAATCAATACCTGCATTTCCTGCATTTCGAGCGGGACGGTACCGTGCTGATGGAGCTCCCTGACGTTGAAGAGGAGGAGCTGGAGGATGTGGATGTGGATATGGATGCAGACATGGCCCCGGACACTGAAAATGGCGGGCGCTAGGCCGGCGCCGGCGGACGTGCCGATCATTTGCGCTTGAGCGGCAGTCGTGAAAACAGACTGAGACTCTTCTGGGGGAAGAATCCCTCGCTGACCGATCGCACATCCTCGACAGTTATGAACGCTTTGGGCATCTTTTCATTGATGATCTGGATCATGCGCTTCAGATCCTTGCGCTTGATGACGCTCAGGATCAGCCGGACCTGACCGCTGACACCGCTGGCCGACACCGAAGTGACCCCGAAGTCGTTCTCCTTAAGGTATTCTATCAGTTCGGTGGCGTCATCGGCCGTGATGGTCCGCACGACCAGCAGTCCCATGGCAATTTTGCCCTCCAGATAAATTCCCATATAGTTTCCGGCGGCAAATCCCGCCGCATAGGCGAAGTAGAGACCCATATTGGTAAGACTCTGGAAAATCTGCCCCATGGCCAGCAGCCAGATAAGGGCCTCGAAGAAACCGATCATGGGCGCCAGCATCTTCATGCTGCGCGACACGAAAATGATCCGCAGGGTGCCCAGCGTCACGTCCACAACGCGCGCAGCAAAGATCATCAATGGAAGCACAAGATAGTTGAACCAGTCAAATTCAACCGAAATGATTTCCAGAAATGCCATGATACCAACCAGATAGAATGGATTGAATTGTTCCCCTAAAGATATCCTTCATTCTTGAAGGAATTGCGAATTTATTAAGCAAGTTACGGAATAATCGACGCTAGTCCTCGCTGCCGGAACCATCTCCCGGTGCCGGCCCGGACGTCTGTCCCGGTGCCGGCCCTACTTCCTGCCGCAATGCCTCTTCCCTCTCCGCTGCTTCACGGATACGCCGCTGTTCGCGCAGCCAGTCCGTCCATTCCCTGCTTTTTCTGCGATGCTCGGCGTATGTCTGCGAGAAACCGTGCCGCCCGTCCGGCCTGGCCACCATGAACATGTAGTTGTGCTCATCGGGATAGAGTGCGGCCCGGATCGAGGCAAACGAAGGGTTGGTAATGGGCCCCGGCGGCAGTCCGTGGATACGGTAAGTGTTGTAAGGATGGTCGATGCGGTAGTCGGCAAATACCAGGCGGCTCCGCTCTCCCTTGGCGTAATTGACGGTGGGATCGGCCTGGAGGCGCCAACGCCGGTTGAGACGGTTCCAGTACAACCCGCTGATGGCCGGCTTTTCATCATCGAAACGCGCCTCCCATTCAATGATGGAAGCCAGGGTGGTGATCTCATCCACCGAACGTCCCAGCTCCCGCATGCGATCGGCATAGGGTTCGGCCACACGCGAGTCGAACTCCGACAACAGCCGCTCCAGCAGCCGATGCGGAGTGGACGTCCAATACACCTCATAGGAATCTGGGAGGATGCGGCCGTAAAGTTGATGCGCTGAGATTCCATACTGGTTAAGGAGACTGGTATCACGCATGGCGTCTGCCAGTTCGGGCGTTTCAAACTGCATCTGGGCGGCAATGCGTTCTTTCAGCGCATCCTTGCTGGCTCCCGGCGGGATCCGGAGCATCATGGGATCCTGCAGTCCAAGCGCCAGCTTCGAGAAAAAGTCCTGATAGCCGACCGGACCGTCAAACACATAGCGCCCCTGGCTGAACCGCCGCCAGCCAAGGATGACGGACGCCCAACGAAGTTCATCGGGTCGGTACTCAAACCCGTTTTCGTCCATAAGCCCGATCAACTCCTCGAGATCGATTCCCTCGTGAATGAGCAGGACCGTATCTGCAGTTGGTGTTATTGCGGAATCACCCTGCAGGCGCCAGGTCCTCGAAACAAAGACAAGAAGGAATGAGAGCAGCAGGATTAAAGCGGCCAGGGCCCACTCTCTTGCACGCAGATGGTTGAAATTCGAAATGATCATTGATGCGTAAAACCGGTAATGCCGTTGCTAGTAGACTTCGATGATTTCCTCGTCCTTTCTCCGCGACTGTATCATGGCAACGATGGACGTGATGCCGTAAAGCAACAGGAACGCCGCCACGATGATGGAGATGATATCCGGGAACGTAAGCAGCAGTGCTGCGGCGAGCAGCGGGATCAGCGCCAGACCGACACCGCCGCTGAAAAGCGAACCCAGTCCGATCACCAGCAGAAAGAATGCGAAGAAGTAGGGTATGAACGATGGAAAAACGAAAATGAATATACCGGTGATAACGGAGACGGCCACCAGCAGTGACGGGGCCCGGAATACCATGGAAAGAATCCCCGTGGCAATCAGGTAACTGCCCAGGATATAATAGAGGGCATCGGGCCAGAGCAGGATGAGGATACCGGTCAGGATGGCCAGTATGGAGTTAAAGACCCGGCGTTTGCCCGAGTTGTTCTGCATGATGAAATGGATGTGTCTGGCCATTTGCCTGGGTTTGGTTTGTTCAGGGGGTAGCGTCCCAAAAATACAAAGAACTGCGGGTCAATAGAAACACCCGGCTGCCGCTGCCGGCCACATCGCGCAGTGTTCCGGAAACATCCTGCGGCTTCACATTGCCGATATGTTCCCCGGTCATCGCAAACAGATGGATGACGCTTCCGGACAGCACCCAGATGACATTGTCGATGATCCGCACCCGTGACAGTTCGGGAAATGTGCCGATGGACGCCAGGTCCCGGCCGGAATCCGTCAGGATCCGTACCGTTCCACTGCCCGAGTCAGTAATGAAAAGAGATTCACTGTAATAGACCATCCTATCCGGCGATTTCATGTCAGCCAGCTCAAAATGCTGCAGGTACCCCCCGTTGGCGTTGAAGTGGTAGATCCGATGCTCCCGGCTGTCCAGCACGAAAAGCTCCCCGAACTCATTGCTCGTGACATCCGAGGGTTGGAAGGATCCGGTACCGGGAACCCAGGATGGTACCGACACACTTCGCATGTATACAAGTTCCTCATCCAGTAGGATCACATCGCGGGAGGCCCGATTTACCACGGCGGTATAGGTATCCATGACCAGCGACAGTCCGTCCGGCTGCTCCAGTCCGGGAACGAGTACCTGCGGTGCCACGGATACCGAATCCACCAGAAAGGTGTACAGGTTTCCGGAACCCGCATCGGTGACGAACAGCATCCCGTCCGGCCCCATCGCAGCGGAACGGATATCCTCAAAATCGCTGCTCAGTGTAACGGCAGGCAGGATCAACGTGTCCGGGGACTGATTGGAACCCGGCACACCGCCTGCCCGGGCTGATGCGCTCACGGTCAGGAGCATCAGAAACGCCAGCGGGACGATCAGATTAAGCGGTTGATGGACTATTCCCATTCGACGAAGACCTGTCCGGTGAGTCCGCGCTCTACCGGTACGTTGCGCTGGATGAAATAATGGGCCGGCGGACGGAACGGATCCACCCTGCCGGGATCCCATTCCCTGCTCCCTTCCCTGAGTTCGAACACCTTCAGGAGATAGCGTCCGGCAGGCACACGGGTGAACTCCGTTTCGCTGTTGAAGACGCGGTCGCCGATGACCACGCCCTGCTCGTCCAGCAGGCGCGCGCGGTGGCGGGTGGTATCGGTCCGGGGCGCCTCTACCCGGACGCTCAGCGCGCCCAGCTCGTCCTCGAAGAGAATCCTGGGGGTGATGGAGACATGTTCCATGCGGTTTTCATCCCAGACCCGGATCTCGTAGTTCTCTCCCCGCCGCCATTCCCCGTCCGGGAACACCTCAAGAAACTGGTCCCGTACGCTGGCGTGCGGCCAGGGAGTGTGCGCCAGTTCGCTTTCCACCAATTCAAGGGAATCGAGCACTATCGGAGAGTCCTCAAGCAGCCTGGCATACCTGAATACAACCGGCTCGTCCGGAGCCACACCATACCGGCTTTCATTGGCAATGTAGCGGGCATAGGTGGTATCCGGCTCATCGGAACCGGGGAAAGGTTCGATATCGAAACCGGCGGCATTCCCGGCGGCATCGGTGATACCCTGCAGCTCGATATGGTAGACTGAGCCGTCGGGAAGCGGATTCCGGGCCTGGGCCATCAGGATGTTGGGGTTATCCGGGTCCACAAAGAGCGGGACCGCATCGGTTGCATGGGAGTGGTCGTCGTGGAAGATGGAGATACGGGCGTCATCCCCGATTTCCACATTCTTGCTGAAGCGGAGCCGGAGCCGGACCTCCGAAAGCATACCGACGGCCTCCAGCACTGGCGCTACGGTATCGGCTCGGATGATGAAGACCTTGCCGAGGTCCGCTTCCCCGTCCCTTTCCAGCACAAGGGTATCGGTCGGGAACGGCTGTGCGGCTTCCCGTTCACGGTCCCACCGGCGGTTCCGGTTCCTGTCATCCAGCCAGAATGCCATGTATTTGCCCTCGCGCAGGTACTGGAACTGCACCAGTCCGGAGGTGTCCGACTCGCCGACGTAGTTGGCTCCGGCGGAAAGGTCAACCGGATGGCGGTACAGAACGATGCGCTCCCCTTCTCTGCCCCTGCCGGTTCCGGCATCGCGGATCCGGGCGCTGATCTTTCCGTCATCGATATCGGGTCCGGTGGATACGGCCAGCTGAAATGGTGACGGGATGCGGTTGTTGCGGGTATCCGCCAGGTCGGTCCCGAGGGTGAAGATGATAGTGGTGGTGTCGGGCAGCGGATCCTCGAACCGCACCGTGGCCGTGCGGCGGCGCCAGCTGATATCGTAGCGGATGTTCAGGTCGGGCTCCATCCGGAAGGCCGTGCGGAAGCTGTTCCGGTTGATGTATTTGGAGAAGTGGAAGCGGATGCGGTCACCGTCGAACATGGTGGTTCGGGCAGCGGGCTCGGTCTCTTCGATCTCCGGGGGTGTGCGGTCGGCCGGCCCGCCGGTCGGCTGGGTGGGGGTTGCGCACTGATAGACCAGTATCATCAGAAGGATCAGCGCGATGATGGAGGTCCAGCGGGTTGCGTTCGGGTACATCAGCTGCGGACGTTGTATAACAGGTAAATGGTTACGGCTATGGCACTGGTGATGACGGCCGGCTCGGCGATCCGCCGGAAGAATGAGCGGCGACCCGATTGCTTCGTATGCTGGAATGCAGCCGGCGGCCACGTTCCGGTCACCTGTGCAGCCAGGCCGGCGGGAATCTCATCCTCACGGACAAACGAGGATTGCCATGTTTTTTGTATCTCACGGTCCGCATCCACCCAGGAAAAGAAGAGTTCGGAGCGGATGACGCGCCGGCTCACGCCATTGCCCTGCTCTGTCAGCAGGTTGTCCGGTTCCCACTGGATCCGGATGGCGTGATATCCTTCGCGATCGGCGGCTATGCGCACCCCACCCGCGATGAGGCCGGCGTGGATGCGGGAACGCACTCCGGCAGGAACGGCCATATCCAGGAAAACAGGCTGGGGGATAGCGTCCGTGTGCTCGCTGCCGGGACGGAGCAACCTGTCCTCATCCAGCCATTCCAGGATCACGCGCACCGTCTCATCGGCCGCGACCTCCTCATTCGTGGGCACCGCGGAATCAGAGGCGGGATCCGCCGTCCACGCAACTGCGGGAGAAAACATCAGTAAGACAAATAAAAACAAATATTTTCTTATCATGGATAAAACGGTGTGACCCTGAGACAAATCTTTTGACAATATAGGTCAAGAAGTTTTGAATTACGAACGCACCGACCTATGTTACAGGGGATAAATTCAAATCGAATAAAACAGATCGCTTCTTAAAAAAACGGCATTTGCCCTCTTTTTGCAATCGGATGTTATGAGCAAGACAGAAATTCCGGATCCCGCCCTTTACACCGATCTGTACCAGCTTACCATGGGCCAGGGCTACTTCAGGACCGGAAGGCATGAAAAAAACGCACATTTCGATTTTTTCTTTCGCAAGGCGCCGTTTGGCGGAGAGTTTGTGGTATTTGCCGGCCTGGCCGACCTGCTCGAGGTGCTGGAGCGCTTCCGTTTCACAGAGGACGAGATCGCGTGGCTGCGCGGGAATGGCTTCGGGGATGAATTTTGCGATCACCTGGCTGGCTACACTTTTAACGGGAGCATCACATCGGTGCGCGAAGGCGAGGTCGTCTTCCCCGGAGAGCCGGTCCTGACCGTGTCGGGCTCCCTCCTCTCCTGTCAGCTGGTGGAGACCCTGCTGTTGAACATCCTCAATTTCCAGTCGCTCATTGCCACCAAGGCGCGCCGGCTCCGCCTGGCTGCCGGCGAATGCAAGCTGGTGGATTTCGGCCTTCGGCGGGGGCAGGGGACCGGTTCCATAGCCGCCTCGCGGGCCGCTGCCATCGGGGGATTTGATGCCACCTCGAATGTGCTGGCCGGAAAGCGGTACGATCTTCCCGTTTCCGGAACCATGGCACATTCCTGGATTCAGTGCTTCGATAGCGAGCTGGAGGCGTTCCGGACCTACGCACGGTTGTATCCCGATTCATCCATCCTTCTGGTGGACACCTATGACACCATTGGATCCGGGCTGCCCAATGCCATTACGGTGGCCCGCGAACTGGAGCAGCAGGGGCATCGTCTGATCGGTATCCGCCTTGACAGCGGCAACCCGCTCACCCTTTCCCGCAAGGCGCGCACCATGCTGGACGATGCCGGCATGGACTATGTCACCATTGCGGTGTCGGACCAGCTCGACGAGGAACGCATCACCGAACTGCGCGAGAATAATGCGCCTGTTGACGTTTTCGGCGTTGGCACCCGTCTCATCACGGGTTACCCTGACGGCGCCCTTAGCGGAGTGTACAAAATATGCGACCTGGATGGACATCCCACCATGAAGTATACCGATGAAGCTTCCAAGAGCAGCCTGCCGGGCATCAAGGACATCGAACGGGAATCTGGCAATGATGGCCAGTTTGCACGGGATGTCATCCGGTTGGAGGATCCGCGCGGCAACAGAGGGTCCGGCCGCAAGGCAACGAACGGGCCTGGGGCCGGAAAAAATGCTGGACCGGTCTCCGGAAAATCCGGAAAGGACGCAACCGGCCGGACCGTGGAACACATCCGTTCGATCGTGTTTGAGAATGGCCGGACACGGGAACACACCGCTGATATCGCGGAAATCTCGAAGTTCAGTTCATCCCGCATCGACCGCCTGCCCGATCGGATCAAACGGCTGAACCGTCCCGAGCGTTATGATATTGCATTGGATAAACCACTGTTGTCGCTCATTGAAAAGCTCAAACCCTGAATCAAAAGAACCCATGCCATCAGTACGCGATCGAACACCAGGAAGTAATATGCATCGGCCAGCAATATACATCGCTCAGAAAAGTTGAGGATGCACCGATAACCAGCAAATAATACTTATATCAGTCATGGATGCACTTTTAGTCACAGACGTTCAAAACGATTTCTGTCCCGGCGGCGCCCTTGCCATCCCCGACGGGGACCGGGTGGTTCCTGTTATCAACCGGCTGACCGAACTCTTTGAAGTGGTGCTTCACACGCAGGACTGGCATCCTGCAGGACATCACTCCTTCGCCTCGTCACATAAAGACAAAGAGCCGTTCGATGTGATCCCGTTGGACTACGGTGACCAGGTACTGTGGCCGGATCACTGCGTGCAGGGCACCGATGGCGCCGCATTCCATCCCGAACTGAACATCACCCGGAGCCAGCTTGTCCTGCGCAAGGGTTTCCGCAAGGAAATCGACTCCTATTCCGCCTTTTTCGAGAACGATCAGAAGACGGTTACGGGCCTGGGCGGCTACCTGCGAAACCGTGGAATCAAGACACTCTATGTGACTGGATTGGCAGCAGATTTTTGTGTAAAATGGACTGTTTTGGATGCCATGAAGGAGGGCTTCCATGTCAATATAGTTGAAGATGCGGTCCGGGGCATTGACCTCGACGGCTCACTGAAACAAGCTTGGAAGGAAATGCTCGGAGCAGGTGCCCGGAAAATTTCCTCCGATACCCTTTTGCATCATAAATAACCATGTGTGGAAAAAGCAGTATACTCCACCAATTCACCGGACTTAAGGAAGGGATTACAGAATTTGCAGAACAATAGCATGAAAACATTTGATGTCATCATTGCAGGCGGTGGTTTGGCCGGACTCGCAACAGCCGCTCAACTTGTTGAAAAGAACAAGGCGCTGAAGGTACTGGTTTACGAAGCGTATCAAATTGGCCAGGGTGCCTCCGGGGTGCCCGCGGGGATGGTCAATCCTGCAACAGGCCAGCGCGCAAGGATGGTCTGGAATGCAGAGGCGTGTTTCAAAATGCTGGATAAGCGGTTGGACCAGCTTTCTGCCAGTTCCAATACCGTACTCAAAAACCAGCATGGGATCCTGCGTCCGGCCATCGATGAAAACCTGGCGGAGAATTTCAGGATGTCATTAAAGAACACCCGCTGGCCCAAAGGATGGATCGAATGGCTTGAGCCGGATCAGGTGCGGCAGCGGGTACCGCAGCTCAAAGAAAGCTCCGGAGCCCTGTATATGGATAAGGGCAAGGTCGTCCGTACTCCGGAGTATCTCAATGCCTACAGCCGCTATCTCAAGGAAGCCGGCGTCACCTTCGTTTTTGGTGGCCCCTACTCCATAGATAATCGTGGCGATTGGTGCCTGAAGAACCGTAAAAATGCGTTTACCGCTCCTGTACTGGTGGTGACCACCGGTTACAAGGCAAAAGAAAACAAATACTGGTCAGAACTGCCTCTCAACTCCGTCAAAGGACAGCTTGCCATCTATTACTGCCCTGAGAATGTAGGCCATTTCCCGGCTGTGTCGGCCTATGGCTACATTGCACCGGTCGACGACCATCACCTGGCTGTCGGCAGCACATACGAGCACCATTTCCATGATGAGAATCCGGATGCCCGGGGGGCCGGCCTCCTCGATCAGAAACTGCTTGAACTGTTGCCCGATCTGTACCCAAAGTGCCAGCGTATCGGCCAATGGTCGGGCATACGTGCCACGACGCCCGACCGGCTCCCAATTGCCGGTAAGCACTTCGAACGCAAAGGGCTGTACATCTATGCCGGTCTGGGCTCAAAGGGACTGCTCTACTCGGAATTTGTCGCCTCCCTTCTTGCAACGCACATCACCGAGGGGAAGGACCTCCCCTACGAAATATCGCTTTACCGCTTTTCAAAGATGGAGGAACTGCGGGAGAAAGCCAGGGAAGATAACGAATCCGGTTCCTGAAATTCACGGTGTTCACACCTGCAGTTTTATGTCAAACCGGTCAGAAGCGAAATACAAATCCGCTCCAGGCGGCGGACAGGTTCATTCCTCCCTTTGATGAAGCGGGTGTGGTCATGAACCCGATACTGAACTCGAAATTACGCAAATCCAGTCCGGTACCGGCCGACAGGTTTATCCCGGAATAGCCGCCCATCCTCATTCCAATGCGAAGTGGCATCGCTTTGAGGATACGATACTCCGATCCCAGTGCCGTGTAGAGCCTTCTGCTGTTGACACCACGGTTGTTGATGCCTTTTCCGATATCCATCATTACCGTAAGCCGGGCCATGGTGAGCGACCCGCCTGCGTGGACCATGGAAGTGAGTCCCACCCTGTGGTTGCTTACATCGCGTGGAGCAAAATTTCCGTAGATATCGCTGCCGATGCTGTCTTCCAGGACATAGTCCAGATAATTTGAAAAGTCACCGTCAAACTCCTCTTCAATGTATTCGAAGTCGACGTTCAAGCCCTCCCAGAGAAAGGTGTCCCTGGCCCTGAAATCACCGGGTTTCCTGTTGAAGTTGATCCCTCCCAGGTCGGTTATCGCCAGGGAAGCCCTGAGAACCTGGGGGCCGGTCCCGATGACCGGCAGGGCGACATCCTTCATGTACCACTCGAACGTGGCGCCGAGGTCGAGCCCGAACCCGATCCCCTGCACACCGCCGAGGTCGGAAAACGAGTCATCATCCAGGTAATCGTCCAGTACGGCATCCTTGTTACCCCGTACTCGCCGCTCCTCATAATAAGCCGTGAGATCATCTGTCAGGTTGCCGGTGGTCAGTATGAAGTACTCGAAGTCATGCACTACAGATGATTCAAGATCACGACCGATCACCTGGAGCTGCGATTCCAGTCCCACCTTGATATAACCCATACCTAAAAGGATCTTTGGTGCAGCACCGGCGAAAACACGCATGGAGCCGGGGGTGTTATGCCGGGAATTATGCCACACTTCCATGGCATAACCGAACGAAAGCTCCCACATACCCAGGAGTTCGGTAGAGAAATCCACTTTTTTGGGATCCCCGAACACCTCGCTGCTGAGCCCGGTCAGCGCCATTTCGAACATACCCTTGCTCATTCCGGCACGACCCAGGGTCCGCGCCCTTGCGGCCACGCTGAAGGCCATATCATCCCTTCGGTAACTGGCACCGAGTGGGACCAAATCCACACCAAATCCGGCCCTTGATGCGGCATCCGCACCGGAACCGAACCATTCGTCAGAGATCTGAAGCGCTCTGTGTGTGTCGATGGCATGCCCTTTGGTGAAATGCTTGTTATACACGCCGATGTTGACCAGGCTGCCTCCGGCAGAAGAGTGGATGCCTCCGATGATCCCAAAGCTGACCCGCGTGTTGCGATCGGAGATCATGAGGTTTGCGGGATTAACGAAATTGGCGTGATAGCCGGTGATGTAGGAACTCCCGCCGCCGCCAAGTGCCGTACTGACCGAAGTACTGTGGCGTGCCTGAGCCTGTGTTCCATCCGCTGATGCCACTGATAACAGAAAAGCTGCTGAAACGCAAATGATGAGAATATGGATTGATCGGGACTTGGCCATAATGATTTCAATTCACCTTGAGGGTGGTTTTAAAACTGGCATTTACGCTCAGGCCTATGAAATCATCGGCCCTGACCTTGACTTCCCCGGAGAGGTCGTCACGACTGGTGGCCAGTTCTCCAAATAACCTGATGTATCGTGTCCGGTTCAGGTTATCCAGTTGTTCCCCGGTCAGTCGTATCTCCGCCATATCACTTCTCGGACGCTGGACAAACCGGGTTTCCGTGTTCACTTCGGCAGCGGATAAAAGGAATGTAATCGGGTCAAGCGGCTGATCCCCAGTTGCAGTAATCATCTGCTCGTTGGCGTCCAGGAATTCGAGCGTCATTCCCGCATTGAAAGGAAGGCCGTTTTCATAGGAAACATAAAGGATGGCTTCGGTAATCCTCAGATCGTCGTCCCGGTCCGGCAGATCCGACAGGTCGGCATCAAATGTTTCCTCTATCGTTGCCGGGGCTCCGTCCGCTGTCGAGAGGTTGATCGGTATGTCGATTCCCATCCGTGAATCAAATACAACGGGATTGATGACGAACCCCTCCTGTTCCTCCGGATTGACGAAAATTTTCCCGACAAAGCGTATCTCCACGGGCAGGTTGCTCAGGAAGTCCTCTACATTCGAGTTTTCGGAATCGAACCGAACCACCTGGTTGCGTATGATTTCGCCGATTTGCTGCGAGGGGTCCACATGGAATGATATAAGATCAGTGCGTGCGATCTGCGCACCACGGACATGGAGGTTCTGATAATCGTCTCCGGGCCGGACTTCCCGGTCCGTTCCCGGTTTTCCGGAAAGAAAGACCTCCTCCCCCTTGTCGTTTATTCCAAGAATGGCTCCGATGATGGCCCCTCTGACACCCAGATTGGTATCATAGATCAGGTCGAATGAGGGATTCACCAGGCGCAGCCCTGACAATCGTTCAGAAAACTCTGCAAGGTCTTCAATTTCCGTGATTTCCGCTTCATTGTCGTTGAAAATATCCACGGTCCCGTCATCTCCGTCATCATCCCCGAGAAACTCCACACGTTTCAGCACTTTTCCGTAAGCGGTACGGACATTCAGGTCCTGAATCTTAAAGTTGGCAAAGAAGCTGTCCGAAGCCCGTACGGTGCGGATGGTATCGGCCCCGGTTGCATTTCGGGTATCTTCGGTGATTGCCCTCAAATGGTATACCAGCTGGTTGCCGGGGGCGTAGATCCGTACATTATCAAGCGGAATCGCCCGTTCCGGCTGATCCCCGGGGTCGGCGCTCCTTCTGATCCGGTTGCTGCCTGACAGCTCGATCCAAAGTGAATCTTTCGGCAGATACCTGCCGGAACCGTCAGGGTCGGTCAGGATTCCCGGGATGGATACGATCAGCGTATCGATATCCAGGTCTATTTCATTGACAATATCAGTGATCCGGAGCCACCCGTTCTCGACTTCCACATAGTGATCATCGCGTGTGAGCAGGAAATCCTCATCCTCGAACTCCACCTCACCGGAATCGTAGAAGACCTGCCGTTTGAGGACCGATGATGCCGAGCTGAGGGTTGCCGATCCTTCCATTTCGGTGACGATCAGATCCGTCGAGCGTACGGTTGCCGGCTCCGTGGTCCCGGGAGAGGAAGCTGTTCCGGTGTAGGAAATCCGGTTGGAAATCCCCGTTTGCTCCAGCGGCACCGCAATGATCCTGGACTGCAGGGGCGGTATCTCAATGTTGCTGATTTCAGCTATGTCGGAACCCATGGCAAAGTAACGGCCGGTGTTTTTGGCGGTGAATGCCTCTGCATTGAAAAACCTGAGGTTGTCGATGACCAGTGGCATTTCACTCGTGTTGGTGAACTCCAGCCGCAGCTCACCCTCCTCTACTTCCGCATTCACAAAATCTCCCTGCACATATTCAGTGTCCTCCAGCCGGATGCCCTCCTGCGGGTCAATGTCGGACCGGCCTTCGGAGAATCTCATTTCGGACTTCCGGGAGGTGATGAGGAAAAACTGCTCCCTGTGCATGGTGAGGCCGCTGCCTCCCGGCGTGCCGATACTCACCTCATAGGTGAGTTCTTGTGTCAGTTTCTGGCCGGCCAGATCCATAAATACTCCTGCTGTCTCATCCGGCCCCAGACTGGTCGCTCCCGGACGCGTAAAGTTGACCAGTTCTTTTTGTTCGTCCAGAATCTCGCCATCGGAGTTGAAAAGGGTGATGAACGGCATGGTGGAAAGAGTGCTGTCCTTTATATCCAGCGGCGTGTTGTTGATGATGAGAACCTCCAGCTGAAATGCCTCGTCCGGTCCGGGGTCATCGGACACAATGGCATATTCAAATTCGGGGTTGGATGACAGGATGGGCTCGATTTCCGGTTGCAGCACCTGGGCGCGGATATTACCGGTGGCACTTCGCGCGACCAGGATATCATCCGATGACTGGATAGAAACCTGGCCGGGATTGCCCGACATGGTTTGCGCCTGCCATTCGATACGAAGTTCAAAGGCCAGGTCGATTTCAAGCTGATCACCAGTGTCAAAATGGAGTTCCGCTTCCGCAGTTTGTCCGTGCGGGACAGATCCGAATTCAAGAACATTTCCGACAGGTTCCGGTGATGAATCCGAATTGCTGAGCAGAGTTGCCGTCAGATCCCGGATATCGAATCCCAGATCGTTGGTGAATGAATACCGGATGCTGCCACTCTCGATTTCAGCCCGTTCAAACCCGGGGGTGTGAAGCGGCACGATAACGGTTCGTACGACAGGGCCGGGAATCGGTGTCCCGGGACCGTAATCCGATGCATCCAGACTGGTTACAGCTTCAAAATCAGCTGATCCTGTAGCTTCAAAACCGATCTCGAATACCCCGACCTCCATGGTTTCGTCCTGCAAATCCTCCGGTTCACTGGATATGTCGCCAATCTCACTTTCAAATGTGGATGAAAAATCGTCGATTTCCAGGTTGCCGATTTCACTCTCGACGGCAATCTCGTCAAAATCCATGGCTGGGATGATGTCATCCAATTCTCCAATTTCGAAATCTTCCTCGGTCGACAAAAAAACCAGTCCGTCAGGACCGACCTGGAACAAATCCCGGAAATTATCGCTGGTGGTATCGATGATCACACCCTTACCTTCCCCGATCAGCTCATAGTTCGCGTTTTTGATCAGCGGGATGTCAAATGACTGCTGCAGGGTGAAATCCGGACTGGACGGACGTTCACAGGACAGGATCAGGAACAGTGACAGTGCGGCAGCAGTGATCCGGTTGCGTTTCATGGGTGTGTCGATTACTGGTAGTCCGTTTCGGACGGTGCATCCTTACCGGAAATTCCGGCACCTTGGAGCCGCGGGCGCTTTTCAGGGGTGGATTGTTACAAAAAAGGTGATGCCAGCGAGTGAAAGCCAGTGCGTTGAAACATGCTTGCGCTAGTGGCAACGATAGAATGATAAAATATATGTCTGAACCAACTGGCAATCATCGTAAAAAAACCCCAGGATTCAACGGATCAACCAGAAATACAAGTACGATGAGCCAAAAAATAACAATGCCCAAATATATAAGTTTTATTTGAAATTACAATGGCTTGTAAATAGTGGTTATGCAAGAAGGGCAACTGCAATTTCAGACCATTGGCACGTGAAGGGAGCGGAGAGAGAGGGATTCGAACCCTCGGTACCCGGTTAGGGCACACTCGCTTTCCAGGCGAGCCCGTTCGACCACTCCGGCATCTCTCCGTATCGTGTCGGCCTCGGTTAAACAAGGTTGCTAATATATGACAATTCATGTCCGGGAGCAACCTGAATCGGTGACAGAGTGATTCTTGCGAGGCCCTCGGGTGCCCTGCGCCTGAATTTAGCTGTTGCCAAAGGTAAACCGGTGCCGGGCCGTGGAGCGCACCGGCCGGCCTTCATGCACAGCCGGATGAAAGAGCCACTGCCGGGCCGCCACAAGCGTAATTTCCCGGAAGCCGTATCCCGTCCCGGATACCGTTTCGAAACGTCCGGTGTCACGGTTGAACATGCGGATCTCGTCGATCACGGCTTCCTCCACCTCACCGGTTTCGGAAACCACGTATCGGACAATGATCTCGACGCGCACACCGTCCCGGCGTGCCTGCGGCGGGGTGACCGGCTCGACGATGCGCCTGACATTGGGTGGACGGTCCGGCTGATCCACGATTTCACCCGGCCCTTCCGGCATGGGGATCGGGCCGAAGTCCGGATCGGATTCCATCCCGGAGATTTCCAGGTCGAACTCCACATCCACCACCTCCTCTTCGGGAACGGTTATTTCGGGACGGGGTACGATCGGGGCCACGCGTTCGACGGCCGCTTGCTGCCTTGTCTGGATGAACTCGGGCATCAGGATCTGATCCTCCCGGAATTGACCGTCCAGAAGCCGGTCGCCACCAGTATCCACCGGCCAAAACCGGAAGAGCAGGATGAACAGCAGGAGGCAACAGATGACGGCGATCTGGATCCGGTAAAAATAGGCGTTGTTCCTGCCGTCTGTATCGTGCAAATGCCTCACATCCACCAAGTGATTTCAGCCGGAGGCCTGGTTGTTATTTATTTTCGTAAGACTGTAACGCGGCACGTATGAATCCGTTATGTGCTTCGAGCTGTTTTTCCGCCTCTTCCCGGCTTATTTTGGCCAGGCCCATGAGCAGGGCCACTTTGACCTTGCCTCCCGCTTCCATCATGAGGCGGGCTGCTTCGTCATAGTCGGCATCGGTGAACATGCTGATGATCCGCCGGGAGCGTTCCACCAGTTTTTTGTTGGTCAGCATCAGGTCCACCATCACATTCTCGTACACTTTGCCGAGCCGTACCATGGCACCGGTAGTGATCATGTTGCAGACCATTTTTTGTGCCGTCGCGCTTTTGAGCCGTGTGCTGCCCATGATCACCTCGGGTCCGACCGGTACATCGATCATCACGTCCAGCTGCTGCTCCAGATTCACGCGTTCGGCGGATACGCAGCATACCATAATGGTGCGGGCACCGCGGCGCTTGGCCTCGTCCAGGGTTCCCAGCACGTACGGCGTGCGGCCACTTGCCGCCAATCCACAAACCACATCTTTTTCGCTTACGTTCAGATGTGAGATATCTTTTGCGCCATCTTCCGGCAGGTCCTCCGAACCCTCCTGCGCCACGAACATCGCTTCGCGTCCGCCGGCGATGAGCCCGATAACCTGATCCGGGCGGGTACCGAATGTCGGCGGGCACTCGGCGGCGTCCAGCACGCCGAGGCGGCCACTGGTGCCGGCACCGGTATAGATCAGACGTCCGCCCTGCGCAAGTGCTTCGTGGGCATAGGCCACGGCCTGTGCGATCTGCTCATTTCTGGTGCTGACGTATTCGGCGACCAGCTTGTCCTGCTCGTTTATCAGCCGGACAATCTCCAGCGGATCGGCCAGGTCGATGTGCATGGTATCGGGGTTTCTCTGCTCGGTCTCCAGCTTCTTGAGCTGGTTGTAAAGTTTTTGCTTGTCAGACAAAATGATTGCTCCTTGTTATGTGATTTTCAGTAACAGATAATAGATTTATGTCCCAGTTGGACAATATACGCAAGTTGTATGAAGCTGTCTTGAAAAAACTAGCGGCGGTTTTTACGGCGCGACCACCAATCGGAATCTGACCGGCCGCTTGCCGGATCCTTGCTTTGGTCCTGAAGACCGGTTGCGTGGCGGTCCGGAAACCCGGTTCCTGCTGCGGCCGCATCCACCCCGGCTTGTCCGACTGCCGGTGACATGCTGTTACCGCCATGGTTATCGCCATGGTGCAGCATTCCGGCTATGATCGATACCGGATGGGAGAGGGATGTTTCCACCAGCTCCTCCCCGGAAAAGTGTTCCGGAATAAAATGGGTGTCATACCGGCCCTCCCGGAACGCCGCGTGACCCATCACATACCGGCAAAACGGGATGGTTGTGGGAAAACCGGTGATGATGGTATCATCCAGGGCGCGGGTCATGCGTGCTATGGCCTCGGAACGGTTACTGCCGTACACGATCAGTTTGGCGAGCAGCGGATCGTACTCCGTGGTGATCTGCTGTCCCGGACGGATGCCCTCATCCACACGCACGTGCGCACCCGTTGGCGGTCGCCATTTTTTAATGGTTCCGGTAGCCGGGAGGAACTGTTCGATCGGGTTTTCGGCGCAGATCCGGCATTCAATGGCGTGGCCATTCCGCTGCAGTTCATGCTGTTTCCATGGCAACGGGTGGCCTTCGGCTACGCGTATCTGCAGCGCGACAAGATCCGTTCCCGTGGTCATTTCCGTTACGGGGTGTTCCACCTGAAGGCGGGTATTCATTTCCAGAAAATAGAAATTGCGGTCGCGGTCCACCAGGAATTCGACCGTTCCTGCTCCCACGTATCCGCAGGAACCGGCAGCGCGCAGCGCCGCTTCTCCCATTTCCTGTCGCAGCGCTTCATCCAGGAACGGGCTGGGCGACTCTTCGATGAGTTTCTGATGACGTCGCTGGATGGAGCACTCGCGGTCGAACAGGTGCACCATGTTGCCATGACGGTCGGCGAATATCTGGAATTCCACATGGCGCGGCTCCTGCAGATATTTTTCCAGGTAGACGCGGTCGTCGCCGAAAGCGCCGCCGGCTTCCGAGCGGGCGGATGAGAGGGCCCCCGGGAGCTCGCCAGCGGTTCGCACCAGGCGCATGCCCTTACCGCCGCCGCCGGCAGCTGCCTTCACCAGCACCGGATAGCCGATGTCACCGGCCACCTGTTGTGCCTCCTCATCCGAAGCGATGGCCGACCGGGTCCCCGGCGGGATGGGCACCCCGGCTTTTTCCATAAGTTCGCGTGCCTGCGTCTTGTCCCCCATCTGCCGGATGGCATGCGGACCGGGTCCGATGAATAAGATCTGCTCCCGGGCACACGCCTCGGCAAAATCGGCGTTTTCGCTCAGGAAGCCGTACCCGGGATGGATCGCATCCGCCTGGCGCTCCCTGGCTGCCTGCAGGATCCGGTCGGAGTTCAGATAGGTGTCACTTGCCGATTTCCCCTCAAGCAGCACCACCTCATCGGCATTGAGGGAATGCGGACTGTGCCTGTCCGATTCCGAACAGACCGCAACGGTCCGTACCCCAAGCTCCCTGCAGGTACGGATGACCCGAAGGGCTATTTCACCGCGGTTGGCGATGAGGATTTTACGGAACATGTCGCTGCAGTATATCCCCGCGGATCTCCCAGGGATCGTCTCCGGTTTCGATCCAGTAATCAAAAATGTGCTCAACCGCCTTTGACCTTAGGATATCGCTGAGCATGTAGTTCATATCGAGGTTGGGATCGTCGGGCGTAACGACAAGGCGGATGTCCGTGCTTTTGATGTCATCGAGCAGGGTCGGGTCGTCAAGATTGGGAAGATACTCGAGCGGATTGTTGTAGTAGACGTTGTCATCGAAATAGTCATCCATGTAAGCACGTATCTGGAACACCCCTCCGATGGAGATGGCCTTCTGGATCTGTCCCGGATGCTTGAGCAACAGGTTGACGGCATGATACCCACCCAAACCAACGCCCGCCGCCATGACAAACAGGTCGTTCGTGGTTTTCCTGATGAACGGCAGCACCTCATCGATTATGAAGTTATCAAACTGCCGGTGCCGGCTGATCCGGAGTCGGGGCGGGGCGCCGGTGTTCAAAAAACTCTCCCGATCATTGGAGTCAACACAGAATATGCGATTATGTCCGTTTTTCAATTGAAAATCGAGGGCTTTTATCAATCCGTGGTCCTCCCATTCGGTCCGGGTCCGGCCCTCGTCCGGAAATACGAGGAGCGGTGTGCCCTCGGTACCGTATATCGAGATGGTTGTTTTTGTTCCCAGGCTGGGACTTTGCCAGCTATGACTCTTTTTTTCCATCACAGAGGGGTTTTGGAAAGGTGACGTGATTGTCGGACGATTCCGTTGATGGAAAGCTAAAGGATAGCTGGAAATTTTAAAAACTTTTTCCCTGCCAGTTCGATTCCATGCCGGACCGGTTTCTGAGGCGTTGGAGATGCTCCACTCAGTGCCGGCTGCTGTTCCGGGCCGGATGCCTGTACCACTCAGTGCCGGACCGTGTGCCACCACACCCTGGGAAGGATCGACATCTTTTGTGTAAAGGACAGATAGGCGCGACGTGTGAAGACCTGATATTTATTGGTTTCGATCTGGTCCAGGATCCTGGCATAGTTATGACGGGCCAGTCGGACAGGTATCTGGCTGTCCGGTGAAAGCATCGGGATGCCTTTATCGGCACTGTCATAGTAACTGCGGGCACGATCGATCTGAAAGCGCATCAGCTCCCGGAAGGAATCGGTCATCCGGTGGCTGAACAAATCTTCTTCGGTAACACCGAAACGGTTCAGGTCTTCTTCAGGAAGATAGATCCGGCCACGTTCAAGATCCTCACCCACATCCCGCAGGATGTTGGTCAGCTGCATGGCGATGCCCAGGTCCACAGCATGCCGCAGTGCCGCCCGGTCATTATATCCGAAGATTTCACTGATCATCAGTCCGACAACCGATGCCACCTTGTAGGAGTAGTCGTATAGCTCTTCAAATGTCTCATACCGGTTTTTGCTCAGGTCCATACCGACCCCGTCGATCAGATCAAAGGGAAGGGCAATGTCGATATCGTGGCGTCTGAGCACATCTGAAAAAGCAACCAGGATCGGGTTGTCGCCACCGCCACCCTCATAGGTTTTCTGCAGTTTCCCCTTCCAGTCAGTAAGGGTCTCCTCCGTCTCCTGCCGTTTGACCGGGTTGGCGGCGATCAGGTCCTCGGCCTCATCCACAAGGTTGTCAAGAAACCGGCAGAGGCCGTAAATGGCAAAGATGCTTCGCTGTTTATGATAGGGAAGGAAGCGGGTTGCCAGATAAAAGGTCTTGGCATATCTCCGAGTGATGTTGCGGCAGTGTTCGTAGGCGCTGCGCAACTCGGGATCTGAGACCTCCTCGATCACATCCCTGTGGAAGGAAGTGCGTTCATAAACCGATCTAATGGACCAGGACGGCACGGCTATTCGATTATTTTTCGTTTGTGATTCCAAGATAAACAACAAAAGACGAATTCTTCTGATTTCGTTCCCTGCCAATACTTTCAGGGAAAATGGAAAATCCGGTCAGTAAAAAAACGGATGGATTGCCGGCGTGGCGACCATAACCCGGCTATCACACCCGGAATGTACTGTAACAGTCGTTCCGTAATATAAATAACATGTAATTATTCAGCGAAAATCACTACTTTGAATAATTAGGTTCGTTTCTTTTTAATTCTTGATTAAAACAGGGAGGGTACGATCCGGGTGGCAGTTTCTTTTTCGGACCGCCAGGGTTGCCCGACCCAGATCGCAGTTGGAAGTCCGGCGGCAGGCATCCCTTGTGTTGTCTGTCGTTCTTTCATTTCTATATTATTGATATATTAAGTATTTAGGCCAAACAACAGAGACATGGCAAAAAAGCAGACTATTTACGATGTGGCCCGGGTTGCTAATGTTGCGATCTCCACTGTATCGCGGGTCCTCAACGGATCCCCATATGTATCCGAGGAAACGAAAAAGCGGGTGCAGAAAGCTATCGACGAGCTGGATTTCCGTCCGCAGGTAAATGCGAGGAAACTGGCTCGGCGAGAGGCGCAGATCATTGCCGTTGCCCTGCCCACGTTCACCACCCCGTTTTTCAACGAAATCCTCAAGGGTATCAAAGACCGGCTCAAGGATACCGACCTGGACTTCATCATCTACAACACCGGATCTGCCAATCCGGAGGAGACGCTCAAAACGTTTCTGGACCGCGGCATACCGGATGCCTTGCTCATCCTCTCGATCAACATCGACGATGAGATCAGCAACCGGCTCAAAAGCGCTGGCATTCCCGTCGTGCTTGTCGGTGCCAAACACGATGACTTCAACTACCTGTACTGGAACAACTTCAAGGGCGGCTACATGGCCGGGGAGCATTTGATCAAGCAGGGTTACAAGAAAATCGGGATGGTGCGTTCACACAGCAAATCGCCGGTCGCCGACCAGCGTGAAAACGGCTTCCGCGACGTACTTAAGACGTACAACCTCCCCCTGGATGAAAAATTCTTCGTAATGGGCATCACCCGCAAGCACTCCGGTTACAGCGAAGAAGCCGGTTATGAAGCCGTACAGATCATGAAAGAGCGCGGCGGGCTTCCCGAGGCCATATTCTGCACCAACGACGCACAGGCTATCGGTGTGATGCACGCCCTGCGGGAGGACAAGATGCGCATTCCCGAAGACATCGGCGTCATGGGGTACGACAACATCAAAACCTCGCACTACCTCGCCCTTTCCACCATCGACCAGAAAATGTATGACGTGGGTATGATGGCCATTGACCGGCTGACCAACATGATCAAGGATAAGGACACCTCCATCATCCAGAAGGAGATCGAACCCAAACTCGTAGCCCGTAACTCTACCAGGCGCCCGTGAATTCCCAGGCCGACCGCTCGCAACTGCTGGAGCACTGCATCACCGAAACTTCCGTGCCCGGACACCCCGCAGATTACAGGGGCAAGGTGCGCGACATCTATCATCTGGACGCGGACCGGATGGTCATCGTCGCCACCGACCGCATCTCCGCCTTTGACCACATCTTCAACGAGCCCATCCCCTTCAAGGGCCAGCTTCTCAACCAGCTCGCCTGGTACGGGTTCCGGAACGTGGCGGATCTGTGCACCCACCATGTGATCGATGTGCCGCATCCCAACGTTACCATCGCCCGCAAATGCCGGCCGCTGCCGGTGGAAGTGGTCGTCAGGGGTTACCTGACCGGACATGCCTGGCGGGTCTACAGGGAGGGCGGACGCGCACTCTGCGGTGTCACGATGCCCGGCGGCCTGCGACAGAACGAGGCCTTTCCGGAGCCCATCCTCACACCCACCACCAAGGCCAAAGAAGGCCACGACGAGGACATCTCCGAAGCGGAAATCCTGTCCGGCGGACACGTCCCGGAACCCTTGTGGATGGAAATCCGCCAGACCGCGCTGCGCCTGTTCCGGAGAGGTCAGGAAGTGGCCCGGAAGAAGGACCTGATCCTGGTGGACACCAAATACGAATTTGGCCTGTTCCGCGATAAACTGGTCCTCATCGACGAGGTCCACACCGCCGATTCATCGCGCTATTTCTACGCGGATGGATACGAGGATCGCCTTGAACGCGGCGAACCGCAAAAGCAGCTCTCCAAGGAGTTCCTGCGCGAGTGGCTGATCGATAGCGGGCACCATGCCACCCTGGACCAGCAGCTGCCGGTCCTGCCTGACGATGTGCGCATCTCCATCTATGAGCGCTACCGTGAACTGTATGAAAAGCTGACCGGAGAGACCTTCCGTCCGGTCCCCACGGCCGATTTCAACCGTGAACTGGAGGACCTGCTGGATAAACTGGCGACGTCCTGACAAAGCTTGTTTACCTCTCCCATACCCTACTTCAACGTGACATTCGTATGTGCGCAGCCAGAACGCTTCTCAGGGCACGTTCAGGTACTTGTGCGTCTGCAGGCTGATGGTCCACCCGGGATTCGCCTTCACATAATCCACGATCATCGGGATGGATGCGGGTGTGTCCCACTCGGGCTGCAACATTTTCCGGGCGCCGGCCGGACACCGGGCCGCATTTTTCTCGGCGTATTGCAGGTCCTTGCGGGTCAGCACCACCACTTTCAGCTCGTCCACAAGAGGAAATATCCCGGCCAGTGGCTCCTTGAACCGTTTCGGTGACAGCGTGACCCAGTCGATATCGCCGGTCATGGGCGAGGAACCGCTGGTCTCCAGGTGGATGCGCAATCCGGCCTCATGCAGGCCTTCGCACAGCGCCGTCAGGTCATGCAGCAGTGGTTCACCACCGGTTATGACGGCAAAACCCGCCCCGGACTCCGCAGCGGCCCGCACCAGCTCCCCGGTGCCAATACGCGGATGGATGGACTCGTCCCAGCTCTCCTTCACGTCACACCACCAGCATCCCACATCACATCCCGCCAGCCGTATGAAATAGGCCGCCTGTCCGGTGTGCGCACCTTCCCCCTGGATGGTGTAAAAATGCTCCATCACAGGGTAACCGGTGTCGCGCCAGCTGCGTGGTCCGCCTGCCGATGCCGCGCTGCCCCTTTTTTTTGTGGATGTGGTTTTCGTCATAATCACGGATTGGCTTGATAACAGTGCCAAAGATACAAATTTTTGCGGATTACAGGTTTTGCGGGTTTTACGGGTTTTGCGGCGACCGATTACGGTTCCCAGTAGTGGCCGGACATGTCCACCCTGCCGTGCCCGTCAAAAGCCACGCCTTCCGAGCGGAGCAGCTGTTCCATGATGTCACCACCGAACCAGGCTTTCCCGGTCAGCTCGCCGCTGCGGTTGACGACGCGGTGGCACGGCAGCATCGACCGGTCGCCTGCCAGGGTTTTATTGAGCGCCCAGCCGACAAGCCGCGCACTGCCCCCGGTGCCCAGATGCCGGGCGATGGCGCCGTACGTGGTCACCTTGCCTTCCGGGATGCGGGCCACGACCTCGTAGACCCGCTCGAAAAAATCACGTTGTTCCATGCTTAAAAAAATTACTCCATGCTCACTGAGACCCGAAACGTTCCATCATCCCGGGGTCGGCACTGCGGTCCCGCGCCTCGATTTTTTGCGCGAGCTCCAGGGTGACCCTTCCAAGTTCGCGGTACAGACGGTCCCATTTCGGAGAATCTTCCAGCACCTTCAGGTGCCTGTCGATAGTGCCGGTGTCCCCTCGCACGACCGGACCCGTGAGTACTTCGGCCGGCGGATGGCTGAGCAGCCCCTCCACGGCCTGTCTGACCATCGGCCCGAAAAGATCGCGTGACCGCACCTCCAGGCCATTGTCACGCAGGATGTCCTGTGATGCCGCAAAAAGCGGCGCCATGTAGTTGCACACATAGACCGCAGCCAGGTGGATCGCGATTTTCTGCCGGCTGTCCACCAGCAGCGGCCGGCCCCCGATGGCTTCCACCACCTTTTTCAACTTGTCACACAAAACAGGATCGCCCTGCAGGGTGACGAAACACTGGTTGAAGGCAGAATCCCTGTTTTTGATGGTGAATGTCTGCACCGGGTGCATGGCGGCGATGCCCGACCCTTCCGGGGAAAGGGGCTCCAGCACCCCTGCCGGCGTGGCGCCGGAAGTATGCACCCAGGCCGGGCCGTCCTTCACCGGTCCCATCTTTTTCGCGAACGCACCGATCTGGTCGTCCGGCAGGCAGAGAAAGACCACGTCACCCAGATCGGCCGGCCGGGACGGGAACGTCCCGAAAATATCCGTATTTGTTTGTGTTGCAATACGTTCACAGGAATCCAGGGTGCGGTTGTACAGACTCCGTATCAGGTACCCCTTGCTGTTCAGGCGAAGCGCCAGGGAAGATCCGAGACGGCCGGTTCCGATGATGGTGAACCCGCGCGGAAATAGCTGCCTGCTCGATTCGAAAGGTGTCATGATGTCCGGGTTTTAGGGGATGGTGGGTGAATATCACCGATCGGGGAAGCCCGCCTTGGCCGCAAGCAGGTTCTGGTCCGGGGTGCCGGCGCGTTCGCGGAAGAAACGGACTTCCCGTTCCCGCTCACGCGCCACCTTGAGTCCGGTCAGAAAGATGCCGGCTCCGTTGATATGCGAATCGCCACTGTATATCAGGTTCAGCAGGCGCGTATCGTTCTGTTCGCTGATGAGTTGCTGCAACAATTCAAACACCTCCTGGTGCCGCCCCGCCATTTCACAACAGAAAATGGCGATGGCATTCTTGAACGGAAGGATTTCCTTGAGAACGTAGGTCAGCTCCTGCACCAGGGGCGGCGTCTCATCCAGCATCTGGATCCCGATAACCTCGATGTCCTTCTGCACAAGTTGCAGCATCGAGACATGGTCGAAAAAGCCCAGATGGCTGAAATCGGTCGTTTCCCGGACGAACAGATCATCCTCCTCATCGCAAAAATCATCCCGCAGCCGCTCTTCCATGCGCAAGGTGCCGAATGCCGTCTTCACGGAGATCCCGGGAAGCAATGGCAGCTTCCTGAAGGATTCAAAACGGTCCGGCTCCACGATCACAGCCACATTATAGCTGGTATCCAGGATCTGGCGGTAGATGTAACAGAACTCATCGACATTCTGTTCGGTCAGCCGGGGGGGCAGGAATATCATGCGGATCCCGTCCTGCCCGCCATAGGGTTGTTCGTTGATCCTATCCAACAGTTCCTCTTTGCTGAACGGCAGGGAGCGATTGGATTGCAGTTCATCCTGTATCATGTGATTTCCGGTTTGATGATCGTTCGAAAGTTCGGTTTGTTTTGGATCCGGGTGGAAGCGACCGGCAACGTGACAGATGGATGCGCGGTTTCATGGTCTGGTGGCTACGGCAATCCAGTGTTCCCGGAGCTGGAACGAAGTAATGGCGATACGGTCCGTGTCCATGAAAGCCATGATGCGGTACCCATCGGCCATTTCGAGCCGTATCCTGTTCATGGCCACCCGCAGTCCGGTGCCCATGTACTTGAGCGTGGCCTCCTTGATGGTCCACATGCGGATGCAGCACAGGTCGTCGGGCAGCCCGGATTGTTCTTCGGGATGGCAGATGCGGTCGAGCAGCCGCGGGTGCACTTTCCGTTCATCCGGCTCCACATCGATGCCGATCTCCCCCCCGGTGTTCAGGGCACAGATGAGCAAACCCTGGCAGTGGGAGATGCTCACCCCGAGGGTGCGGTCGCCGATCACTCCATACGGCTTGCCCGTATCGTGCTTGCGAAGTTCGAAACGGTCCGCATCCATCCCCTGCCGCGACACCAGCTCCCGGAGCAGCGGCAGTGCGCCTTCCTGCTTCAGCCGGTCATCGGCCAGCAGCCAGCATCCCTCCGGAAGCGGTACGGGGGCATATGTGTTCACCATCCATTGCAAGGGCATACCTCGGTTGATCTCATCGGTTCGGTTTCTACCCGAATATACAAAAACTGCGGCGAGCATGTCACTTTCCCGTGGCCCGGGCGGGACCCGTCCCGAATTAATCCCAATATGTTTCCCGGCGATTCCGTAATTTTTGGCAATTTTAAACCGCACTACAAAACTACCGCACAAAGCACATGAAGGAAACCGAACCCAGCCTGACCGAGCAGGCACGTTTTCGCCGCGAAAAACTGGAAGAGATCCGCGGGTTGGGGGTGGATCCCTATCCCTATGAATTTGAGACCGACCACCACGCAGAGGAGATCCGCCGGAATCCGGAACTGCTCGACGGCGAGGAGGCGGAGCGGAAACGGGTACGTGTGGCGGGACGTGTCATGACCCGGCGCATCATGGGCAAAGCGGCTTTTTTCAACCTGCAGGATGAGTCCGGCACCATCCAGGTCTACATCCGTCGCGACGATGTGGGCACAGAAACCTACAACACACTGTTCAAAAAACTGATCGATCTGGGCGATATCGTCGGGGTAAGCGGATTCGTGTTCACGACCCGGACCGGCGAGCTGACCGTGCACGCCGAGGAGTTCGTGCTGCTCACCAAAACGCTGCGTCCGCTCCCGGTGGCCAAGGAGGTGGAGGACGATGAGGGCAACAAGGTGACTTATGATGCCTTCGCCGACAAGGAGCATCGCTACCGGCAGCGGTACCTGGACCTGATCGTCAACCCGGAGGTGCGCGAGGTGTTCGTCAAACGCAGCCGCATGATCCAGGCCATGCGCGACTACATGACCGGCATGGGGTACCTTGAGGTCGAGACCCCCATCCTCCAGCCCATTTACGGCGGGGCGGCGGCGCGGCCGTTCGAGACGCACCACAATACGCTGGACATGAAGCTCTATCTGCGCATCGCCAACGAACTCTATCTCAAGCGGCTCATCATCGGCGGATTCGAGGGTGTGTTCGAGTTCGCCAAGGATTTCCGCAACGAGGGCATGAGCCGGTTCCACAATCCGGAGTTCACCCAGGTTGAGCTCTACGTGGCCTACAAGGACTACAACTGGATGATGGCATTCGTCGAGCAGATGATCGAGCACGTGGTCACCA
>SKWQ01000207.1 GCA_007128855.1 Balneolales bacterium
ACGCTTATTTCAGCTTTACCGGATTCAGTCCCTGCAAATCTTCCGGCACGAATCGCCGCCCCTCCCGGATCATCTCGCCGTCCAGCAGGACATCGGCCCCGATGCACACCAGGTCCCAGTGCACCCCGCTCTTGTTGCCGTTCGGTGCCTCGTCGTAGTCATGGCCGAGCGTCAGGTGGTTGGACCCGTAGATCTTCTCGTCAAACAGGATGTCGTACATCGGGCTCTCAATGACCGGATTGGTGCCGAAACTGAACTCGCCGAACCGCCGCGCCCCTTCGTCGGTCTCCAGGATATCCCGGAGCGCATCACGGTCGGAAGCGTCAAATTCCTGGACCACCCCATCCTTCACTGTCAGCGAAACAAATTCGAACGGTTTGCCCTGGTAGACGCTGGGCGCGTACCGGATGGTGCCGTTGACCGAGTCGATCAGCGGTGAGGAAAACAGCTCGCCGTCCGGGATGTTGCGCGTTCCGTGGCAGTTGACCCACTCCTGACCATCCACATGCAGGCGGATGTCCGTGCCGGGTCCCTTCAGTCGTACTTCGTGCGCTTTCCGGAGGCGATCCTCCAGCGGTTGCATCGCGTCGCGCAGCCGGGCGTAATCAAGGAGGCATGCGCGATAGTAAAAATCGGTGAAATCGGCGGTCGGCATCCGCGCGTTCATGGCAAAGGCCGCCGACGGGTAGCGCAGCACGCACCATTTCGTATTCTTCACCCGCTCATCGAAGTGCACCGGCTGCAGATAATGCTTCTGGAAGGAGCGGTTGGCCCCGGTAGGCACACGCGAGTTTTCGTAGATGTTTTCGGCACCGCGGACTCCGACATACGCATCCATCTCCTTCATCACCGGAAGTCCGGAGACGGCGGCCTGATCCTGCCAGAAAGCATCGTCGCCCGTTTCCATCAGGATGCGCTGGATCTCCGGATCCATTATCTCCAGGTAGGGCAGGGCCTGCCGCTCCCGTGCCCCTTTCACCAGCTCCCGGGCCAGTCCGGCCCCGTTGAAACCGATCAGGTTGATGAGGATGCGCTCGCCCTTCTGAAGGGTAACACTGTGATCGAGGATGAGTTCTGCAAGTTTTTTGTCGCGTGGATCGTACATGGTGGATTCAGGATGTGTGGGTGGATGTTTCAGGAACAGGATGCCGTTTTCGGCCGGATTCCAGCACGATGCGGGTCTCGGTGAGCGCCAGTTCCTCTTCACGGTTTGAGGAGAGGATCGTGAGTCCGCCCCGCTGCCGGTGACGGGCAATCACATCGGCCACCAGGGAGATGCCGTCGGCATCCAGGTTGGTGCCCGGTTCGTCGAGCATGAGGATCGGTGGATCGGGGATCAGCGCACCCGCCAGGCGCACGCGCTGCTGCTGTCCGGATGAAAGCGTGCCGAACTCGCGGTCGGCCAGCCCGGCAACAGAAGCCATCTCCATGACGTTGTCAAGCGGGGGCGGTCCTTCCGGTGACAGGCATCGGGCGGCTTCCCCCGGCAAGGTCCGGCCGGTTCCGGGACGGAGCTGCCTGAGAAACGACAGATTTTCACGGACAGTCAGCTCGTTGTAGAAATGGATGTAGGGGGCGGCGAATCCGGCGAAATAGCGCAGCTCCTGATTCTGCACCGGCTTGCCGCCGATTTCCCACCGGATGGATCCCTCACTGGGCCGCAGCAGGCCGCTCAGGCATTTCATCAGGGTTGACTTGCCGCTTCCGTTCGGACCCTGGATCCCGATGCACCTCGCATCCCCAAGTCGAAAATTCAACCCCCGGAATACTTCCGTTTTTCCATAAAATTTCGCAAGATGTGTGCATTCGAGATAAATCATAGGTAATAAAGTAAGCAGAGTGACGAAAAGCCCCAACCGTTACGTTTGAAAACTGTATTTTAGGAAGATATTACCCCATTAAAAAAAGATATCATGGACAGACTCATCCGCACGACGACAGAGCGTTTTCTTGCCATGCTGGAAGACCAGCGTGAATTTTTCTCCCCTGACGACCTATTGGACGCCGGTTTGCCCGATTTCCTGGTGAAACGCATGCAGCTGGAGCTGGTGCGCAACCTTCAGGATTCGGTGACCCCGCCGCAAAGCGATTGGGCGGATATGTCCACCGATGCGGTCCGTAAGGCCTGGTCCAGCTTTCTGGATGCCATCCACGAGGAGATCCGGCTGCCTGCCAGTTTTGCCGCACCGGTGATCGAATCCTCACTCGCCGATATCCTGGACCTCATGGTCACACCCCGGGCGTTCCTCCCCGAATACATTTTTGGTAGCGAGAGGGAGCTGGATCAGCAAGCCCTCCGTGAACGGTGTGAATGGGTGGTGGTCTACGGCTATTTCGCATCGGCCCTGCCCCGGTTCATGGAGAAAAAGGGGCGCAAAACGCTGACCAAGGAGCAGACTGACCGCATCATTGAGCGGCTGGATGAGCGGGTGACCTCGCATTACACATCCCTCAACTGGGCCCAGCTTTTTGAGCCGTGGTTTCAGCTTTTGGGGGAAAAGGTGGAGCCGGGACTGTTTGCCGAATTTTTCCGCGACAAGGGGAAGCCGGGAGTGGCCAGACTGTTTGACGCCGACTCGGATCCGCTGACCCGCTCCAGGTTGATCGAAATCCTCTCCAAACCGCAGCTTGATGAAATCGACGATGAATTTGAAGAAGTGGGGGCGGATATCCTGGGCGGATCGGTCGGGGTGATCGACCTGGCGGATCAGGAGCCAAAAGCGGAATCCAAAACCAGGACCCCCGTTTCGGACGAGAAACCGGAACCGGAAGAAGAGCCGGAACCGGAACTGGAGCCGGAATTGGAACCGGAACTGGAGCCGGAACCGGTTGCAGCAACGAAGCGGAGTTCGGAAACAGAACCCGAACCCGAACCGGAAGTTGACAATGATGCTGTAACAGAAGCTGATGAGGAGCCGGAGGCCGAACCGGAGGTAAAAAAGTCAAATAAAGCGGAAACTAAAGCGGATGCCGGGCCAGCATCAAAGACCATAAAAAAACCGGAGCCGGAGCAAGAGCCGGAAGACAGTTTGGAAAAAAAGCAGGGGAAAGGGTCAGGCACGGAAGATCGTCAAACTTTGGAAGAGCAAGAGCAAGATGAGGATGAGGCCAATCTGATCGACCGATTCAAGAAAACCAATGGCGGCGACAAGCACGATCCCCCGTTGGTCTCCGTCCTGAAGAAAGATCCGGAGGAGGGCGAAGAGGATACCATCCCGCTCTACTCTCACATCAAGGTGGATCCGGATGAGGAAGATGCCGGCGATGTGCCCATTTGGCAGCAGTTCACAAAGGAGGAAGAGGAGGAAATGGAGGATGAGGAGGCTAAAGTGGATGCCGGCGAGTCTTTTCAGGAAGAACCCGGCGGGTCTGACGATGAGGAGCTGATGATCGGGGACGAAGTGGACGAATCCGGTACCGTGTCACCGGAGGAAGCCGAGAAGGTCCGGTCGTATGTCAAGGACATGGAAGAAGAGTTCGTATCGGAGCTTTTTGGTGGCGATGAAAACGCGTTTTTGGAAGCTATTGAGCATATTTCCCGCCTGTCCAACTGGAAAGAAGCGGGAAGCTACATCAGCAGGGAAGTTTTTGACCGAAACCTGATCGATATTTACTCAGATACCGCCATATATTTCACCGACCGGATGCAGACCTATTTTCTGGAACGTGAGTGAACCGCCAACCGGAGACGGATATGAGTCGGGAACGCAAGTACGAGGAGCTGGAGACGTGGAGGGAAAAGGCGAAGAAAGGCGGAGGTGCCGCCCGGATAAAGAAGCAGCATGAAGCCGGCAAACTCACGGCGCGTGAGCGCATCACACTGTTGCTGGACAAGGGAAGTTTTGAGGAGCTCGGTGCGTTTGTGCGGCACCGGAGCCATGATTTCGGGCTCGAAAGGCAACGCTATCCCGGCGATGGCGTGGTGACCGGATTCGGAACGGTGAACGGGCGACCCGTTTACGTGTTCAGCCAGGATTTTACCGTATTTGGGGGCTCACTATCCGAAACCCACGCCGAAAAGATCTGCAACATCCTCGATCTGGCAATGAAAAACGGGGTCCCGGTCGTGGGCCTCAATGACTCGGGCGGGGCGCGCATCCAGGAAGGTGTGGTTTCCCTGGGTGGTTATGCCGAGGTTTTCTGGCGCAACAGCATGGCTTCCGGTGTGGTTCCGCAGATATCCGCCATCATGGGTCCGTGCGCCGGCGGGGCGGTCTACAGTCCGGCCATCACCGATTTCACCTATATGGTAAAGGGGACCAGCTTCATGTTTGTCACCGGTCCCCATGTGGTTAAAACAGTCACCCATGAAGAGGTCACTTCCGAGGAACTCGGTGGGGCGCTCGCGCACAACACCAAGTCGGGCGTGGCGCATTTTATGGAGGATAACGATGCCGATTGCATTGCGGGAGTCCGCCGGCTGCTCGCCTACCTGCCATCCAATTGCGAGGAAAAACCGCCGGATGTGGCTTCCGTGCAGCCCGACAGGGATGCCGCTTCGAAACTGGACACGCTCATCCCGGAGAGTCCGAACAAGCCCTATGACATGAAAGAGGCCATCCGCGGGATTGTGGATGCCGGCTCGTTCCTGGAGGTGCACGCCCATTACGCAGAAAACCTGATTGTTGGATTTGCGCGCATTGACGGACGCAGCGTCGGGGTTGTTGCCAATCAGCCGCTCGCGCTGGCCGGTTGCCTGGATATCGACGGGTCGGTCAAGGGGGCCCGGTTCGTGCGTTTTTGCGATGCGTTCAACATTCCCCTGGTCGTGTTCGAGGATGTGCCGGGCTTTCTGCCGGGTACCGACCAGGAGTGGGGCGGGATCATCCGTCACGGTGCCAAATTGCTGTATGCCTTCTGCGAGGCCACCGTGCCCAAGGTGACCGTGATCACCCGCAAGGCCTACGGCGGTGCCTATGATGTGATGAACTCCAAGCACATCCGTGCCGATTACAACATTGCCTGGCCGACGGCTGAAATCGCGGTGATGGGGGTCAAAGGCGCCGTGGAGATCATCTTCCGGAAAGAGATTGCCGAGGCAAAAGATCCGAAGAAGAAAAAGTCGGATCTGGAGGCAAAGTACGAGGAGCATTTTGCCAGTCCGTGGCGGGCGGCCGAACGCGGGTATGTCGACGACGTGGCCTATCCTTCCGAAACCCGGCAGAAGCTGATCCGCGCACTGAGCGTTATCCAGAGAAAAGTGGATCATGTGCCGAGGAAAAAGCACGACAACATGCCGCTGTAACGGTGGGTCAGGCAGGTTGCGCCGGTATCGATCCCGCTGAAATGTTGGGCGGTCGTCCGGGCGCGGGAATTCCGCCTCGGGATCCGGGCC
>SKWQ01000238.1 GCA_007128855.1 Balneolales bacterium
AGATGCTCTCCATGAGATAGCGCAGCACCCAGGCATCCAGTTCTTCCACGTTGATATCAAAACGGTACAGCGAGTCGGCCGGGTGGGCGCCATCAGGAGCGCGCATCCAGCCGCTTGCCGTAACATGCTGGCGCCGGCCGTTGTTGCGCTGGATGTAATCTGCATATTTCTCATCGTCAGTGACAATGAACATGTCGGTGTCGAACCGGTCTTTCGTGGGGTTATAGGTGCTGTTGAGGCCGACATCGCCAATGATCCGGTCGTTGAAGGCCAGCCTGTCCACTTCCAGCCGGCCATGGAATACCGGTGTCACGGCAAGGTTCCTCGTGACGAAGTCACCATCCAGCAAGCCCTGAAAGCTCACTTTGCCATCGATCATCTCGGAAATCCGTTCCAGTTCGACGTTCACGAAACGGTAACGCACCGAGTCCTGCGGATCATTGCTGAAGACGCCATCCACGAATATCCGGTCGTTGCCGCTCTGGACGTGAAAATCAGCTACATGCAGCTTCCCGTCCCGGCTGTAGCTGAACAGAGGCCTGCCATCGGTGACCCAGAGATAGCGCTGGTTTCCGAGCACAAAGTTTTCAATTTGGAAAAAGATCTCTTCCGGTCCCAGTTCTCCTGTCACATCAGAGGCAAACCGGACCTGATTGCCGAGATTTTCGATCTGTTGCCGGCTGTTGACGGCGCCGTCTTCCATCATCAGCAGCCACGACAGACTGTCAAGCTGCTGCTCACGGAAGGTAAGTTGTCCGACGCTCAGGTCCAGTTCCAGTTCCATGGATTCACGCAGTGGCCGGTCATAGCGGAACCCGGCCGATAGGGCGACATCGGACCTTGAAATGGAAAACCCGTTCCACTGCGATCGTTCATCGTTCCATTCGGAGCGGATCCCGAGCCGTTCGTGATCGGCATTCACTGCCATCTCAAGTTGCAGGGTCGAGGTGATTACAGGGAATTGCGGCAAGTAGGCGCGAAGGATCTCCAGGTTTTTCAGTTCAAAGAAGATGTCGGCCTGAAAAAGGTCATCCCCGGAAGCTCTTTGCGGAACCCTGTCCCTTTCCTCGCGGAACATGATCTCGTCATTGTAACGATCGACCAGGTAGCCTTGCCACTGGCGGAACAATACGGGGATGGAGGGTACGTCGATATCCCCTTCCATGACAAGGTCCGCCACAGTGCTCGTGAGCCGGATCGAGCGGGTCCGAGACTCCGGATGGTTCATATCCAGGTAGACCTGGTGCGACCCCAGATCCGTTCCGTTGAGCGTGGACGGGTACACATCCACAATGATTCGTCCATACCATTCGGCGAGATTGCGGCCGTGCCAGTTGATGTCGTAACCCGAATTCCAATCCGATTCGGGCAGAACCGTATCCTCCCTGACCGTGTTGAAATTGAAACCGGAAGAGTTGCCCCGGAGCAGGACGTGAGGTATTTCCCCCTGCAGGTTGACCGAGCCCCTGCCGTCGATGTAGTTCGCCCCCTGGTAGTAGCCGAACTCATGTGTGATGATCCTGTCGGAATAGACCAGGTCGAGGTGCATGTCGGGGATGAGATAACCGGCCAGGCGGGACTCGAACAGGTCGACATCCACAGTGATCCGTGCATCGGGATCCAGAAGGTTTTCTGCAGTCAGGAACAATTCGGTGTTGATCAGACCCGGATAGGCCTCGAGCCCCCGCCATGCAGCGGGATTGATCCCGCTTCCATACAGGGAAAGGTCCAATGACAGCTGCGAAGTGAAGTCCACAGTGCCTCCGGCCCTCAGCGACCCTTCAGGGAGGCCCAGGTCCAGGTCGACATACATGGTATCCATGGTGCCACGGACGCCACCGACCACGGAAAGGGCGTCCCAGTCCCGGACCGGCAGATCCAGGATGCGGGGTATGAAGAGTGCCATATCGTCATCATCCAGGCGGAGCCGGTGGATGTCTGCCTGGTAAGTGAGCCGGGAGGGTTCCAGCAGGTCGGTCAGGCTGGCGTCGAAACGAAATCCGGTATTGCCGGCGTGGATCCCGGCATTGCTGAATGTGATGTCACTGCCTGACCCCGTGGCGTTGAACTCTGCGAGCAGACCAGGAAACCCGTCGGGCATATCTGCACCGGCAAAAGCCAGTTCTTCCCCGGACAGAAAGGCCTCTTTCATCTGCAGGCTCCAGGAAGCTTCCCGCATTTGCTGCAATGGTTCACGTGCGAGCAGGTTCACACCATCAAATTGCATATTCCAGTCCAGGTGCGAATCACCCAGGCGTAATCGCATCACGTTGAATTCCAGAAATCGGTTGTCATTGTAGACCTGGCCGGACAGGGTGAACTCACGGTTATCCAGGTCCTCCAGCATGAGGGTGAGATAGGTTATATCCAGATAGCGTTGTTCAGTGGACAGTTCCAGGAACATTTCGGTGTTTATCCGGTCGATCAGGAACGGTTCGGTCAGCCAGGTGCTGCGGTTATCAGGCGTCAGGTCTTCGATCAGAAGGGTCCCCTCGTGGATCTGCATGAAGGGGGCATAGATCTCAAGGGTGCGGAATGGCTGTGGGAGCGTGAGTGGCCCTTCCCGCCCGGCTATCGGTTCCGGATATTCTTCATCCGTGATCCGGTTGAAAGCACGTCTCAGGGTATAGTTTCCAAGGTCGTCGGTACGCAGATACACTGCAGGCCTGTCGAGGGCCAGGTCGTTTATGACGAGATGGCTGCGCAGCAATGCCACCAGATCGGCCCGCATCCGGAGGGTTTCAAGAGTGACGATGGTGCGGTCTTCGTGATCAAGGACGACATCGCGAAGCTCAATCTGCATAGGCAGGAATCCTCCGATCTCACCAATGTGCAGGGTCCCCTCGAAGTTGGTGTTGAACCAGGTTTCCGCCCGTTCCGAAAGATACTGTTTCACCGGTTCGGTCTGCAGCATGAGGAAAATGGCTCCGAAAAAGAGGATAACGGTAGCTATCAGGACCAGGATGCTGCTCCAGAAAATTCGCCAGGTGATATAAAGGAAACGGTAGAACACGGGTCAGATGATTCGCATCAGGGTTTTAGAGTCATGACAGGGCCTCGAAGGTGTAGTGCCAGGCGTCGCGCAGCAGTGCGGGGTCGTCTATGCCGGTCACCAGCGGATTTCCGTGGTCTGCCACCAGTACCAGCCGGATATCCTGATCCCTGTTCTTCTTATCGTGTGTCATCAAGGTAACGAGATCAGCAGCCTGGCTGGTGTATGTTTTCAGGTTAAGGCCGTAATTCGGTTTCAGTTTCAGCAGGGGCTCATCGGACACGTCGTGGCCCAGATGCCGTGCGACGAACAGAGCAGCGATCATACCTGCATATACGGCTTCACCATGGTTGATATTGCGGTAGTTATCCAGCGTTTCCAGGGCGTGTCCAAACGTATGCCCGAAATTGAGCCATGCCCGCCGTCCCTGTTCACGGGCATCGGATGCCACGATTTCCGATTTGATGCGGACCGAGCGTTCGATGACATCCTGAAGCAGTTCGGGGGTGCGGGACTGCGGGTCTGCCAGGGCCGCACCTTTTTCCAGCAGCTGCGGGTCTGCGATGTACCCGTACTTGAGCACCTCGCTTATGCCGCAGAGCCATTCCCGCTGCGGAAGCGTGTCGAGGAATGTGGTATCGAAAAGTACGGCGCGTGGATGATAAAATGCGCCGATCGTGTTTTTCCCGAATGCGTGGTTGATGCCTGTCTTTCCCCCAATGGCGCTGTCGACCATGGCGAGAAGCGTCGTCGGCACATGATAGAGCGGCAGACCGCGCATGAGCGATGCTGCGGCAAAACCGGCCAGGTCGCCCGTGACACCGCCCCCAATCGCTATCAGCGGAGTGTTCCGCTTCAGCGGACCGGCAAATGCGAAGTCCAGGATCCGGTTCCACATGGCAACGCTTTTCGATCCCTCACCCGGGGGCACTTCAAAACAGCGGTCCGCCGCCCCGGGAAACGCGGCTTCGATCCGTCGGCGATGCGCGGCAAGGACATGTCCGTCCACGACCATGACGGACTGGCCGGTTGGCGTCCCGACGGATCCGGATCTGCCTGCAGGGGTGCCGGTGGCCGTACCGGATGCATGCCGCCAGAGTGTCTCCAGGGCTTCAAACAGCAGGAAGCGGGTCTCGTGCTTGTCAGATATGTTCAGTGAAGGAAGCTGGTGCATGTTTTTTGAGTAGTGTTATCAACTCATCCGTTGATCGGTTCCTGGACCAGTGGGGCCGGACCGCAAGCGTGATATCGGCAGTCCGGTAAATGGGTTCACGTTTTGAGAGAATTTCGGAAATCCGGATGCGGAGCCGGTCGTCGTCCAGCAGATTTCCATGCTGGTCTCGCAACAGCGGACGATTTTTGTCTTTTTTGAGTCGCAGAAACAGTGTTTCCAGCGGCACATCCAGGTAGATGGTTATGGCATACTTCTTCAGGAGATCCCGGATCCCGTCCTGCTGGATGGCCCCGCCACCCAAGGCAATGACGGCGGGGGAAGACCCTGTGAGGTTACGGAAACAGCTGAGCTCCATTTCCCGGAAGTACTTCTCCCCCTTTGTCTTGAATATTTCCGGTATCGGAAATCCCACTTCCCGTTCAATCACGGCATCCAGGTCGTGGAACGGGAGTCCGAGCCGGTCAGCCAGCCCCTGGCCGATCCTGCTTTTACCCGAGCCCATGAAACCGGTCAACACGATCAAAGTTTTGGCATCCATAATCTTAAAAGATACGGATTTTTTCGGGAAAATTTCAGGATTCCGGCGTTTCCGGCTTTTGTGGCGTCACCATTTCCACCCGTTCCCTGGTCACTGTGACCAGTCCGGGCGCTGCACCCTTTGGCTTGCGGACGTGCTTGCGCTTTGCCACCATGACCGGTACCATGGATGAACCGGCCTGACGGGAGTAGGCGGCAGCGATGGATGCGGCTTTCCGGATCAGCCGGGGATCGGGCCAACCGGTGCCTCCCCTGTTGCGGATCACCACGTGCGAACCGGCCGTACCCCGGGCATGCATCCAGATATCCTCTTTATGTGACAGTTCAAGTATTTTGTCATTGCTTTTTGCATTTTTCCCGATCCATATCTCATATCCATCGAGATTGATCAACCGGTAGGGCCTGGCGACCGGTTGGGATCCGGTGGATGCGAGCCCGTGCTGCTGCAGCCGGGTTTCGTTGCGTTTGAGCCATTTCTCCAGTTCTGCCGGGTGTTCCATACCGGCCACATCCTCCAGGAGCAGTTGCATTTCCTCAAGTTGTGCGGTGACATGCGCCCGTTTTTTTCCGGAAAGGGCGATTTCCTTGCGGATCCTGGCGGCCCTTCCGTAATATTCCTGTGCCTGGTGGATGAGGGATTCCCCGGGGGAGACCGGGATATCTCGTTCGCTCCCGTCATCCGCCCAGTCGGCTACGCGGATCGTGCTCTCTGTGGCGATGCGGTCCGGTCCCGGCTGACTCATGAGCAGGTGTCCGATCTGCTCCAGCTCGTCGGCTTTTTTCAGTCGTTCGGGCTCTTTCTGAAACGCTTCCATCTGTTTCTGAAGTCCGGAAATCCGCCGGCTGAGTTTTTTTTCGAGGTCTTTTTTCCTGGGCAGCAACCGGGTGTCCCGATTTTTTGACAGGAAAAGGGTGCGTATGGCATCGTTGACTTTATGGAAGGTTTGGGCGGGCGGATGCGAAAGGTATTGCGGCGGCAGCAGGCTCAGGTGTCCCTCCGCAGTGATGCACACGGTGTCCGGGTTCAGCAGTTTTTTCCTGAGCACGGCCAGCTGAGCCCTCAGGGCTGAGTCGTCGAGGGAATCCAGGTCACAGGTATCAGCCACGTCGTTGATTACCCCGCGCGGGAAGCGTTTGTCGATGGCAATGATCTTCTTGCGCAACGGAAGGTCCGCGGACAGCGTGTCGGGGAGCGGCGGCTGGTCCCGGGTCACGGGGGCGGGGTTGCCGGCGAACGCCCGGCTGTTTTTGAATGCAGAGATCACAACGCGGTCATTATCCACCAGGAACACATTGGGACGGCTGGTGAACGGCATGAAGAGCAGCTCCAGTTCGGTTTTATCAAACGTGAGTCGGATGAACCGGTCGTTTGGGAATGCCAGTAAAACATCGCTAACCGCGCATCCTTCCAGTTCAGGAAAGAATTCTGCGGCGTTGTGTGATGGAAGTGAGGCGCGTCCGTCAAGGAAAAGGGCCGTGCCCGGCGATGCCGCAGAGAAGGTCAATTTCAGGGCCGGTTCCTGCCGGAAGAAGAAATCGATCTGATCTTTGCGGCTGGACCACACTTCGATGATTTCCTTTCCCAAAATTTCGTATCTTGCTTCTGCGACGAGCGAATGTAATGTGTAATAATTGTTCATGCGTTACTTTTTCTGTCCTCGTAGCGCTTTTAAATTAAACATCACGAAGTATGAATTACCCCATTTTTAGTGCCATCGTCAACCAGATGGAGGTACGACTCGCCAGGAGAGCTATAAATATAGATCAGTTCCGGGTATGGAACGAAGACAAGATCAATGCAACGGGACTTGAAATCGGTGTAAATATGGCCAACAGGTCCAATCATGTACAGCGACTCGTCATCAATCTGGACTGGGACAAATTCCGCGAGGCCAGTCTGGCCCGGCAACTTCCCGGGATGGAGAAACATCCGTTGCTCAAAGAGAAGGTTTTCAACAGGAAAAACTTACGTCCTTACCTGGATGTGGAGACGATCTGGTATTTCGACGAGCAGGTGCTTTACCGGAAATTGAAGTCTCTGGTGGGGAACCGCCGCATGGAGGCGGCCAGCCACTGGATGGAGTACATCAATGCCGAACTGAAGCGGGTCCTGACGAAAGAAAATTTGATTACGCGCTGGCACATGGAAATTGAAGGGGATATCGACGGGCGCTATGTGACGGACATGAGCCTCATATCCTATCTTCAGTATCCTCTTGATTCGTTCCAGGCGCTCAATGATATCCACGGATATCTTGAGAAGAACATTCAGCTCATCCTGCAGCGAACGGATGTGATCATGAAGATTGCCTCCAAAACGCTCGAAAAAGCCGCCTGATGTCCGGGTAGCATTCGCTGATCCTGTCAGTCCGGAAGAACGGGAAGCTGAAAATCACGGAAAATGCCCCGAAATCCAGGGAGAGATCCGCGTCATGGCGTCAAGGGGACCGTCCATACCACGACGGCAGTCGTATGTTCTGCCGCCATGATATGATAAAGGCCGGGACCGAGGCCTGTTCCGGCCCGCAGTCACACGCACTACTTCTTCTTATGCCTGTTTTTCCGCAGTCTTTTCTTTCTTTTGTGCTTTGCGATTTTTGCGCGCTTACGTTTTTTTCCGCTGGGCATACATTCTGTAATTAGTGGTTCTTATTAGTGAAAAAGTTCGTCATGGTGCCGGTCAAGGTATCCCTGAACGACCGCTTTCCATTCCGGGTCATCATCCGCGAGCATAACGGAACGGTCAAAAAACGGAATGCTTTCGGAGATACTTCCCATCTTGTGCAGCAGGACGCCCATGTTGAAATTGGCGCGCAGATGTTCGGGTTCCATAATCAGCGCCCTTTCCAGCATGGAGTATGATGTTTCCGGCTGCAGAAGACTCATATACACAACGGCAAGATCCGTCAATACATCCGGATCTTCCGATTTGAGTTCAAGGGCATTAATATACATCTCTTTCGCCTTTTTTGCTTCCTCTTTTATTCGATCCTCATCTTTTTTCTGCTGCATGGCGGCAACATGAAGTTCGGCGGCGTGCGTAAAATCGGCAAAGGTCCCGGTCTGACGGGCTCTCTGACTGGCCCAACGGGCAGCTTCCGTAAATCGGCCTGCCCCGGTATGGATATGGATCAATTCACCGTAATAGGGCAATCTTGCCCTGTCCGCTCTCAGGGTATCGAGCACGGACATGGCGTATACAGCCCGCTGATGCTGTTCGGGTTCCAGCTCTTCCGGCTGTCGCCCCTCCCTGTCATTCGGTCCGGGTGTGGAAACGGACTCCGGATATCCGCCGTCAGGACCGGACGGCCCCCTGCTGTCCAGATATATGACCAACGCAAGGGCTGCAAACGTCACCAGGGTGATCACTGCCAGAAACCATCTGTTCCGCATAGGATTTGTAAGGAGGTTGGGTGCAAAAAAAAAAGATATCCGGCCCGCCTGTGAAGGGGAACGGATATCTTAAGAAGATACGGCAAAATAAAGCCAAGTGCGTTATCCTGCAGCGTCCGCCTGTTACCTCAGGAATTCATGGATTTGTTAACGGCCTGTTTGAAGTCCCTGGATACTTTGAGGACCGGCACATGTTGCTCGGGGACCGTTACCTCCTCGTTGGTTTTAGGATTGCGGGCGATACGCCGGGCACGCTTAACCACTTTGAAACTTCCGAAACCACGCAGCTCGATGTTTTCACCCCTTTTCATCGATTCGATCACGGTCTGCAGAAATCCGTTGACAACGGCTTCCGTTTCAATTTTGGTTATTCCGGTGTTGGCCGAGATTACTTCTACGATATCTGCCTTGGTCATAATGGTTGGATTATGGTGGAAAAGATTAGTGCTCATCTGGTTACTGTTACTGTGAATCATGTCTATCCAAACAAAAAATAATGCGGAGGGTTCCCGGCGATTGTAAAAAACTTAAAAAAAACTTACCGGCTCCCCATTCTCTTTTTATGTATTGTAAAAAAACCCTATCATTTTTCGTGGCACCTGTCCTGATTCCATTGCGTGCTAATTGGAGGAGTACGTATCGGTCTTGATGCATCCCTGCAACCACCCATGTTCCAATAAACAAGAGGATTATGGAATTATTCGAAAAGATTATCTACACCCTGGAGGACCTGGTCTGGAACACCCCTGAGGTCATGCCTGTCATGGTCATTGCGCTGCTCAGTTTCGGTCTGTTCATCACACTTCGGCTTGGCTTCATCCAGCTTCGCAAATTCGGCCACGGCCTCAAGGTCCTTTCAGGCCGGTATGCCGACACCAACATCCTGGGTGATGTGAGCCATTTCCAGGCGCTCAGCACCGTACTTTCGGCCACGGTAGGCATCGGAAACATAGCCGGGGTAGCGCTGGCCATTCACTTCGGCGGACCTGGAGCACTCTTCTGGATGTGGGTGACGGCCGTATTTGGCATGGCCGTCAAGTACTCCGAGTGTACTCTTAGCACCATCTACCGGCGGACTAATGCCGACGGCTCGGTCTCCGGGGGACCGATGTATTACATTGAGCGCGGACTTGGCAAGCGCTGGAAGTTTCTGGCTGTTGCCTTTGCTACCTTTGCCGTGATATGCTCCTTCCTCACCGGAAACGGCGTTCAGGCCAACACGGTGGCCGATACCATGCAGAGTACCTTCGGCATTCCCAAAGTGCTGACCGGACTGGTCACCGCCACTGCCGTGGGCCTTGTCATCATTGGCGGAATCAAGCGCATCGGTCTGGTGGCAGCGCGTCTGGTACCATTTATGGCTGTCCTCTATGTAGCTGGCGCCATCGTGATCCTGCTGATCCATCACACCGAGATCATCCCCTCGCTGGCCCTCATCTTCACCTCGGCCTTTAACCCGCAGGCGGGCGCTTTTGGCATCGGTTCCGGAGCGTTCATGATGACGTTTGTCTGGGGGATCCGTCGCGGCCTGTTTTCCAACGAAGCCGGACAGGGTTCCGCTCCCATTGCCATGGCTGCCGCTAAAACCGACGAACCGGTCCAGGTTGGCGTGGTCGCCCTGCTCGGACCCTTTGTGGACACCATTGTGATCTGCACCATGACCGGGCTCGTGATCATCGCCACCGGATCCTGGGAGGCCCATCATCCGGCCAACCTCGACCTGAACCACCCGGAGGTGTCCTATGTTGTCGACGATCAGATCTATTCCCGTGCTGCCGTACCCGAAGCAGGGGTTCCGGTAGTCATAACCGTCAAGGACGGGCTTCCGCAGGATGGCTCCTTCCTCTACTACGGGTTTGCCGTGGACACCATCTATGCCGATGCTTCGCGCCTTGCGCTGTTCAACGGATCCATCACCTTTGTGGATGGCGTGGCCGTAGCCACGGACGATTCCGAGGTGGTCCACACGCATCTGAACACCGCTGTCATCCAGAACGGAGCGCCGCTGACGGCTGCCGCGTTCGAGCGGGGACTGGCGCCCCTGTTCCCCGGCGGCGGGTACCTGGTCACCATCTGTGTGTTCCTGTTCGCCATTTCGACCTCCATCAGCTGGAGCTATTACGGTGAGCGGTCCATCCACTATCTGTTCGGCGACCGGTCCATCTTCTACTACCGGATGATGTATGTCACCATGCACTTCTTCGGTGCCATACTGACTCTCGGGCTGGTCTGGACATTCGGGGACATCATGCTCGGGCTGATGACCTTCCCGAATCTGATCGCCCTCTTTGCCCTGTCGGGTGTGGTATATAAGGCGACAAAAAAATACTTTGACACCTACCCCGTTTGATGCGCCATCGGGCAGGCATGAATGGTCCTGCTTCCGGCTAAGCATAAACAACAGGTGTCAGCGTTACTGACTGAGTATTGAAATCACGGTCCGGCCGGAACTTCCCGCCGGACCACAAAACTTGTTTATGGACACGGATCTTTCAAACGTAACCCTGGTCGAACATCCCGTCGTAGCACGGGACCTCACCATCCTCCGAAACAAAAACACACCGCCGCCGGTCTTCCGGTCAGCGCTCGGGCGCATTGCCATCATCCTGGCCTATCACTCGCTCAAGGGGCTTCCCCTGCGCAAGGTCACCGTGGAAACGCCCATCCAGGAAACGGACGGTTACGAACTGGACACCGAGATAGCCGTGGTCTCCATCCTGAGGGCAGGTCTGGGACTGGTGGATGCGGTGATGCAGTTCATCCCCGAGGCCAGGGTCGGACATCTGGGGATGTACCGCGACGAGCATACCCACCAGCCCATTGCCTACTACTCCAAGATCCCGCGCAACATCGACCGTCACCAGGTGCTGCTTGTGGACCCGATGCTGGCGACCGGCGGAAGCGCCGTTGACTCCATCACGTACCTGAAGAACAAGGGAGCCAAAAACATCCGGTTCATGTGCCTCATTTCCGCCCCCGAGGGCATCCGGCGGATACGCGAGACACATCCCGATGTATCCATCATCACTGCGGCCATAGATGAACGATTGAATGAAGACGCCTTCATCGTGCCCGGCCTGGGCGATGCCGGCGACCGCATTTTTGGCACGATATGATCCCGGTAATTCCTGGCTGGAGGCTTCCGGACCCACAACTTCAATCATTCCGATGAACCCGACAATGACGTATCTGCGGATCTTGTTGCCAATAATGGCGGCAGTCCTCCTCTCCGCCTGCACGGACTTGTCGGACTACGACCGTGAGAGGGTGCGGGATGCCATGGCCGACTCCCTGCTTTCGGTAACGGAATCCCGGAACATCCGGATGGAACTGATTGAAGACGGCCATCGGATCGTCACGGTCCACTCCCCCTTCGCTGCCACCTACAGCCGTGAGGGGCGCAGTGAGACCGATCTGCGCGATTCGGTCTACGTGGCGGTGCTTGACTCGACCGGAGCGTTGGAAACCGAGGTGATCAGCCGGTCAGCCAGATATCTGGGACACCAGTCGGAGTTCCACTTCAGTGACGATGTGTTTGTGCGGACCCGCGACGGCCGGCGGCTCAGGACCGATTACCTGGAGTGGTCCCAGTCTGACCGTACCATCTATACTCCGGATTTCGTGATCATCGTCACGGAAGCGGACAGCATCACCGGATACGGCCTGACCGGCACCGATGACCTTTCCTCCTACCGTCTGACAGAGGTCACGGGCGAATTTGAACTGGAACAGAACCAAAGGGAATGAAATACCGGCCCAGCCATACTCCCGGCATCATGAATCCAGCCAGCCATATCTTGATGTTCGCTGTCCTGATGCTGCTTGCGCTGTCCTCACTGCTGCTTCTGCCGTTGCTGCCGTTCAGTGATGCTGGCACGGCCGATGCACAAAGCCGGGTGCGCATCCTTCAGTCCGATGAGCTGGAAGGCGTGGTGGCTGCGGAGGGCCGCATCCGCAAGCTGACAGGTAACGTGGCCCTGAGCACCGAGGATTTCACGATCGTGTGCGACAGTGCCTGGCACTATCTGGACCTTGAGGAGCTGCGCGCTTGGGGCAACATCGAGATCACGTCGGAGCGTGACCAGATCTGGTCGGACAGGGCCACCTACGACCTGGTCTCGGAAGTGGCGTTGTTCGAGGGACGTGTGGTGATGCAGTCAGAAAAGGCCCTGCTCTTCAGCGAAGAGGTATTTTACAGTTTTGTCACGGAAATCGCCCTGTTTCCCGAGCGGCTCCGGCTGGAGGATGACCGCGGGGTGCTGGTCGCCGATTCGGGCTTCTATTACAACGCCCTGGACAGCGCCGTTTTCCGCGGGAACGTGCAGGTATCCGACTCGCTGCAGTACATCGAGGCCGACAGCATGTTCACGCGGCGGTCGGACGAGTACTATGAGCTGCACGGACGGGTCTACCTCGATGATCAGGAGAACCGCACCAGGATGACGGGCGGATTCGTGCAGGCCGACTCCACCGGGTACCGGCGCGCCGAGGGCGGCAGCCGGATGCGGCGTATCAGCGAGGACCTGAGCGACACCACCTTCCTGTGGGCAGACTGGCTCGAAGTGCACCAGAAGGACACGATCAACACCTTCTCCGCCTACGATGCGGTGCACATATGGACGGAAAGCTACAGCAGTCTTTCCGACACCGCACACTACGACGACGCGGTGGAGCAGTTCATCCTGGAGGGCGATCCGCGTCTGTGGTACGAAGAGATGCAGCTCACCGGGCCCTACATCCTCATCCAGCTGGAAGAGGATTCGGTGCGGTACCTCGAATCGCATCTCAACTCCTTTGCTGTCCAGCGCGACACCTCCATCGACCGGCTCAACCAGATCACCGGCGACACCCTCTACGTCCAGTTTGAGGACGGAACCGTCTCCTACATGCAGGTATACCCGCGGGGAAACGTGCTCTATTTTGTAAAGGATTCCGACGGGCAGGCGGACGGGGCCATCGAGATGACCGCCGATTTCATAAAACTGCTCTTTGAGGAGGGGGAGTTGGTGGATGTGATCGCGCGCCGAAACGTGGATGGCATCTTCCACCAGGAGAATGAGGGGATTTCAGAGAAGAGGTTGAGCGGTTTTGTCTGGGAGCCGGAGATGCGTCCGCAGCGCCCTGACATGCCCATGGAGCCGCGGCTGCCTCCGGTGCCGGACGAGCGTCCCTTCGAACTTCCGAGGCGTTTCGCCATTGTGGATGGTGTGGCGAACCGTGGCACGCAGGACAGCCAGGATTGACCGGTGCTGAATCGTCGTGCCAGAAGTGCAGCCGACCAGTTTTGACCGGACTGAATCGTCGTGACAGAAGTGCAGCCGACCAGTTTTGACCGGACTGAACCGATGTGAGAGAAGTGCAGCCGGCTGGGTCGGCATGAAAGATGGCCGGATCTTCGGAACTCATGTCCGGTCCCGAAAATCCGGCTTTCAAGCGTGAGTTTTGATCAGGAGGCCTCTTCCCTGTCGGCCGTTTCCTTCATGATGCGATCCTGGATCTCGTGCGGTACAGGGCCGTATCCATGGAACTTACGTGTATGGCTGGCCCTGCCCTGGGTCATGGAGCGCAGATGTGTGGCATAACGGTAGAGTTCGGCCAGCGGCACCACTGCCTTGACTTTCTGGAACGTGCCTTCGGAATCCATTCCCTGCACCTGTCCGCGCCGCGGCGCCAGGTCGCTCATCACTTCGCCCATATACTCGGCAGGAACGGTGACCTCAACTTCGTAGATGGGCTCGAGCAGCTGCGGTTTGGCATCCAGGAATCCCTTCTTGAACGCCATGAGGGCGGCGGTCTTGAAGGCGGCCTCGTTGGAGTCCACCGAGTGCATGGATCCATCGTAGACCGAAACGCGGATATCACGGGCCCGGCATCCCGAAAGCGGACCGTTTTCCATTTTTTCCATGACCCCTTTCAGAATGGCGGGCAGGAACCGCGCGTCGATCACACCGCCGACAATACAGTTCTGGTAGATCAGTTTTCCGCCCCATTCCAGTTCGATCTCCTGGGTATCGCGCACGGTGACCTCGGGTGTGGGTGGCATGCCTTCCTCCCAGGGTTCCAGGTAGATGAACACCTCTCCGTACTGGCCGGCACCTCCGGATTGCTTCTTATGGCGGTGTTGCGATTTGACGGCCTTGGTTATGGTCTCACGGTAGGGCACGCCGGGCTCGTAGAATTCGGGGTTCAGCTTGAAGCGATGCTCCAGCATGTAGCGGATAACGTTGAGGTGCTCCTCGCCCTGACCGCTCAGGATGATCTGCTTGAGTTCCTTGCTGTTTTCCACACGCAGCGATGGGTCTTCCTTCTGAAGCTGGTTCAGCGCGGAACCGATCTTTTCCTCTTCCCCCTTTTCGGCGGAACGGACGGCCATCCGCTCGGTGGGTTCGGGATATTTGACGCGGGATATTCCGATATCGATGGACTTGTCGCGCAGCGTGTCGCCGACGGCCCCATCCTTCAGTTTCACGACCGCGCCGATGTCACCGGCGTTGATTTCCTGGATATCCACCCGCTTTCCGCCCTGTGTGAGGAACAGATTGCCCAGACGGTTGGTAGATCCCCTGCCATGGTTGATCATATCCGCCCCTGTGCGCAGTGTTCCGCCGTAGACTTTGAGGAAGGTCAGGTCGCCGACATGTTCCTCGGAAATGGTCTTGAACAGGTATGCAAGCGGCTTCTGTTCCAGGCTTGCCGGCAGATCGTTGCCTTTGTCATCCTTATCGGGATTGGATTCCAGCGGATTGGGGAGTACGTTGTCGATGAAGCCCATGACTCGGCCCGAGCCCATGTTCCTTTCGGCGGAGAGGCAGAACATCGGGAATATCTGGCGCTGCAGCAGGGCCTTTTTCAGACCTTCGACCATCTCGTCCTCATCGAGATGGCCTTTCTCGAAGTACAGTTCCATCAGTGATTCATCGTTCTCGGCGATGGTTTCGATCAGCTCGTTGTGCTGCAGATCGGCCTGGGACTTCTGCGAATCAGCGACGGGCAGCTTGTCCGGCCGGCCGCCTTCCTCGGAGAACTCATACATCTGCATCTTGAGCACATCGACAATGGTGGAAAAGCCTTCGCCTTCCTCATAAGGATACTGGACCGGAACCACTTCCCTTCCGAACCGCTCCTTGCACAGGTCCACGACCATCTGGTAGTCGGAATTGGCGTGATCGACCTTGTTGACGATCAGAAATGCGGGCTTGTTCAATTCGGCCACGATGTTCCAGAGCACCTCGGTGCCGACTTCCACACCGTGCTCGGCATCCAGCACAAAAACGGCGGCATCGGCCACTTTCAGTGCGTTGACCACTTCCCCGATATAATCAGCGGTGCCGGGGGTGTCGATGAGGTTGATCTTGGTGCCGCGCCAATCAAGGTGCATGAACGAACTGAAGATCGACTTCTGCTTCTCTTTTTCGATGGGATGGTAATCCGACACGGTGTTGGATTCCTCGACAGAACCGCGCCTTTTGATGGTACCGGATTCGAACAGCATGGTTTCTGCGAGAGTGGTCTTGCCCGAGCCGGAATGCCCGAGCAGGGCGATGTTTCTGATCTTTTTGGGTTGATACACATTCATGAGCTGTACTCCATTAGAGTGGAAGGCCGGCTAGCAACCTTTTTCGGAATTATTAATTATTTCGTAGTAATTTGGTTCAAAGCGGTAATAAATATTGAAAACGATTGGAAGTAATGTAGGGCAAAGTAAGTTTTTGGAAACCTTTTGGCAATAAGATGCAGTAACCATTTGTGATGAAACGAATCCTGATCCTGCACACCGGTGGCACCATCACCATGCAACTTCATGTTAGTCAAAATGATAGCTCCAGATCGGCCGTCGCATTCAATCTGGACTTTTTTGAAGAGCAGGTGCCGGGGCTCCGGGAAATTGCCGATTTGGATTCGAAGACCTTGTTCCTGGAGGACAGCTCCAACATGATCCCGGAGTTGTGGGCGCGCATTGCGGAGGCCATCGAGGCCGATTATGGCAACTATGACGGATTTGTGGTCCTGCACGGAACCGATACGATGGCCTACACAGCTTCAGCCCTGTCCTTTGCCTTTGATAACCTGTCAAAGCCGGTGGTATTCACAGGCAGCCAGGTTCCTTTGAGCAACCGCCGGACCGATGCCCGCCGCAACCTGATCAACTCCGTGGAGCTGGCCACGCTGAACCTGCCGGAGGTGTGCATCTGTTTCAATGACCGGGTCTACCGGGGAAACCGTGCCACGAAGATCAGCATCGGCGACTTTGATGCCTTTGCCTCGCCCAATCATCCCGTGCTCGCGGAGTTCGGGCTGAACCTGGACATCCGCTCGCAATACCGTCCGGATCCGGGCGCTTTCCGCAACCGGGCCCGGTTCGATCCGCGGGTACAGCTCGTAAAGCTTTTTCCGGGAATGGATTTCAGCCGGACCATTCCAGGGGATGCCTCGGATGTACGCGCCCTGGTGATCGAGGCCTATGGAAGCGGTAATCTACCGGCTGGGGGCAGCCACACGCTCATTCCCGCACTTGGCAAATACACCCGCAGTGGCGGTATCGTGATCATCACCTCGCAGGCGGTGTACGACGAAGTGGACCTGGACAAGTATGAAGGTGGTCGGCAGGCACTTAATCTGGGCGCAATTTCGGCCGGCGACATGACTACCGAAGCATGCATCACCAAAATCATGTATCTTCTTGCTCACTACGAAGATCATATTACGATAAGAGATCTTTTCCGAGAAAACCTGGCCGGGGAGCGCACCCGATAGTCATCCGGTGCTCACTGCAGGTCAACAATCCTGACACCCATGTTTTTCGTATTTGACATAGAATCCATTCCGGATATCCCATTCCTCCGTGAACTGATGGAGCAGCCGCCGGAAGATGAACAGGAATTGCTCGAACGGGCTGCCGAGGAGTTCGGCCGGGGAAAATCGGGGTTCCTGCCGCCGATGTACCATCAGATGGTATCCTGGGTCGGTCTCTGGATCACGGCATCGGGCGAGCCGCGGCAAAAGGTAGCCTGGAGTGGGACGGATGAGCGCGATGGACTCGTTTCGCTCATCGACACGCTGAGCACCTACAAGGATTTCGGGGTTATCCATCACAATGGCAAGGGATTCGACCTGCCGCTGATCACATACAGGGCATTGAAACATGGCCTGCAGCTTCCGCCCCGGCTCAACACCCACGACATCCGCTACCGGTTCAGCAAGCAGAACCTTGACCTGATGGATGAATTCAGTAATTTCGGGGCAAGCAGTTTTCCAAAACTGAAACATATCGGAACCCTGATCGGGATCCCGGTCAAGGTTACCGGTGAGGGAAACGAGGTGCTGAACATGTTCCGAAACGGACAGCTCGACCGGATCGAACACTATTGCTACGAAGATGTGATGGCAACCTATCTCATATGGCTGCACCTTCAGTTCACCAATGGTGAACTTCCACAGGTCCGGTTCCAGGACCTGCGCAAACGTGCCTTGTCCAAGCTGACCGAGATCCAGCAGCAAACCTTTGGTTGAAATCCGGATGGACAACTTTCACCCGCATGGCTGGAAT
>SKWQ01000088.1 GCA_007128855.1 Balneolales bacterium
ATCTGGTGTGGCGGGAAATAGTCATATTCAATGGCATATCCGGGACGTATCATGACTACTTCTTCAAAACCCGGTATGGTCCTAAGCGATTGATACTGTATATCTTCCGGCAAACTGGTGGAGTAGCCGTTCAGGTACATTTCATACGTATTGCGCCCCTCCGGTTCCAGGAAAAGCTGGTGTCGGTCGCGTTCAGCGAAGCGATGTATCTTATCTTCAATGGACGGACAGTATCTTGGACCGGTCGACTTGATGCGCCCGTTGAACATGGGGCTTCGATCGAAACCGGTTCGCAGCACGTCATGAACTTCGGGAGTGGTGTAGGCGATCCAGCAGGTCAATTGCTCTTCCACCCCCGGCAGGGTATCTGTCATGAAGGAAAAAGGTGTTGGTTTCTCATCGCCGTACTGGATTTCAAGTTTGTCATAATTGACAGTCCTGCCATCAAGGCGAGGCGGGGTACCTGTTTTCAGTCGTCCGGATTGAAAGCCGAGTTGTTCAAGACACGCAGTGATGCCCGTAGCTGCACGCTCACCGGAACGTCCGCCTCCAAAATTCTTTTCTCCAATATGGATAAGTCCGTTTAAAAAAGTTCCATTAGTGAGTATAACCGATTTGCAATGGATAATCTGGCCGCTTTGGGTTTCAATGCCGGTCACTTTTTGGTTCTTTGTGACGATGCCCGTAACGCTGTCCTGACGCAAATGGAGGGTCGGGATTTGTTCAAGATCCTCCCGAACATGCTGGGCGTAAAGCATCCGGTCGCTTTGCGCTCTCGGACTCCACATGGCCGGACCCTTGCTCCTGTTGAGCATTCGGAACTGAACTCCGCTCGAGTCAGCTACCCGTCCCATAATCCCGCCAAGGGCATCGATTTCACGAACCAGCTGGCCTTTGGCAACACCGCCAATGGCAGGGTTGCAGGACATCTGGGCAATGGCATTGAGATTCATGGAAATGAGCAGGGTATGACAGCCCATCCTGGCGGCAGCAGCAGCAGCTTCGCTACCTGCGTGACCGCCACCGACTACAATTACATCATATTCAGAGTGAGAAAGAGGCACTGTCATGTTATGAAGAGACGTTTATAAGCTAAAATACACCTTTTAAACCATTGTTAACATATCACTTATGCAATTCAATAAAACGAGTGAATTTATCCCGTGATTCTGTTCGCTGGTTACTGATCAACGGTGTCATGAGAGTCAGGGGAGGGATTGCCCATGAAGTCTGTAATCCGTGAGTGAAGTTCGGATAATAAACACAGATAAAAAAAAAGCGTAACCAATTGCATCACAATTGACTACGCTTTTGCGATCCGGATGGGACTCGAACCCACGACCTCCTGCGTGACAGGCAGGCGTTCTAACCAACTGAACTACCGGACCAAGGATCATAAATATAAGAACAATCTCTATACAGAGTCAATGATTGACTGAAAATTTTGTCATTCGACTTTCACTGTAACCGGGAAGAGGCGTTCCTATAACGTCAGTGATGGCAACGCCTGCAATTCCAAATTATTTAAAACAGGGAATGTTTATCCCTTCTGTTGCAGCAATCGTTTCACAGCAGCTTGCACGTTATCACCCATCGGGTTTTCACGGGTGCGAAAACGGTGTTGCAGGACTCCGTTCCTGTCCAGAAGAAATTTTTCAAAATTCCAATTGATCCCACCGGTGAAGTCCTGATTTTCAACTTCTGTAAGAAACGTGAAAAGAGGATGCTGTTCAGAACCGGTTACCTCAACTTTTGAAAACAGAGGAAAGCTTATGTTGAAATTCATTTCACAGAAATCCTTGATTTCCTCATCGGTGCCGGGCTCCTGATTCCCAAAGTCATTTGCAGGAAAACCGAGTACGAAAAATCCCTGCTCACGATAGGTATCGAACAGGTGTTGCAGATCTTCATATTGCTTTGTGAAACCGCACAGCGATGCTGTGTTGACAACCATTATTACCTTACCTTTATACTCACTCAGGGAGACTTCCTGCCCCCGGATATCCGTTACGGTAAAATCAAAGAATGAAGTTTTATCTTCCTGTGTTCCCATATGCAATGCCATTGTTATTAAAAGTGCAATAATCGATATCATGATATCCCTCATTTCAAGTGCCTTAACAGTGATGACTGGTAAAAAGCCCGTTTTGAACAAATCGTTCCCTAATGTAACACCGGGCCCGATTAAAATGGAAAAAATTCTCATCCCAGTCTCCCTAATCCTGTTTCTTGCCATAATGCCGGTGACATTGCAGGCTCAGATGTTCTCGGTTGAAGAACCGGAGAGAAGGATCCGCCCTTCAAGCAACTCGGTCACGGCCGGACCGGAATTCCTTACCATGCGTCTGCGTGAAGGGGAGTCGTTTTCCGGGAGGGTCTACAATTTTACGGAGCCGGTCTACAGGGTGCGGATAGAGTTGCCGGGAGTTGAGATTTATGGTGGATTCCGGAATCAAATCGGAGATGCGGACTCCCTGAACTACCTGAACCTGGGTGCCAACATATCCGGCTCCCTGCAACTGGCGCGGAGCAGAAGCGCCGGTATCCTCCTTCCCATTTGGCTGACAACGGATTACACCAGAGTAAAAGAAACCGGAAACCAGCAACCAGAAAACGAGCAGTTCCGCCAAAGTTCCGCCTCTATCGGTCTTGGGGCCGGCGCCTACGTCAATCCGGTCAGAAATATCAGAGTGCGCGCGGAGTTTGTGCCCCAAATCGGATTCACGCTAAGTTCCATGGGAAGCGACTCCGGACAGCTTGCATCGTTGAACGGACGGCTCAAGTTTCATGTGGACCAGATCTTCGGGCGATATGGTCTTGTGGCCTCATATAATTACACCTGGCGAAGATACTCGGGAACCGATGACCGCTTCCACTACGACCTGGAAGGGCACCATGTCGGCCTTGGAATAACTTTCTAATCGGGATGCCATTTGTAACGCCATATGCTATTTTAAAGGCAGATTAATGGAATCAGGAAAAACTGCGGCATGAAGACGGATAGATTTTTATCGGAGCTCGAAAAGATCGTGGAGGATCTTGGATACACCTTGCGAAGGGAAAAGGGCAGCTTCAGGGGTGGCTTCTGTGTGCTGGAGGGTGATAAAATCGTGATGATCAACAAAATGTATCCAACCGAGGTCCATGTGGGACAAATTGTGCGATTTCTGAAACATCAGAATCTGGACGACCGTTACCTTAAACCCGCTGTTCGCAAAGAACTGGAGGAATGGCTTGACCGGATAGACAAGCAGGAGCGGGCAACCCAATGAAACTGACTTTTTTAGGTACCGGGACCTCCATGGGCGTGCCGGTTGCGGGCGGGTTCGGCCCGAAATATGCAGGAGGGGATCCCCGCAACCAGCGTTACCGGTGTTCGGCATGGATCCGTACCCGGGAGCGCTCCCTGGTCATAGATACAGGTCCGGAATTCCGGCTTCAGACACTTCGTGCCGGTATCCGCCACATCGATGCGCTTATGCTCACGCATGAGCACACTGACCATATTACCGGATTGGATGATCTGAGGTCATATAATTACGCACAGAAAGCCCCCATCCCCGTTTACACCAGTAAAAAGACCGAGGAGGCGATCCGCCACCGGTTTCATTACATGTTTCCACCTAATAAAACACCGGGATCGGTCGACCTTGATTTCAGGCCGTTTACAGATGCAGTGCATGAGGGGGATTGCACGATCATCCCATTGCCGGTTATGCACGGTAAAATGGAGGTTATGGGATTCCGGATCAACGACATCTCATATATCACGGATGTCAATCACATTCCCGACAAAACGGCGGAAAAAATCCATGGCTCAAAAATACTGGTCATGAGCGGATTGCGCTGGTCGCCCCCACACCCTACCCACTATACCATTCCTCAGGCAATCGAAGTATCAGAAAAACTCGGCGTTCAGCAGACATACCTCATCCACATGTCACCGTTCGTGGATCATCAGGATGTATCAAAAAGACTGCCATCTCGTGTGAAACTGGCCTTTGATCAGCTGGAGGTATCGGTCTGATGCCTGTGCAATCCGGGACTACGACACTCGCCGCATCCACCAGACCCAAGTGTAAGGATGGAGATCAAGCCCTTGTCTTGAGGATTCAATGCAAACAGCGCCCGGTTGCACATCAGCGATAACTGCGGAAATCATCTCCTTTCAACTGATCGTAGACCTCTTTGACGTGCTGGGACTCATCCAGCTTGCATATCAAAAGAGCGTCTTTGGTTTCGATGACGCCGATACCCTGAAGCCCGACAAGCGTAATCAGTCTTGGGCTCTGTGAGTCGACATAGCAATTCTGTGACTGGACGACGAGTGCGTTTCCGGATTGAAGGATATTTCCGGTATCATCAGACTCTTCGCTTTGCAGTTCGTAGATAGCCATCCAGCTTCCAAGGTCGCTCCATTCAAAGTGGGAGGGCACGACAACGACATTTCCCGATTTTTCCATGATGCCATAGTCGATGGAAACGGAAAAAGAGGCTGAGTAGACCGATTCAAGCGTTTCCTGACGCATGACCCCTTTGTTTTTTTTGAGGTCATCGGAAAAAACCTGCACCTGGTGGTGGAGCACGGGAAGGTGTTCCTCGATCTCGTTCAGGATGGCCTGTGTTTTCCAGATGAACATTCCACTGTTCCACAGGAAATCACCGGACTGAAGGAATTTGAGTGCTGTCTGGACATCCGGCTTCTCGGCGAAAGTTTTGACGGGATAGGCGATGTCGTCACCGGACGTGACCTGCTGCTCGTCGTTGAACTGGATGTAACCGTAGCCGGTTTCAGGCCGGGTGGGGGTGATGCCAATCGTGACCAGCTTCCCGTCATTCTCCGTCAGCCGCACACAGGTTTCGAGATCCCGCAAAAAGGCATCATCGTTCCGGATAAAGTGGTCTGACGGGAGCACGATCATCGTAGAGTCCGGGTCACGATGATGGAGCAGGGCCGATGCAAAGCCGATGCAGGGTGCCGTGTTCCTGGCCACGGGTTCACCAATGATGTTCTCAACGGGCAGGTCGGGAACCTGTTCCCGGACAAGGGAAATATAGTCGGAATTGGTGCTCACCAGGATGCGTTCCGGCGGAATGATGGGACGTATGCGATCGATGGTCTTCTGAAGAAGGGTTTTCTCTTCGAAAAAAGTGAGGAACTGTTTTGGGCGGGCAATCCTGCTTTTGGGCCAGAAACGGGATCCGATGCCCCCGGCCATGATCAGTGCATACACCATGTCGTTAACTCCTGATAGTTGGTATTCGGATTTTTGTGGATATCCTGCAAGTTACCAAAAACCGAAGCTAAGCAGAAATAAGATCTGCGTGGTGATCGGCGCTTCTGAGGGTAAAACGGAAAACGGAGCCCTGTCCGGGTTTGCTTTCGATCTCAAGCTGCTCCTTGTGGGATTCGAGGATGTGTTTTACGATAGAGAGCCCAAGACCCGTACCGCCCTGTTCACGTGACCGAGACTTATCCACCCTGAAAAAACGCTCCGTTACTCTCTTTATGTCCTCCGCTTCGATGCCAATTCCGGTATCCCGGATGCTGACGGTGATCTTCGAGCGATCGGCGCCCGAAAAACGGGTGCTGACGTACACCCTGCCATCCGTCTTGTTGTACTTTATGGCATTCTCGATGAGATTGACAAGGACCTGGCGGATCTGGTTGCGGTCAACGAGGGCAAAGGCGTTGGTCTCCTTCTCCTCAAAGATGATCCTGACATTACGCTGTTCGGCTTTATACTGCAAGGAGTCGATGACATCGTGGATGATGTTGTTCAGCGGTATGACGGAGAACTCCGGTTTCAGCTCACCGGTCTCCAGGCGCGAAATTTCCATGAGGTCATTCGTCAGTATGATGAGCCGGTTGACGTTCTTCATGGCCTTGGTAAGGAACAGCTGGTTGACCTCGGGGTCATCAAGCGCACCGTCAAGCAACGTCTCGAGATAGCCCTGGACGGAAAAAATGGGCGTTTTCAGCTCGTGGGAAATATCACCTATAAACTCTTTGCGATAGTTTTCGGTCTCATCCATTTTCCGGAACTCCAGGGAAATCATTTCCCTGCTCCACTCGGCGTCGCGTAGCAACGCCTCCACTTCATCGGCAGCCTTTTTTTGTGGTGTGCGGGCGTTCTGGTTGTAGCGGTAAGGCATGCGCTGAATAATGGATCGTATCTGCTCCAGCCGGCGTCCCAGCAAAAGCCTTGCGTAGTAATAGACAGTCCCGAAAACGCAACTGCCGGCAGCGAATCCCAACAGGAAGGTATACCAGGAATTGCCGGTCCATGCAAAGATGATGAGTGCAACCATCAGGCCGGATATCAGTCCTGGCGGCAAAGCCAGGCGGATGCCTGTCCGGAAATAGCGACTGGATTCCATTTTCATGGTTTTTTGAAGCGGTAGCCAACGCCCTTTACTGTTTCGATGAGACTGTCACCCAGTTTTTCCCGAATCTTACGGACATGGACATCCACAGTGCGATCGATCACGTAAATGTTGGCGCCCCACACTTCGTTGAGGAGCACCTGCCTGCTGAGCACCTTGCCGGCATGGCTGGCCAGAAGAAAAAGCACTTCAAACTCCTTTCTCGGAAGCCTGATCTCATGATTGTTCTTGAGTACGACATACCTGTCCCGGTCAATGGTGAGGTTTTCGAAGATGATATTGTTCTTCACCTGATCAGCGGGTTCGCGCACCCGCCGCAGCACCGCCTTGATGCGGGACATCAATTTCGATATGCTTATCGGCTTGGTCAGGTAGTCATCGGCACCCTGTTCAAGTCCGCGCACCTCCGATTGCTCGTCGCTTCGGGCAGTCAGGAAAATAACGGGGATATCCTTGAGGTCCGGTTCCAGCTTCAGGTTCTGGCACACCTGGTGTCCGTCCATCCGCGGCATCATGATATCCAAAAGGATGAGTGCGGGACGGTGGGCTTTTGCAAGCTGGATGCCGTCACGGCCATTGTCGGATGTGAGCACATCATAACCCTGTTTGATCAGATTGTACTCTACAAGATCCAGGATGTCATGTTCATCATCGACTACAAGTATGACTGGCTTGGTCAAATCGTGCGCGGAATGGGTTTGATTGGTTGTTTCAACAAGTTACATACTCCCTGAAATGAATAAAAACGGCACAGGTTAAGAAATTGTTACCAATCAGAGGTGTTTCAGGGCCTTTTTTAACAATTCGGAAACGTTGCCTGCATCCCCGTCGGGTCCAAGTGCGGTGCGGACGGCCTGTTGTGCCTGTGCCCGCTGATACCCCAACGCCTCGAGGGCGGAAATGGTTTCGTTCTGCACCGTTCCGGATCCGCTTCCAACCTCTTCAGGTGCGACAATATCACCCAGCTTGTCCCGAAGCTCGAGCACAATGCGCTCAGCCGACTTTTTGCCTATGCCCGGGCTCCGTGCGATAAGCCCGGCGTTCTGATTGACAATGGCACTCACGATCTGTCGCGGGGGCATGGCAGACAACAGGGCGAGGGCGAGCCGGGGCCCAATGCTCTTGACCGTGATCAGCATCTCAAACAGATTGCGCTCCTCGGTGGAAGCAAACCCGAAGAGCTGCTGGTCGCTGTCGGATATGTGATGGTGGATGTGCAGGGTGCAGGATGCGCCTGAAGCGGGAATCCGTTCGAAGGTGTGGTTGGATATGCGCACCTGATATCCGATCCCACCGACATCGAGGATCACGGATCCCAGCTGTCTGGTGAATATGGTTCCTTTAAGGTAGGCAATCATGTGTGGAAGCTGGCTGTCTTATGAAGGGAAACCCCGATGGGATTGATAGTGAATGGGCGGCAAAGTTAGCGGACCCGGTCCGGGTTGTTATCGACAAAAGCGCTCCAGGTGTTCTTCCGGCGGCCGGTAGACCGGTTCGCGGCATTGTTCATTCCGGGGGCATTGGCCGGATCCTGCAGTTTTTGAAAATGACACCAGGCCACGGCCAGGGCATCGGAAGCGTCGCTGGAAAGGGACTCCTGCGGGATCCGGATCAGCTTGTGCAACATGTAGGCCACCTGGTCCTTTCGCGCATTTCCTGTTCCGGTGATGGCTTTCTTTACAGCTTTAGGATAGTACTCGAACAGGGGGATTTCCTTGTGCAGTACGGACATGATGATGGCCGCCTGCGCGCGGCCGAGCTTCAGCATGGCCGACGGGTCCTTGCCGTAAACAGGGGTCTCGATGGCGCAGCAATCCGGCCGATACTCGGCTATCAAAGCAGCAACCTCCGTGTAGAGCACCCGAAGGCGGTCAAAGCCATCATCCATGCCGGTCAACCGGATTACATCACAGCATAGTGCTTCAAAATGCCGGTCTCTGTGCTCCAGGACGGCAAATCCGGTTATCCGGGAGCCGGGGTCGATACCCAGAATCCGTGTGTTCATCGCGTGGGGTCCAAAATATCATTGTCCATACACCATCGGCACGGGCAGCCGGGCCGGCACAGTTGCAGCCCGCTTCCATCTATTGCTTTTTGGCTGCATTCAGCTCCGCCAGCTCAAAGATCAACTCCTCGCTGATGCCATTTGTGGAGAATCCGCCGTCATGGAACAGGTTCTGCATGGTAACCTTGCGGCTGAGGTCGGAAAAGAGAGTGACGCAGTAGTCGGCGCATTCATCGGCCGTAGGGTTTCCGAGCGGCGAGAGTTTTTCCGCAAAATCATACATGGCGTCAAATCCGCCGATGCCTGAACCGGCAGAGGTTTTCGTCGGCCCCTGCGACACGGTATTGACACGGATGCCCCGCTTTCCAAGCCGGCTTCCAAAGTTCCTGGCGATGCTTTCAAGCAACGCTTTGGCATCGTTCATGTCGGAATATTTCGAGAAAACCCGCTGTGCACCGATGTAGGAGAGGGCGACGATACTCGCCCCGTCGTTAAGGGCCTCTTTCTCCACGCTTGCCTGCAGTACTTTGTGCAGGGAAATCGCGGAAATTTCAAGGGTTTGCTGCATCAGCTTGTAATTCAGCTGGGAGTACTCATTGCCCTTGCGGATATTGGGGGACATTCCGACGGCATGAAGGATAAAATCGAGCTTCCCGTTTTTTTCGACGGCAGCATCGATAAGCTTAGCCACCTGCTTGTAATCCGAAACATCACAGGAAACGACCTGGGAACCGGTCTCTTCGGCCAGCTGGTCCAACGCTCCGAAACGGATGGCGATGGGGGCATTGGTCAGTGTGAAGGAAGCACCTTCACGTTTGCATGCAAGGGCGACGCGCCAGGCGATGCTGCGTTCATCCAGTGCCCCGAAAATCAGGCCTTTTTTCCCCTTGAGTAGCTGGTAGCTGGTATTCTGAGTCATACGGTAATCCTGTTTTTACTGTCGATACAAGTTGCAATGCTCCTAAAGTAGCTAAAATGAAAACCTGTAACAAACACCAACAGACGCGCTTGCGCAAATCAGGGCCATCAAACCCGGAAAAGAGGCTTGAAGGGGAAATAATTATTGATTCCTGTTAATGTTTTACATATTTTTCCTGACTTTGCAAATCAATTCTCAAAATCACCCCTGACACAAGGGGTTGAGCAATGTATCTCTTAGACTATGTTTGAAGACCTTTCCACCAGATTGGAATTGGCATTCCGGTCGGTCACCGGCCAGGCGCGTTTAAGTGACGTCAATGTTGCTGAAACGGTGAGGGAGATACGCCGTGCACTGCTGGATGCGGATGTGAACTATGAAGTGGCCCGCTCCATCACGGCGGCCGTGAAGGAGAAGGCGCTGGGCCAGGGCGTACTGGCAACGGTTACGCCGGGCCAGCAGTTCACTAAGATCGTATATGATGAACTGATCCGTGTCCTGGGCGAGCAGAAGGAGGACATCACGTTCAGCCAGGTTCCCCCCACCGTGATCCTGATTGCGGGTCTGCAGGGCTCCGGTAAGACAACGTTTTCTGCAAAGCTGGCAAAAATGCTCCGTGATCAGGGCAAATCACCGATGCTGGCCGCTGCTGATGTGTACCGGCCCGCCGCTGTGGATCAGCTCAGGACGCTGGCAGGCCAGATTGACGTGCCCGTCTACTCCATCGAGGAGAAGGACGCCCTTCGCGTTGCGAAGGAAGCACTGACCGAGGCGAAGAAAAACGCCCGCGACGTACTGATCATCGACACGGCGGGTCGCATGCACGTCGACTCGGACATGATGGATGAGGTGGCGCGGATCAGGGAAGCGGTCAATCCCTCGGAGGTCCTTTTCGTGGTTGATTCCATGACAGGGCAGGATGCCGTCAACACGGCCAGGGAGTTTAATCAGCAGATCAATTTTGATGGAGTGGTGCTCACCAAGCTTGACGGTGATACCCGCGGCGGTGCGGCCATATCCATCCGTACGGTTGTCGACAAACCGATCAAATTCATGAGCACCGGTGAGGGGATGGAATCCATTTCCCCGTTCTATCCGGACCGGATGGCTCAGCGCATCCTTGGAATGGGGGATGTGGTCTCACTTGTCGAAAAGGCCCAGGAGCAGTACGACGAAGTCCAGGCAAGAAAGTTGCAGTCAAAAATCTCATCCAATACGTTTAATCTGGAAGATTTTTACGGTCAGCTGCAGCAAATCAAGAAGATGGGTTCCATGAGGGAGCTCGTCGGAATGATTCCCGGCATGAGTAAACAGCTGGGGGATGCGGAGATTGATGACGATGCCATGAAGCCGGTGGAATCCATCATCAACTCCATGACCATTGAGGAGCGGAGGAAGCCGGATCTGATCAACGGCAGCCGTCGCAAAAGAATAGCAAATGGCTCGGGAACAACAGTCCGTGAGGTCAATGATCTTCTGAAGCAGTTTACCCAGATGAAAAAGATGATGAAGACCATGACCAAAATGAACCGTATGGGTCGCGCCATGGAGGGGTTGAAAAACCTTACCGGACAAAGAAAATTACATTAGGAACAACGATAAACCTGTTTAGGAGCAAAAAACATTGGTTAGACTAAGACTACAACGACACGGAAGAAAAAAACTTCCCTATTACCACATTGTTGCCGCCGATGTGCGCACCAAGCGTGACGGACGCATCATTGAGGATCTGGGAAGATTCAATCCCACCCAGGAGCCATCCCTTCTCCGTCTGGAGACTGACAGGGTGGTCTACTGGCTGAAAAACGGTGCACAGCCAACGGATACGGTCCGTTCCATCCTCAAAAAAGAGGGTATTTTTTACCGGCTGCACCTGGAAAGATGGGGCAAGTCCGAAGACGAGATCGATGCCACCATATCGACCTGGAAGGAAGAGCGCAGCAAACAGAAGAAAACGCCTGCTACAAAGGCTGAGAAAATGAAGGCACAACTCAAGGCCGAAGAGGAGCAGTTCAAGAAGGATCAGGAGGCCAAAGCCAAAGCCGCTGCTGAAAAAGCACTTGTTGAGGCCGACGAGGCCAAAGAGGCTAAAGAGGCTAAAGAGGCTAAAGCCGCCGAAGCCAAGCAGGAGCAAGAAAAGGCAGCGGAAGAGAAAGCCGCGCCTGAGGCCGAAGGGAAAAAATCGGATGCTGAAGAAAAAGCACCCGAAGAAAAGAAAGCGGATGCCAAAGAGGAAGTGAAGGAAGAGGCCAAGGAAGCAGCGGAAGAGAAAGCCGCACCTGAGGCCGAAGAAAAAAAGGCGGATGCTGAAGAAAAAGCCGAAGAAGAGCCGAAAAAAGAGGCAAAAGCCGACAAGGAAGTGAAAGAGGAAGCAAAAGCCGCGAAAAAAGAAGAAAAAGAAGAGCCGGCCGATGATTCCCCTGAATCCAAGAAAGATAAAAAATAGCACCGTAACGGGTACTTTCTGAGGTTGCTGATATGGCAAAAGAACCGGGCCAGGGTCTCTATCCGCTTGGAATGATTGCCAAAGCCCAGGGTACCCTCGGTGGCTTTTTGATGGAAGTCAATCATCCGGAATCCTTAAAGGAAAAGCCGGACCTGCTGTATCTCCGTTACCCGGACAGTCAATGGGTGCCGTATCGTGTTGATGAAATGCGGCCCCATCACCCCCGGAGACGGAACGTGTTCTTTGTCAGACTGGAAGGAATCCAAACCCGCACAGAAGCGGAACAGATGAGAGGACTGGATGTGAAAACCGACCGTTTTACCGAAACCCCTGCCGATTCAGGTGATGTCACCGGCTATTCGGTGATAAGGAGTGACGGGACCCGGTTGGGCGAAGTTGCAGACCTCATGGATACGACCGTTTACCGTATACTGGTGGTTCAGTCGGCAGACAGATTCGTTCTCATCCCCTGGATCGATCAGTTCGTTTCAGAAGTTGAGGACGACACCGGCACGATCCACACCCGGAACACCGCGGAACTTGAAGCACTGGAGTGAAAGATGAGGATCGACATCATATCGGCAGTTCCGGAACTGTTGACCGGACCGCTTGACCACAGTATTGTCGGAAGGGCCCGCAAATCGGAAAAAGTAAATATCGTTGTTCACGATTTGCGAACCTATTCCACCGACAAACACGGAAAAGTGGATGATTATCCCTTCGGAGGCGGTGCCGGCCTGGTGATGACACCGCAACCGGTATTTGATTGCATAGACTCACTAAAAGAAGAACGGCAATATGATGCCATTATCTTTCCGACTCCCGACGCCCCGGTCCTTGATCAGATAATGGTGAACAAACTGACGCTTCTGGAGAACATCATTATTCTCTGCGGTCACTACAAGGGAATCGATCAGCGCATCCGCGATGAACTGGTGACCATGGAAGTCAGTATCGGCGACTTTGTGCTTTCCGGCGGGGAGCTTCCAGCGATGATATTGGTCGACGGCATCGTAAGGCTGCTCCCGGGCGTCATTGGAGATGCCGAAAGTGCCCTGGATGATTCCTTTCAGGATGGTTTGCTGTCTGCTCCGGTCTACACGCGTCCCGCTGATTTCAGGGGACTTGGTATACCGGGAGTCCTCACTTCCGGAAACCATGAACGGATCCGGATGTGGAGGGAAGAAAAAGCACTTGAGCGGACCAGGGAAGTGCGACCGGATCTTTACAGAAATTTTATCAACAAAAAGTAACTAAACTTTTAGCATACAATGGAAAAGCTTAATCTTATCGAACAAACCCAGACCCGCGACGACCTTCCTGAATTTCAGCCGGGCGACACGGTGAACATTCACTACCGTGTCCGTGAAGGGGAAAAGGAGCGTGTTCAGCTATTTGAAGGTGTTGTCATCGGAAGAAAAGGCCGTGGCGCCAATCAGACCTTCACCGTCCGCAAAATTTCCAACAACGTCGGCGTTGAGCGCATCTTTCCGCTTTCCTCTCCATTTATTGCGAAAATAGATGTGAAAAAGCGCGGCAAGGTACGTCGTGCCAAGCTCTACTATCTGCGCGCCCTTCGTGGCAAGGCAGCCCGCCTTCGCGAGAAGTAGACATCGGCGCCACTCTCCGGAAAATAGATTTTGGAGAGCGGCAGTCTTTTTGATTCAGCCGGTATGCCGGTATGAAGGGGCTCCGCCTGATTGGGAAGCCGTTACAGCGGCAATTTACGTCTTAGCGATAAAGGATATCGACTTTTTCCGTCGGCTCGCTGGTAGCATTCCGGATGGCTACCTGCTGAGCCACGCGCTGAGACAGTTCGATAAACGCCTTGGCAGAGGGGGTTGACACATCCCCCACGACAATGGGCCTGCCCGAATCCCCGCCCTCGCGCAGTTGCTGTTCGATCGGAATTTCCCCCAGGAACGGCACGCCCATCTTTTCCGCCAGGTTCTTTGCCCCGTCCTTGCCGAAGATGTGATACTTTTTGTCCGGCATGTCGGGCGGTGTGAAAAACGCCATGTTTTCAACGATGCCAAGAACAGGCACCTTGACCTTTCCAAACATGGCAACCCCTTTTCGTGCATCATCCAGGGCCACGGTCTGCGGTGTGGAGACGATAATCGCTGCAGTCAGTGGGACCGACTGCACTATGGTCAGCTGAATGTCCCCCGTGCCGGGAGGGAGGTCCAGGATAAGGTAATCGAGCTCGCCCCAATCCGTTTCGCTGAGGAACTGTTTTACGGCGCTTGACACCATGGGTCCGCGCCAGACCACGGCCTCGTCCTGTTTCACCAGAAAACCCATGGAAAGAAGCTTTACACCATATTTTTCAAGAGGTATCAATTTTCGCTGGGTGCTGATGTCGGGTCGATCGTGGATGTCGAACATGGTGGGAATGCTGGGACCGTAGATGTCGGTATCCACCAGCCCGACACTTGCACCGGCCTTGGCCAGGGCAACGGCCAGGTTCACGGAAACCGTGGATTTTCCGACGCCACCCTTTCCGGAAGCCACGGCTATTATGTTTTTTACACCCTGCAACAGGTTCTGGTCCCCCTGGCCCTGTGTACGGCTTCCTGTCACTTTCGAGCTCATGTTGGGGGTCACCACCGCTTCCTTATCCACCAGATGCGTGATGGCGTTGATACATGCGTGCTCGATCTCTGCCTTCATGGGGCATGCCGGAGTGGTCAGGTTGACCGTGAAAGAGACATTTTTCCCATCGACTTCGATATCCTCGATCATGTTCAACGAAACAAGATCCCTGCCAAGGTCGGGATCGATTACGTTTCTCAGGGCATCCAGTACATCTTCTTTGCTAATGGCCATAGGTCAATTCCGAATTTTAAATGTAATAAACATAATGTGTAACGAATAACGTATCCCTGTCTTGCTTTGAACAAGATAGAATCGGGAAATATTCCCGGAAGACAAAATATAATCGGGCAGGTTCCTGAAATCGGATACCTCAAATCCCTTATGATATTTGTATCTTGCGGATTGAACCAAATCCGATGATTATGTTGAAAAGAACCCCATTGTTTGAAGCGCACCGAACCTTTCATGCAAAACTGGTCGACTTCTCGGGATATGAGATGCCGCTCCAGTACAAAGGTATAAAGGAGGAGCATCTGGCCGTGCGGAACCGTGCCGGAATGTTCGATGTGTCACACATGGGGGAAATACTGATCCGCGGTGAGCGTGCCCTTGAGGTGGTGCAGGAGCTGACCGTGAACAATGCCGCGCTGCTCAAGGCCGGCCAGTCACAGTACAGCGTCATGTGCCTGGATAACGGCGGGATTGTGGATGATCTGCTGGTCTATTGCCTCTCAGGACAGGAATTCATGTTGGTCGTCAACGCATCCAACATTGAAAAGGATTTCAACTGGATCATGCAGGTGAACGACGGCCGGGCCGAGGTGAGCGATATCTCGGAGGAGATCGCATTGATCGCAGTGCAGGGGCCGGAAGCGGTATCCATCATGCAAAAACTGACCAGGGATAAACCCGGCGATATCCCGATGTTCGAATTCCGGTCCATGGAGGTGTCGGATTACGACAACATTCTGGTTTCGGCCACGGGTTACACCGGTGAAAGGGGCTTCGAGCTCTACTGCAACATCCGCCATGTCAACGTCTGCGATCTGTGGGAAAACATCATGGTGGCCGGGGAGCCGAACGGGATCCGGCCCTGCGGGCTGGGGGCGCGCGACACCCTGCGGCTGGAAGCGGGCCTTGCACTGTACGGTAGTGATCTGACAGAGGATCACACTCCCCTGGAGGCGGGATTGAGCTGGCTTGTCAAGTGGGACAAGGGCAGCTTCATGGGCAAGGATGCCCTGCTCGCGCAGAAATCCCGTGGCGTCAGTCGTCGTCTTTGCGGATTTGTAGTGCAGGATGAGAGGCGAATCCCCAGAAGCGGTCATGCCATCATCGGCACGGATGGAGAAGTTCTGGGCAACGTTACGAGCGGAGGGCTATCCTTCATGCTGGACCGTGGCATTGCCATGGGTTACATCCCGACGGAACATGCCGAAGCCGGCAACAGCGTGATGATCCGCATCAGGGACAAGGAATATCCATCAGAAGTGGTCCGATTACCATTCCATAAGAGAAAGAAATGAAACGTGAAATCGATGTATACTCGTCATCCATCTCTTTCAGCGAGCAGGATGTCCGGGACAAAACCGTGGTCGTGATAGACGTGCTCCGCGCCTGTTCCACCATACAGACCGCGCTTGAAAACGGCGCCAACAGCATCATCCCCCTGGCTGAAAACGATGATGCCGGACGTTATACCCGATACCTGGATCCGGGAAGTGTGATCTTGTGCGGCGAAAAAGAGGGGAAAAAAGTGGAGGGATACAAGCTGGGCAACTCTCCGCTGGAATTCACCAGTGAAGAGGTATCCGGCAAGACGATTTTGTTCAAGACATCCAACGGAACCCGTGCCATTACCCGCAGCAGCGGAGCCCGGAGGATACTCATCGGCAGCTTCCTCAACATTTCAGCGCTTGTGGAGACGCTGCTATCAGAGGATGAGGGTGAAATCCTGCTGATTTGTTCCGGGTGGAACAGCCGGCTATCCATTGAGGATATGGTGTGCGCCGGGGCCATCACGCACAAGCTGTGCGGCCACCAGCTGCCGTATGAAGCCACCGACGGAGTGAAAGTGGCCTATGGGCTGTTTGAAAAGTTCGGTGATGACATACCGGCACTCATCCGGGAGTGTAACCACGCAAAACGGCTCCGTGAGCTTGGAAACGAAGAGGACATTGCGTATTGCAGCCAGGTAGATCTGTATTCATCTGTCCCTGCCTTGCGCGAAGGAGTGATATCCATCAGATAAATGAAAAAGAAAGCAACCAAGAATACCGGGGAGGCTTTTTTCTCCTTTGAAAGGAAAATGGAGATGCTGGGCATCATTCTGATGGCCATTGCGGTCACGTTTGCCATCAGCATCATAACCTATCGCAGCGAAGATTTTGCCATCATCCAGAGTGTGGACTTCCGCACGCTTCTGGATTTCGGTCAGGGACCCGCATTGCGCATCCAGAACGGCCTGGGGCCGCTCGGTGCCTATCTCTCGTATTTTTTCGTGCAGGTCCTGTTCGGCTACTTTTCGATCATCCTGGTGCTGGTAGTACTGCTTTACGGATGGAACATACTTCGGCACAAGGATTTGAAGCGGATTCACCTGAAGTCGCTCTATGCCGTTTTTGCCATGATACTGGCCGCATCCATCATGGGCTGGTTCCACAACGAATTTGAACTGGTTTCGGTGGACTGGGCCGGTTCCTCCGGACTGGCCATCGCCTATATCCTGAGGGCGCTTACCGGACAGTACGGACCGGTCATCATCCTTGGAAGCCTGAGCATCATTGCCATTATCCTGCTGACCAACAGGGACATCCAGTCCGCAATCGATAATCTGAAGGAGATGAAAGAAGGTTTCGCTTCGCTTTTCAGCAGCCGTGCATCCGGCAAAGCGGGCGCGGACGAAACACGATCGGGACGCAACGGCTCGCGGGTACGGGGTTTGCCGGAAGATGACCGGGATGATATCAGGGAAGGGGCGGATCCCGGAAGGCCGGGTGGACGCACCGGCGAAGCAGAGGTGGTCACCGAGGAAGAACGCCGGAAAAAGTGGGAGCGACTGGTGCTTTCATCCCGTGAAAAAGAGGAAGAACGCCGCCGGCATGAGGAGCAGAATTCCGTCGAGGGTGCTCCCCCCAGGGCCATACTGGAGAAAGGGAAGAAGGATAAGGGCTCCGGGCCGGAAAGGGGTGCCGGGGTGTCTGACAGGGAGGGCCTCTCCCCATCTGAGGGTTCGGAGCCGGACGGTGACGCGGATCTGGATATCACGGTCTATCGCGGTACGCCGGAGGAGGAAGCCGGAAAGCGCAAGTTGGAAAACGAACGTAGCAAACAGGTCGAAAAGCCGCTCATAAAATACAAGTTTCCGACCCTGGACCTTCTGGACAAAGCCCCCAATGAGGGAAACGAGGTCAATTATGAGGAGATCAACAGCAATAAAATGATCATCCTCGACAAGCTGAACCGCCACGGGATCGAGATAACCGGTATTGAGGCGATTGTCGGTCCCACGGTCACCCTGTACGAACTTCAGCCGGCACCGGATGTCAAGATCAGCCGTATTGAAAGCTATGCCAATGACCTGAAGATGGCCATGGCCACCAAGGGACTGCGGATCATTGCACCGATCCCGGGCAAATCGGCCGTGGGGATCGAGGTGCCGAACAAAAATCCGGAAATCGTCTACATACGCTCCCTGATCAACACCAGGAAGTTCGCCGAGACCAAAATGGTGTTGCCGGTAGCGTTTGGGCGCACCATTGAGAACGAGGTTTTCATGGTGGACCTGGCCAAACTGCCCCACCTCCTGATGGCCGGGGCGACCGGCTCCGGTAAAACGGTGGGTATCAATACCATTATCACCTGCCTGTTGTACAAGTGTCATCCGGACGACCTCAAGTTCGTGATGATCGACCCGAAAAAAATCGAGCTTTCACTTTTCAGGAACATACAGAATCATTATCTGGCGACACTCCCGAATGCGTCTGAGCCGATCATCACCGATACTTCGGAGGTGCTGCAGACGCTCAACAGTGTTTGCAAGGAGATGGACAATCGCTATGAAATGTTGAAAATGGCACAGGTGAGGGATATCGCATCCTACAATGTGAAATTCAAAAGCGATGCGCTGGAAACGGAGCTGGGTCACCGGTACATGCCCTACATCGTGGTGGTGATCGATGAGCTTGCGGATCTCATGATGACGGCCGGCAAGCAGATCGAGGAGCCGATTGCCCGGCTTGCGCAGCTGGCCCGTGCGGTGGGCATCCATCTTGTAGTGGCCACACAGCGTCCATCCGTCAATGTGATCACCGGTACCATCAAGGCCAACTTCCCGGCCCGGGTTGCCTACCGGGTGGCATCCAAAATCGACTCACGCACCATCCTGGATACCATGGGAGCCGACCAGCTCGTTGGAAGAGGTGATATGTTGTACAATGGCGGCGGTGTGAGCATGATACGGCTTCAGAACGCGTTTGTCTCCACGGAGGAAGTCGAGCGGATCAATGCCTTCATTGGGCAGCAGACCGGATACCCCTATCCCTACTATCTTCCGGAAATGGAAGACGATAGCAGTCAGGGTGGTGTTCTGGACAAAAGCGAAAGGGACGATCTGTTTGAAGAAGCGGCCAGGGTGGTCGTGCTTCACCAACAGGGTTCGGTTTCCCTGCTTCAGCGCAAACTGAAACTGGGATACAACCGGGCAGGCCGCCTGATCGATCAACTCTTCACTGCGGGTATTGTCGGCCCATACCAGGGAAGCACCGCCCGCGAAGTACTGGTAGAAAATGAAGATGAACTGGAAGACCTGCTGCGGGAACTGGATGAGTGAGTCATCCCTTTTCCTTCTGCTGACATTTCTGATCGCTGCACCAGCGGGCGCCCTTGCCCCTGAGAACGAACTGGATCGGGTGCGACAGCTTTTCGGACAGGGGAAAGTCCTCCATGCTCACATGAGCCATGAATTAGTCGATTCGTACACCGGTGAGTCGCAGGTTATAAACGGAGTGCTCTGGATATCCAAGGACAAGTACAAGATCCGCGCCGACCACCAGGTCGTGCTGGTGAACGGTGACATCTCCATGGTCTATAACGAGCGCCAGAACAAGCTGATTATCAGCGAGTACGAACCGGAAGAGGATGATTTTGCCCCATCCCGTTTTTTTTCGGACGCCGATGAACTGTTCCATGTTGCGGAAATTGCGAAACAGGGAGAACAGACAGAAATCCTGCTGCGTCCGGACGACCCCTTCGAGATCTTTACGGAGGTATTTATCAGACTCAATGCCGACCTGACACCTGACAGGATCCGGGCAATCGACCAGATGGAGAATCAACTGAGCACAACCTTTACGGATGCACGTTACCTGGATTACTCGGATGGTATCTTTGTCCTGGAATACCCGGAAAGTGCCGAGATCATTGACCTTCGTAAGTAGACGGCATGCCGAACAAGTATCTCCGTTTTATTATCAGCATCCTGATTGCGGCGCTCTTCCTCTGGCTTGCTCTGCGGGATGTCTCGTTTCAGGACCTGCGCCTGACCATGGGCAAACTGACCTATTTCTGGTTGCTTCCGTATCTGATGGTCTCTCTTCTGAGTCACTATCTGCGCGCTGAACGCTGGAAACAGCTTATTGAGCAGGAGGGAGTCCGCGCCAGCCGGATGAACCTGTTCAGCGGAGTGATGCTTGGCTACATGGTCAATTATGCCGTCCCGCGACTCGGAGAGGTGTCCCGTTCCGTGTATGTGGGCAACAAGGAACAGATCAGCCGCACCAAGCTGATGGGGACCGTTGTATTGGAGCGGCTTCTCGACCTGATCGTTTTACTGGTGATGCTGCTGTTTGTCTTCGTGTATCTCCTGTCTGACTATAGTGTGATCGTTCCGCTTCTTGGCTCCGACACGGTTCAATGGCTGCAGTCCCTGCTTAGCCTTAACGGGGCCTTGATCCTGGGCATGCTGGCCCTTGCTTCCTTGGCTGTGATGTACCTGCTCTACCGGCTGTTTCGGGTGCTCGGTAAATGGATTCCCTCACTGGGTCAGCTATTCCGGGTTTTCTCAGACATCTCGAACAAGTTTATGCAAGGACTGCTAAGTATAAGAGGTGTAAAAAACTGGCCTTTGTTTATATTGCTCTCGACAGCCATCTGGTTTTGCTATGTCCTGATGACCTATATACCGTTTACGGCATTTGACCTGCACACGGAATATGGATTGGGGATGCGCGAGGCACTGGTCATCACCGTGGTGTCCGCACTCGGCGTCACCCTCCCTTCGCCGGGTGGGATCGGCACCTACCACTGGTTTGTAAGCAGGTCCTTGTTGCTTCTGTTCGCCGTCCCGGAAACGTTGGGCGTGGCATATGCAATTGTTACACATTTGGTAATGATGATTATTATTTTAGTGGCAACGCCCCTGCTCCTTGCAGCCAATAAGGCCGGATGGCATCAGAAGCTAAGGACAAGCCAGGGTGGACAGCAGCCATAGTCGAAAAAATAAACCATCTACCACAGACGGTCATGTCAAATCCTCCGTTTATATTCTACTTTACGTTCGCTGTTTCCTGTAATCCATTACTACCGAAATGAAACCCTCCAGGCTAACACCCATTCTCTTTTCAATGCTCCTCATTCTTGCGGCATGGCCGGCAGCGGCGCAGCAACAGGATGGTGGTGCATCATCCCTCCTGCCTGATATCGATCCGCAGGATATCGAAATACGGGGTGACTTCGAAGTGCGGTTCCCCGGCCTAGCGCGACAGCCGGTGCTGGGTTTCAGTCCCCGTCCGCCGGTGTTCCGGGTGGACCCCGACCGAATGCCTTTTCTGGAAACGGATGAGGAAGTCGTCGCAACCATTCCGCTGAGCGATTTGGAGCCGGCCCTGAGGCCGGAAAGGAACTTCATCCATTTCGCCGAAAGGGGAAGGGTCTATGCCTATGGTGGATACGGATCGTATCGCAGTCCGGAGTTGCGCGTCTTTGCAGAGGCGCCCATCCGGGATCGCGAGAGCGTGGCCTTGCACATCGGCCATCAGTCGTCCGGCGGCGACCGGGACTTCTCATCCTTCCGTGACATGGCCGGTGACCTGCAATGGACGCGGATAACCGGAAGCAGCCGCTGGGGTGTTGGCATCTCCGGGGCTTCCTCTTTCAACTACACCCCGCTTCCCGGTCCGATGGCACCCACAATGAGTCCCGAAAAGATTAGCTACAGCACTTTTGGTGTGAAAGCCCGTTGGCAGCATTTGGTCAACGCCTATCGCGGATGGCAGGCCTCTGCCGCCATTAACCGCTTTGGCGATCGGACGGGCTCATATCCAGACCTGGAGGATGCCACAAACGAAACCCGCTACCATGTTCTTGTGAACCGTTTTTGGGAAGGGCCGATAATGGAACAGGTTTTCGGTCTGCAGTTCAACGGGACCGGCGCGGTGTATGACACCGGACTGGAAGGGACACAGTACTGGTTGAACAACAATCTTGGCGCACGCTACCGCCACACGTTCAGCAGTTTCCACCAGGTGGAAGCCTGGCTGCGGTTCTACCAGCTTTACGATCCCGTGAACGAGCTCGACCTTTATCTGTACCCGGACATCCGGTACCGCTTCAAGGGAGCGGGACGCGTTTCTGTTCAGATGCGCTTGCGGGGATTTGTCAATGACCCCTCACTTGAATCCATCCACCTTCAGAACCGCTTTACCCTGAACAATGACGAACAGCTGGAGCACGAGCGCGGCCTCCATATCAACCTGCACTCCGGAGTGGAGCTTTGGAACAGGATCGAACTCTACTCCGGTCTCGATTACTGGCAATACTACAACCGGGGGTATTATGCCCCCTGGGACGATTCCGCCCAGCTTTTCTATAAATTCAACTACATCGGCGAGGCGACCCATGTGGAGTGGTATGCCGGCCTCTCGCGGGTATTCCGCACCTGGCGCACTACCACATCGGCCCGTTTCGGTCTGAACTACACCAACGCGGAAGAGGATGTCATTCCATCGGGAGAAATTCCGTATGTTCCGGGATGGACGGGTTCTGTGCTGGTTTCCACACATCCGGTTTCGTGGCTCGGCCTTTCAGGCTGGATGGATCTGTCCGGAAAGCGAAAAACGGCAGACAGCGAAACCATTGACGGATTCATTCAGCTTGGAGTACGGACCGACGTCCGGGTGCATTCCCGCTTCGGATTTTATTTCAAGGCACTGAACATCCTGGATCAGGAAATTGAAGTGTGGCAGCGTTATCAGGAACGCCCGTTTCAGTTTTACGGGGGATTAACTTTTCACTGGTGAACCATATGACGGATAAAACAGCAGAGCAGGAAATAGTGGCTATTCTTGCAGGACACCTGAAGAAGCACAGCCAGGTGCAGATCAGCGGACTGGGTACTTTTTCCATTACACATCAAAAGCAGAAGCAGCAACAGGAAAAAGACGGTCGCATCATTATGAAGCCGCCGGCAGATATCATAGTATTTACACCGGAAAACTGAGGGGTCCATGAAACTGAATCACGACGAATTTGCAGCACTTCTTGCCAGGGCACTTGATATCGACGAGAGCGAAGCATCCGGAACGCTTCAGGCCTGGGTGGATGCGGTTGCCATCGAAACCGATGAGAACGGCTCCTGCCACGTCGCGGGCTTGGGGACATTTCGGAAAGGGGATGACGGATATCTGGACTTCCAGCCGGATGAGGTCCTTTCACTGGAAGTAAACCACAAGTTTGCGGGCATGAGCCCCATAGAAGTATCACCGTCAAAGTCGGTTTCTGATGATCCATCGGAGGAAGAGGCGCCAGGACTTGCGACGAAAGCCACCGGGGAGGAACCGGAAGACGAGACGGATCCCTTTGGTATTTCGGACCAGCCGGCAGAGGAGCAGCTTCCTGGTTCCGAAATGGATTCCGATGCCGATGAGGAGCCGGAAGAGGAACTGGAATTCGAAGCCGGTGCGGAAGGTGACCGGAAGCGCGATCAGGCAACAAGTGCGCCTGATGAGGATCAGGAGCCTGTTGAAGAGACGGAATCCGGACCGCAGGAATCGGATGCCGGATTGGAAGATGAACGATTGTCCGGGCATGCATACGGAGCTGATACGGCACCGGAGGAAGGGCCGGAAGAGCAGCCGGCAACAGACCGGGAAAGCGAACCGGAACCGGCATTCAGTGAGCAGCAAGAGGAGGATCCGGCGGATGCTCACAGCCCGCCCGTACTCCCCAAAATCTCATTATCACAGCGCGTGAAGCCGGGTGGCGGCGCTTCGAAGAATCGGCGGCGTGACCGTAAGGAGATACTGGTTTGGCTGGTACCCGTTGCGGCCATCCTCATTGCTGCGCTTTTACTATTCTTCCATTTTGACGGCCAGCGACTCGACCAAAGGAACCTCAGCGGCCAGGAGGTTGTGCAGGAGCAGGTTCCCGTACCTGTCCCGGATGATAGAAGGGAGGATGACCGGGCCGTTCAGGAAATTGTTCCGACACCGGATGCGGTCGAGGACGAGGCCACTCCCCCCGACAGGGACCCGGCCCCGGGACCGGCCGGGAATGCCGGCCCCGGCCCGGCTGATGAAATGACTCGTGACAGCGCCCTGCCATACGGTCTTCGAGGACCGGAAGATGAGGTTCTCATTGGTGCTTATACCATCGTGGTTCACTCGCTCCGGAACGAACGGAAATCCGAAATCGAAAAACAGCGGCTTGAAAATCAGGGCTTCAAGGCGACTCGCTGGGCAGCCGTGCTGCCAAACGGAAATACCAGCTATCGGGTAGGCATCGGGCAGTTCAAATCGGTATCAGATGCAGAAAGAGCGGTCGAAGAACTTCCCGAGCCGTTCCGGAGCAATAATTTCATCATCAGGATTCGTTAACAGTTCTAAGATCAACCCTTAAACCAAACGGCACTAAATGACACCGGTTACCCTGTATCTTTCCGCGCTTCTTCTGCAGAACGGCATGGCGGAGGACACCCTGCAGCCCATTGTGGCCGCTCCCGAAAAGATCACCTGGCTGCAGATGCTTGCGGAAGGTGGATTTGTGATGATCCCCATCACGCTGCTCTCCCTTTTGGCAATATACGTCATAGCCGAGCGATGGCGGGTATTGTCGAATTCCACGATGGACAACCAGAAGTTTCTCAACAGTCTGGAGCAGATCCTCAAGCGCGGGGACATGAAGGCCGCGCTGCAGTACTGTGATGACATGGACAAGCCGTTTTCCAGGATCATGAAGCAGGGGATCAAACGTCTCGGCCGTCCGATCCACGACATTGACGATGCCATCAAGAATGCCGGAAAGCGCGAGGTGCATCTGCTCGAAAAGAAAATGGACTGGCTGGCGACCATTGCCGGTGTGGCTCCGCTGCTTGGATTCCTTGGCACGGTCACCGGTATGATCCAGGCTTTCCAGCAGATCCAGACACTGGAAGGCAACGTGAATCCAAGTGTGCTGGCGGGGGGCATCTGGGAAGCGCTGATCACCACCGCATCCGGACTGGCCGTTGGCATCCTGGCCTACGGTTTCTACAACTATCTGCTTGGCCGCATGAACAGGATGATCTTTGACTTTGAAGACTCATCCACCGAGTTCATAGAGCTCCTGCAGAAACCCGCAGCCAAAAAACCTTTATAGGAGCATCGCGATGAATTTCCGATCTGAAAGTGAAGTTAAAAAGCCACTGACGCTTTTTGCCGCAGCGGGACTGACGGACATCGTGCTCCTGCTTCTGATTTTTTTCCTGCTGACCTCGTCTTTTGTGACAAACTTCGGCATCCGCGTGGATATTCCCAGGGCGGAAACGGCCGCCATGACCGATCAGCACTTCGTCAATGTATCCATCACCCGTGACGGAAGCTTCTACGTGATGGGCGACCCGGTGCCCCGGGCGAACGTGGCCGCATCCATCCGGGAGCAGGTCCAGCGCCATCCGGGTGCCACCCTGGTAGTCCGTGCCGATAAAAATGCAATAATAGACGATGCCGTTCACGTTATGAACATTGGTAAGGCTTTGAACATGAACATGATGATGGCTACGGAGCGGGCGAGCCGCTGACAAATATGCGCACACTGACCCGGGAAGAAAAATTCGGATTGAGCATTACTTCGGTGATCCACGTCATCGTTCTGGTGATCGCCCTGATCATGGCCACCCAACCAAAGGCCATGGAGCGGACCGCGTTCATTGAAATCACCCTTGGGGAGTTTCAGGACGGGACGCTGGCCGAATTTTCACGGGAGGATGAGGCCCGTCCCGAGACCCGGCCGGAACCGGTGGAAACGGTCAGTGAAGATCCCGAGCCCGAACCCGAACCCGTGCCGGTGCCCCAACCGGCGCCCCAGCCCGAAGAGATTGCCCGCGATGTGGATCTGCCCGAGCAGGAGCAGGATATCCAGGAAGAAGTGGTCACCACCCCCGATACCGACCTGATCGATCCGCAGCAGCAGATCGAGGAAACGCAGGAAGTGGAAGAGACGGCGGCTCCCCCGCCGGCGCAACAGGATGAGATCGAGCAGCGCGGTGAACAGGAGACCGGGGACATCCGCGGCATCCGGGGACGACCGGACGTGGACCAGGGTACGGGTGCCGATCCCATACGCTCCGCTCCGTTCCAGCTGGAATGGGAAGGGGACCTCAACCGGGCACCGCTCGTCCAGCCCCTGCCCGGTTATGTTTCACAGACCGAGGCGGTGATATCCGTGCGGTTCGAAGTGCGTCCCGACGGCACCGTTGGCCGCCTTCAACCCATTATCAAAGCAAGTCCCGAACTCGAGCGGGAAGTGCTGCGTACCCTGCGGACCTGGCGTTTCTCGCGTCTGCCCTCCAACGTGCCCCAGGAGTCACAATACGGCACCATCACCTTCCGGTTCGTGCTGGAGTGATTACTTCTTTTTATTGCCATTCTTGTTCTTGAGCGGCAGGTTGTACTTCTTCGCTTCCCAGATGTGTTCGGCGTATTCGCTGATGGTGCGGTCGGATGAGAATTTCCCCATGCGCGCAACATTGTGGATCGCCTTTTTCATCCACTCTTCCTGGTTCTGGTACAGTTTTTCCACCTCTTTCTGCTTTTCTGCATAGGATTCGTAATCGGCCAGCACCATGAAATAGTCCCCTTCATCAAGCAGGGAACGGATGATGGGATGGAACAGATCGGGTTTTTCCGGTTCGAAAAACCCGTCACGCACCTGGTTGAGCACCTGTTGCAGCTCGGGAATGGCGTCGTAGTAGTCGCGCGGATTGTATCCTTCGCGCCGCGTCTGCTCCACCTCCTCATCGGTAAGGCCGAAGATGAATATGTTTTCCTCGCCTACCTCCTCACGGATCTCGATATTGGCACCATCCAGTGTACCGATGGTCAGGGCTCCGTTAAGGGCGAATTTCATATTGCCGGTTCCGGAGGCCTCCATACCGGCTGTCGAAGTCTGTTCGGACAGATCCGCTGCCGGGATCAAACGCTCTGCCAGTGAAACCGTATAGTTCTCCAGAAACATACAAGAAAGTTTGTCTTTTGCATCCGGATCGTTGTTGATCTTTTCGGCAATAGAGTTGATCAGCTTGATCTGCAGCTTGGCCATGGTATAGCCCGGGGCGGCCTTTCCGGAAAAAAGCACCGTCCGGGGCTGGAATTCCGCATCGGGATCCGCCTTGATCCGGTTGTACAGCATTGCGGTGTGCAGCGCCACAAGCAGCTGACGCTTGTACTCATGGATCCGCTTGATCTGGATATCGAAAAGAGAATCGGGATTCAGCTTAAATCCATATTCTGATTCAATGAATTCAATGAGCGCCAACTTGTTCTGACGCTTTATCTTAGAAAACTTCTTGCGGAAGGACTTGTCTTCGGCCTTGTTGTCGATTTTGCGGAGCTGATCCAGGTCCGTGATCCAGTCATCGCCGATTTCCTTGGAAATGAGATCGGAAAGTCCGGGATTACACTGCTTGAGCCAGCGCCGCGGGGTGATCCCGTTGGTCATGTTGATGAACTTGTCCGGGTACATCTCGTAGAAATCCTTGAAGATGGTTTTCTTGATCAGCTCGGTATGCAGACGGGCAACGCCATTGAGTTTTTTACAGCCCACGATTCCGAGGGTGGCCATCTGCACGGCTGGTTTTTCGCCTTCACTGATGATGGACATCCGGCGGACACGGTTGACGTCGTTGCCAAACTTGTCGCGGACATTGTTCAGGAACCGTTTGTTGATTTCATAAATGATCTGGAGGTGGCGCGGCAGCAGATTTCGCATCAGCGGTACGGACCATGATTCCAGTGCTTCCGGAAGCACGGTGTGGTTGGTATAATTGATGGACTTGCTTGTGATTTCCCAGGCTGTTTCCCAATCGAGCCCCTCGTAGTCGATGAGCACCCTCATCAGTTCCGGTATGGCCAGGTTAGGGTGGGTGTCGTTGCATTGAATGGCGACTTTGTCCGGAAACTTCCTCCAGTCGTCGTGTACTTTCTTGAACCGGCGGATAATATCCTGTAGTGTTGCCGAGACCAGGAAATACTCCTGCTTCAGGCGAAGTTCCTGGCCCACGAACACCTTGTCGTTGGGATAGAGGACGCGGGAGATGTTCTCCTGGAGCTGTGCGTCCCGAACGGCATCAATGTATTCCCCCTGACTGAATGACTTGAGATCGAGGGCCTTGGCTGAGGATGCCTTCCAGAGCCGCAGATTGTTGACGACATCGTTTTTGTATCCGGGAATCGGAGTGTCAAAGGCAAGCGCGTTCACTTTCTGGGTGTTCACCCACTTGAACCGGAGCCTTCCCTCAGAGTCGGTATAGGGTACCGACTCACCGTAGAAATCCACAGGATAGAGGGTTTTTGGCCGGACCACATCCCATGGGTTCCCGAACTGGAGCCACATATCCGGCTTCTCTATCTGATATCCGTTGCGGATCTGTTGTTCAAAGATGCCAAAGTCGTAGCGGATGCCGTATCCGTATCCGGGAATGCCCATGGTGGCCATGGAATCCAGGAAACAGGCCGCCAGACGGCCAAGGCCCCCGTTACCCAGCCCCGCGTCAAATTCGTTTTCCTTGACCTCGTCATAGTCCAGGCCAAGTTCATGCAGCGCTTCCTTCACCTCGTCCAGGATATCCAGGTTCACAAGCATATTGTCGAGCAGGCGCCCGATCAGGAATTCCATTGAGATGTAGTAGACCCTCTTGGCGTCCACGTCATAGTAGAATTCCTGGGTATCGATCCATCGGTCGTGCAGCCGGTCAAGGGCCGTGAGGGCGACACTGCGGAATTTATCCCATTTCGTGGTGGAATACTTGGATTTTGCAAGGGTGAAGCGAAGATGCCGCTGGATGTCCAGTTTAAGGGACTCCGCATCCATGGCCTTGGTGATATCATCGTTCAGTTTGATCATACAATAGTTTTTAATGGGTGAACTGCTGGGATTTATGCCAACGGAAACGCCGATGATGACGAAAGTTTTTTCCGTGAATTTACTGGTGCGTTCTTTTGGTCGTACAGTCTGTTACAGGTGGTTAAATTTAATGAAAAATCATGAATTTCGATACACGCCGATGTCCGGAAGGAAAGACGGGGGGGTCAGGCTGGCCTTGTGCTTCCAGTCCACAAACAGGTTAAACGCATCCACGGCAACGAATTCCTGTTGGAAAATTCCGAATACGGAAGAGCCGCTTCCACTCATCGCGGCATAGTCAGCACCCAGATCGTACATCTGGTCCTTGATGTCGCCGATCATGGGATGCTGATGGATGGCCCAGGGCTCCAGGTCGTTGTTCAGCAGGAAGCGCCACTCCTCGATCGGCTCGTTCAGCAGGATGTGCTCAAGCGGAAACTCCGGGTTTTCGTTGGGAAGACAGTTCTGGTAGGCCTCTGCGGTGGATACGTGAATATCCGGGAAAACGGTCACGATCCACGCGTCCGGCTGGATATCACAGAACGATATTTCGGTGCCGATGCCTTTTCCGACACCTGGCTTCCCATGCAGGAATACCGGAATATCGGCACCCAGTCCGCTCACAAGCTGGTGGATCTCATCCAGGGAGAGATCCGGGCGGGACACTTTCCGGAGCATGCGCAGTATGGTGGCGGCGTTGCTGCTCCCACCGCCCAGGCCGGCTCCAAAAGGGATCAGCTTGTCCACCAGAACCGACCAGCCGTCATCAAATTCGACATATTTGTGCAGTGAATTGACCGCCTTGACGATAAGATTGGTATGGTCGGTGGGCAGGCGCTCGTCGGACATTTCAAGGGAAAACTTCGGCGCCTTCCTCATCTCGAACCGGTCGCTCCAGTTGATGAAACAGTATCCGGTCTCGATTTCATGGTATCCGTTGGGAAGACGGCGCAGTACCTGGAGGCCCAGGTTTATCTTGGCCCACGACCGGGAAATCCATACGGTTTGTTCGGTATCGTTCACGTTGTTATCTGACTGGCTTGGTGTTTTTTTTCGCCGGATCGGTGATGGAATACAGGTAATCAAGTGCGGCTTCCCGTGTATTCGGGACGGTGCCGTCCAGGATGGCCTCCTCGATGGCGGATTTGATACGTCCGATTTCAGGTCCGGGACCGATGCCGCAAATCTCCATGATTTCGTTGCCGCTCACCGGCGGCTGCCAGTTCCGGAGACGGTCCTTTTCTTCGACTTCGGCAACCCTTTGTTCCACATAATCGAAGTTTTTCAGGAACTGGCGGATTTTTTTATGGTTTTTACTGGTGATATCTGCCCGGCACAGGGCCATGAGGTCGTCAATGTCATCACCGGCTTCGAAAATGAGCCTGCGGATGGCGCTGTCGGTCACCACTTCGTCAGTCAGCGCGATGGGACGCAGATGGAGGCGCACCAGCTTTTTCACATAGCGCATCCGCTCATCCAGGGGCAGTCCCAGGCGCCGGAAGATACGCGGGACCATGTGTGCGCCCAAGGCGTCGTGGCCGTGGAAGGTCCAGCCCTGTTTCGTCTCAAACCGCTTGGTGGCCGGTTTGGCGATATCGTGCATGATGGCTGCCCAACGCAGCCAGAGGTTGTCCGAGGTCAGGGCCACGTTGTCGAGCACTTTGAGCGTATGATGGAAATTGTCCTTGTGCCGCAGCCCGTGGATCTCCTCCACGCCCTGAAGGGCGCACAGTTCCGGGAAAAAATGTGCAAGCAGGCCGGTTTCATTGAGGATCACGAATCCGGAGGACGGCTGGTCGCACATTACGATCTTGTTCAGTTCGTCAATGATCCTTTCCTTGGAGATGATCTCCAGGCGGGACGCCATGGCTTCCATTGCCTGCCGGGTCTCCGGGGCGATGCCGAAATGGAGCTGGGTTGCGAACCGGACCGCCCTCATCATGCGAAGGGGGTCGTCGCTGAATGTCTGCTCCGGATCCACAGGTGTGCGGATGATGTTGTCCTGCAGATCCCGAAGTCCGTTGAAGGGATCGCTCAGCACTCCGAAGCTTTGCGGGTTCAGGGACCAGGAGAGGGCGTTGATGGTGAAATCCCGCCGGAACTGATCGTCCTCCAGGGTCCCGTCCTCAACGGCCGGCTTGCGTGAGTCCGGCCGGTAGCTTTCCTTGCGGGCGCCGACAAATTCCAGTGAAAACCGTTTCCAGGTCACCTGTGCGGTCCCGAACCGACGGTAGGTGGCGATTTTCCGGGTCCCGAGTTTTCTGGCTACGGCCTCGGCGGCCCGTATACCCGACCCGAGGGTGACGAAATCAATGTCGCAGGCTCCGTCGGCAGGGAGCCGGTTGAGATAATAATCGCGGACAAATCCACCGATGACATAAATTTCCTGCCCGATTTCCGAAACGGCCTCGGAAATCTTGCGGAAAAGCGTCTGATATGTGGTATCCAGGTCCTGCAAAAGAAAAAAACTGGCAATAAAAGGGCAAAGTTGTGTATTCTGTGAATGCGAATATCCCCGAAAGATAACGATGATTTTACTTTTTGGTGGCGTGAACTCACATTTATTCCAATTGGCCGATGCCTGAGAAGCGAGAAACCACCCGAAGCGAGAAGGCCATCCGTATCAGTCTGATCGTCTCCTTCTTCGTATTTCTGTTGAAGTTCGCGGCCTGGCTCTACACCGGTGCCAACAGTGTGCTATCCGATGCCGCAGAGAGCTTTGTGCATGTTTTTGCCGTCGGATTCTCGGCATTCGGCATCTATTTCAGTCAGAAACCGCCCGATCGCGATCATCCTTACGGACACGAACGGATCGGTTATTTTGCCGTAGGCGCAGAGGGGACCCTGATCCTGGTGGCGGCGCTCACCATCTGCTACCAATCCATAAAAAGTCTGATCACCGGCATAGAGGTGTTTAACATTGAGACGGGGGCCGGCATCATTTTCGTCACGGCGCTGATCAATCTGGTGCTTGGATCCTGGCTCGTCCGAACGGGCAGGCAGGAAAACAACATGATCCTGACGGGCAACGGAAAACACACGCTCACCGATGTGTACACCAGCGCCGGCGTGCTGGTAACGCTGTTTCTCATCTCCCGGACCGGGTTGATGTTCCTTGACTCGCTGGTGGCCATGGCGCTGGCGGCCTTTATCTCCGTGGAAGGATACCGGCTGGTCAGGTACGCGACGACGGGACTCATGGATCGGAGCGATGATGAGAATGACGCCTGCATCCGGAAGGTTCTGGACGACGAGGTCGGTGGGGTGATGACGGGCTGGCACGATCTGCGGCACAGGAGTACAGGAAACACGTTATGGATCGAGTTCCATGCGCTGTTCAGGGCGGGCATCGACCTGGAAGAGGCACACCTGGAGGCGACCATCATCGAGAAAAAGATCATGGACGAATTTCGGGGAAATACGGTGGTTACGATCCACCTGGAGCCGGAAGAAATGCATGTGCGCCATCACAAGGAGCTGCGGGATGGTGCGCCGCGGAACAAGGGCCCATCATGACGTCGACTATGGCTGGCCGGATTGCGGGAGCGGCAGATAGCCGTAATCGGCAAGTGCCGGGTGGTCGCAGGGGCCAGGCGGTATCTGCCACTGTCAGCGGCCGTTGTCAGGCGGTGTCCCCGACTACGGAATGGTCACCGATGTGTATCTCTTGCCGGCAGGAGCGGACCACAGCAGAGATGCCGATCGTGGAATGGTCAAGTTCGGAATCCTCAATGACCGCTTTTTCCCGCACGATGGAATTGCGGATTTTGCTTCCGGTGATGGTGCACCCGTCGCCTATGCTCGCGTAAGGGCCAATGACACTGTCCGAAATACGCACGTTGCTCCCAATGTGAGATGGGGAGATGATCCTGGTGCCCGAAAAAGCATCGTCATCAAATTTCTGCGGCTCCTGGCGGTCCAGTACGGAAGCGGTGGAGGAGAGCCAGGCGGGAATGGTCCCGAAATCAAGCCACTCATCCACCCCGGCGGAACGGAACATCGCGTTTTGTTGCAGCAGGCGGTCAATGGCATCCGTAAGGTCAAATTCGTTTTTGTGTCCGCGGATGTCGTTGTCCATCAGGTACTGCAGTTCTCGCTGAAGCCGCTCCCCTTCGCGGAAATAGTAAACCCCGATGATGGCCAGGTCGGAGACGGGCTCATCGGGCTTTTCAACAAACCGTGTGATGCGGTTGTTTTCAAGCACGGCCACACCGAAGCGGGAGGGGTCATCCACTTTTTTCAGCCAGATGACGCTGTCGGCCCCTTCGAGGTCGACCGGACCACTTGTGCGGAACAGTGTGTCCGCAAAGGCGACGATCACTTCCCCGGTCAGGGAAGGCGCGGCACAGTTGACGGCATGTGCGGTGCCGAGGGCCTGGTCCTGATGATAGAAGGCAGGTTTGGCTCCGAAACGGCGCGCCATCTCGCCCAGTTGAAATTCGACATCCACACCGAAATCCCCCAGAACGAAGGCAATATCGGTGATCTTTCGGTTCAGGGAAGTGACAAATGTGTAGACGATCCGTTCAAGGAGCATGGGACCGGCTACGGGCAGCAACGGTTTCGGAGTGGTCAGGGAGTGTGGACGGAGCCGCGTGCCCCGTCCGGCCATGGGGATGATCAGTTTCATGTGTATACATCTTTTGATTTAAGAGGTCACATAGAATGTCCATGACGATTTAATCATGCTCCTGTATGCCCGGGGCTATGCCCGGTCATGGACATTTCATAAGTCAATTACGTCTATGAAGCACCGTGGATGCGGATGGCGGCATGACAGCCGGCAGGACTTCCGGGGGGATTTCATTGTTTCAGAAAGAATCGCCTGACAAGATAACAGAACTTGGTATATTACGCGCAAGTTTTTCTGAAACATGCAACGGACCGACACGCAGGTTAATATTGAGCTGGTATTACGCATTTATTGAGGCCCTGTCCTGGATCGTGATCTTCATCATGCTCCGGCATATGCTGTTCCGTTCCCGGCACCTGCTGCACATCTTCCAGCAGAACGGGTACAAGTTCAACGAGTTCTCGGCCTGGCTGGTACATCACTGGAATTCGGTCCTGCTGCCGGTACCCAATCTTGCGCTCATCCTGCTGGTGCTCGTGGCTCAGTATTATCTGGAGCCGTTGCTGACCACCTCGTCCATTGCCGTTATCCTGTTCATCTTCACGGCGTTCTGGTTCGGAAGTGTGACTGGTTTTGAGATGAAGCAGGTGAAAAAGCCGCTGGTGTTCACTCCCCGTGTCGTGCGTCTATCCGTTGTCCTTGTGCTGTTTGCGTCCGTGATCCCGGTGCTGGGATCCGCCTGGTCGTTTTACCGCGGGACCCTGTTTCCCGACATGTATTCGCTTCTCATCGCATGGACCTTCGCCAGCCTGGTGCTTCCCTACCTGCTGATACTTGCTGCGGCACTGGTCTATCCGCTGGAAATGCTGATTCAGTACCGGTTCAAGCAGAAAGCCCGCAAAAAGATCGCTTCGATGCCCGACCTGACCGTAGTCGCAATCACGGGCAGCTATGGCAAGACGAGCACCAAGTTTCTGTTGGATGCGGTCCTCAGGGAGCGTTTCCGTGTCTGCACCACCCCCGGCAGCTACAACACCCCGATGGGGATTTGCAAGGTGATCAACAACGACCTGCAGGCGGGTGATCAGGTCCTCATCCTCGAAATGGGTGCCCGGTATGCCGGGAACATCGATGAACTATGCCACATTGCCCGTCCGGACATTGCCGTGGTCACCAACATCGGTGTTGCCCATCTGGAAAGTTTCGGATCGGTGGAAGCCATTGCGCATACCAAAGGGGCGCTTGTCCGGCATCTGCCTCCCGGCGGGATCGCCTTGCTCAACGGCGATGACCGGCGGGTCCGCGCCATGGCTGGCCGCGACGATATTTCGGTGATCATGTCCGGATTGACTGAAGACGGCAACCACATCCACGCTGATGAAATCAGTTATGATGAGAACGGCTGTTCGTTTGCAATGCACGTGAAACCGTCAGGTTCCGACCCGGGATTTATCCGGAAGGGGGCATCGGATGCGGCCACTGGCGGACCGGATGCGGTGACCGGCGGGCCGGGCAAGGCACCGGCTACATTGCCGGAAGGGGGTGTGGAACGGATCACCATGGCACTGCTGGGTGAGCACAGTGTGCAAAACGCACTCCTGGCGGCGGCGGCGGGACTGGCCATGGGGCTTCGCCTGCCCACCATCCGTGTGGCGCTGCAGAAAGCCCGACCCGTGGAACACCGGCTGGAACTCAAGAAACGGAACGGGGTGCTGGTCATCGACGATGCCTTCAACTCCAATCCCATCGGGGCCCGGAATGCCATATCCGTCCTGGCGGCGTTCAAAACTGGCAAAAAATACGTGATTACACCGGGTATGATAGAACTCGGGGAGCGGCAGGACGAGGAAAACCGCCTGTTCGGACGGCACATGGCCAACCATTCTCCGGACCATGTCTATCTGGTCGGGAAGAACCAGACCCGGCCGGTCCATGAAGGCCTCAGGGAGGGCGGGTTTCCGGAAGAGGGGATCACCGTGGTCGCAAGCCTGTACGAAGCCAATGACCTGCTCAGGGAGCGTCTTGAGGTTGGGGATGTGGTGCTTTACGAAAACGATTTGCCGGACAGCTATTCCGAGCGGTAGTATACGAACAGCAGCGGATCCGGTCACTCGTTGCGCACGGCGTCCGCCGGCTGGATGGATGCGGCACGCAGGGCAGGGTACCAGCTGGCCAGGATGCAGAGCAGGAGGCTGCCACCCACTACGAAACTGATGTCCAGCCACTGGATCTGCACCGGATACGCCGAAATGATGAACGACTCGGCGCCGGCAAGCTTGACGAGCTCATACCTGTCCTGAAGCCAGGCAAGGGTCAATCCGGCCGTTCCGCCCAGAACGCAGCCGATGAGACCAACATACCATCCCTGTTGTAGGAAAACGGACATGATGTCCTTCCTGCGAAAGCCGATGGAGCGCAGGAGGCCGATATCGCGTTGCTTCTGGATCACCACCATGGTCAGGGAGCCGACGATGTTCAGGACAGCAACCAGCACGATGATCATCAGGATGAAGTAGGCGCCCCATTTTTCCAGGTTCATGACATCATAAAGCGGCTTCTGAAGGTCGTACCATGTCTGGATCAGGAAGTGCTCGCCCAGTTCCTGCTGCAAAGTGCGCTTGACGGCCTCGGCCCGGTTGTGGTCATGCAGACGGATGTCCAGCCCGGACACCTCGTCCCGAAGATCGAATAGCCGCTGGGACGCGGCTATGTCAATGTACATCACCGGCTCGTCGATTACCTGACGCATGTCGTAAATGCCGCGCACTTCAAACCGGCTGACCCTGGGACCTGTGAACTGCGTGAGCGCCCGCCGCATGCCCGAAGCACTCAGCAGTGCGACATCATCGCCGATGTGCAGCCGGAGGCTGCGGCTCACCGGGTCCGAAAGCAGGACGCCGGGCATGCTGTTGCGGACATCCAGATCCAGTCCGCCGGCATACATCAGAGCGTCCAGGTCGGCATAGCGGGCAAAACGCTCCGGATCCACCCCTTTTACCACCACCACCTGATCACGCCGCCCGCGATGGGCAACCAGCGCCTTGCCCTGGATAAACGGGGACTGAACCGCAATTTCCGGGATCCCGGCCAGAGTCTCCTCCATGGCATCCGTGATCACAAAGGAGCGTCCGGCAGCCGATTCGATTCGCAGGTCCGGGTCGTTGGACAGCAGCATCCCTTTGATGACATCAAAAAAACCGTTGAAAACCGAGAGCACCACGATCAGCAAGGCGGTTCCCACGGTCACGCCAGCCACGCTTATCAAAGTAAGCGTGTTGATCAGGGATACATTTTTTCTTGAGAAAAGGTATCTTCTTGCTATGAGATTGCTGGCTTTCAAGGGATTTTCAACCGATGTTATTCTTGTGACAAAATTGAAGCACGATGAGACAAACTAACGCAGCAGAAGGCATCCTGATGTACTAACTTTAGAGTAAAACTTGTATTTTACCCGACAATCTAAATTATGCTCCGAAAAATATGCCTGTGATACAGAAGTTTCTCGATCGAGGTCAAATCACTGCACTGGAACGGGCCGACCACTCTGATCCATTCGCCGTACTTGGTCCGCACGAATACAAAAAGGGGAAAAAGCAGGGGATCGTCGTCCGCGCCTTGCATCCAAATGCAGAGGCCCTAAAGATATGGTTAGAAAACGGGACATCCTACCGGGAGATGACCAGGATCAGCGAAGGAGGCGTGTTTGAAATCCTCCTTGAAGGGATGGATGAAGCGCCCGATTACTATTATGAGGTCGTGCTTTACGACGGGAACACCTACACCACGGCCGACCCCTACTCCTTCGGACCCACACTCACGGAATTTGACATGCAACTCTGGGGTGAAGGGAATCACCGCAGGGCTTATGAGTGGATGGGCTCCCATCTGATGAAAATCGGAGATGTGAGCGGAACGCGGTTTATCGTCGCCGCCCCCGGGGCGAAACGGGCAAGTGTGGTTGGCAGCTTCAACGAATGGGACGGCCGGCGGCATCCCATGAGGAAATACCACGAGCAGGGCCTTTGGGAGATCTTTATCCCCGGCCTGGTCGAAGGCGACATATACAAGTATGAAATTTCAGTGGAGGGGCAGGACCTTCCGCTGCTGAAGGCCGATCCGTATGGGTTCTACTCGGAGCTTCGTCCGCGCAATGCCTCCATCATCAAGGACATCGACACCTATGAGTGGAAAGACGAGGAGTGGATGGCAGCCCGTACCAAGGGATTTGACGAGCCGATGTCCATTTACGAGGTGCACCTGGGGTCCTGGAAAAAGAAGGAGCTGGATCCGACGGGCTTTTTCTCCTACCGCGAACTGGCCGAAGACCTCATCCCCTACGTCAGGGAAATGGGCTACACACACATCGAGCTGCTCCCGATTGCCGAACATCCCTACGACCCCTCATGGGGCTACCAGATCACGGGCTATTTCGCGCCGACCTCCCGTTTTGGTCCGCCCGAAGACCTCATGTTCTTCATCGACAAATGCCACGAGGCCGGCATTGGAGTTATCGTGGACTGGGTCCCCGCCCATTTTGCCAAGGACGATCACGGACTGCGGCGGTTTGACGGCACGGCACTTTACGAGCACGAGGATCCCCGCCAGGGTGAGCACCGTGACTGGGGCACACTCATCTTCAACTTTGGCCGGACCGAGGTCCAGAACTTCCTCATGTCCAACGCCATCTTCTGGTGCGACAAGTTTCACATCGACGGACTTCGTGTGGATGCGGTCGCATCCATGCTCTACCTTGACTATTCCCGGGAGGAGGGAGAGTGGGTTCCCAACAAGTTCGGAGGCAGGGAGAACATCGAGGCCATCGATTTCCTGAAACGCTTCAACGTAGTGATCAACGAGGAGTTCGAGGGGGTGGTGACCATGGCGGAGGAATCGACTTCCTGGCCCATGGTGTCACGTCCGACCTATGTTGGCGGTCTTGGATTTGACTACAAGTGGAACATGGGCTGGATGAACGACACGCTCAAATACGTGGCCATCGACCCCATTTTCCGCAAGTATCATCACAACCAGCTCACGTTTTCGATGATATATGCGTTTACGGAGAACTTCCTGCTTCCGCTTTCGCACGACGAGGTCGTGCACATGAAGCGGTCGCTGATCTCCAAGATGCCGGGTGATGACTGGCAGAAATTCGCAAACCTGAGACTGCTCTACACATACATGTACTGCCACCCGGGTAAAAAGCTGCTTTTCATGGGATCGGAGCTGGCCCAGTGGGGTGAGTGGGACAGTGAGAAATCCATTGACTGGGGATTGCTGAAATATGACCAGCACAAGGGCATACAGACGCTGATCAAGGACCTGAACCGGGTCTATCGCGGACAGAAGGCTCTCCACCAGGTCGATTTTGACTGGGGCGGGTTCCAGTGGGTCGATTTTACCGACGCGGACAACGGCATCCTGGCATTCATCAGAAGGAGCAAGAAAGAACACGATGCCGTCGTGTGCATCTTTAACTTTACGCCACAGGTTCACTATGACTATGTGATCGGTGTGCCAAGGCCCGGAACCTACCGCATTGTCTTCAACAGCGATTCGGAATACTACGGAGGCAGTAATTTCGGCAATGCCGAGCTGGTTGCTGAAAAAGGTGAATTTCACAATCAGCCCGCCAATGTCCGGATCAACATTCCCCCGCTGGCCGGAGTCATCATCAAATCCACGTAAACCTATCTGTTCTGAACATGGACGTTACCAGATCAAGTGGCACCCTTGTCCACCCCACTTCCTTTCCCTCCGACTTCGGGATCGGCGACCTGGGAGGCAAAGCGTATCGATTTATTGATTTTCTTGAGGAGACGCACCAGGGCATGTGGCAGATCCTGCCGCTCGGGCCCACCGGATTCGGGAATTCTCCCTACGCAAGTTACTCCGCATTTGCCGGAAACCCCTATCTCATCAGCCCTGACATGCTGAAGGAAAAGGGACTGCTTGAGGAAAAGGAGCTGGCCAAACACCGTGTCCCCCAGGGAACCAGTGTCGATTATGACCAGGCGTATGCCATCAAGGACGAGCTTTTGGCCAAAGCATGCAAGCGTTTTTACGACCGTAAGGAGTCCACGGAACAGAAGCGTTTCGAGGAGTTCAAAAAAGAGAATGCTTTCTGGCTGGATGATTATGTCCTGTTCATGTCCTGTCTCATCGAAAACGGCAAGCGGCCCTGGAACCAGTGGGACGAGGGGCTGGCCCGGCGTGAAAAAAAGGCCCTTGATTCCGCCAGGAAGAAGCTCCGCAAGCGCATTGAGTCGCAGTATTGGGTCCAATTCGAATTTTTCGAACAATGGATGGCTCTCCGGGGGTATGCCAACGATAAAGGCATCATAATCATCGGGGACATCCCCATATTCGTGGACCACAACAGCTCGGACGTCTGGGCCAACAAGAAATTCTTTGATGTGGACGAAACCGGCAACCGGCTGCTGGTCGCCGGCGTTCCGCCGGACTATTTCAGTGAGACCGGCCAGTTGTGGGGCAACCCGCTGTACCGCTGGAAAGAGCTTGAGAAAGACGGTTATCAGTGGTGGGTTGAGCGCTTCCGCCAGATGTTCATCATGTTTGATGCCATCCGCGTGGACCATTTCCGCGGGTTTGATGCGTTCTGGGAGATCAAGGCGGAGGCAAAGACCGCGGAACATGGCCGATGGGTCAAGGGCCCGGGCGCGAAACTGTTCAAGACCATCGAGAAAAAGCTTGGGAAGCTCCCGATCATCGCGGAGGATCTTGGTGTGATAACGCCCAATGTGGTTAAGTTGCGCGAATCTTTCGGGTTTCCGGGGATGAAGGTGCTCCAGTTCGCATTTGGCGATCCGGGCAACGGTTTCCTTCCGCACAACTATCAGAGCTCCAATTGTGTCGTCTATTCGGGCACACATGACAACGATACGACCCTGGGCTGGTATCGGCAGGCGCCCGAAGCGGAGAAGAACTATCTGCGCGAGTATACGCAATCCAACGGATCGGATGTAAGCTGGCAGCTCATCCGGCAGGGAATGTTGTCTGTTGCCAGCAAAGCCATCTTCCCGCTTCAGGATTACATGGAACTGGACGGCGAGCATCGCATGAACTTCCCGGGTACGACGGAAAACAACTGGATGTGGCGGTACACCGATGAGTTGCTGGATCGCCTGGACCGTGACCGCATCCGCCATATCATTACCATAAGCAACCGAAATCCGCGTGACGCCAGAACCGATTCCAATTTGTCCGATATTCATGCCGAAGAACCCTGATCATTTTCGGTTCAGGCCATAATTGCGTATATTTACAGATTATCCTTCGCGGCCGCCCTCCAGGGAATGTTGCAGCATTGCGCAGAGGGTTGCCAGGTGTCTGTATTCATTTGATTTGGCCGCTCTTTTTCCCTGGGTTTGAGGGTCATTGCGATCCCAAGGTATGAATCCCGGCCCATTCGGAAACACAACAACTGTCCGGAAACGTGAATTGACCGATTATGAAAATTCTTTACGCTGCAGCTGAAATTTCACCATTTGCGAGAATGACCCATACCGCAGACCTTCTCAGGTTCCTGCCGGCATCCCTTCAGGATAAGGGGTTCGAAATCCGCTTGCTCCTGCCGAAATACGGTTCCATCAATGACCGCAGGAACCGGCTGCACGAAGTGATCCGCCTTGCCGGTATCAAGGTCCGGGTTGGTGACCGGGAAGAGAGCATGCGTATCAAGGTGGCCAGCATCCCCAACGCCAAGTTGCAGGTCTATTTCCTGGACAACGACACGTATTTCAAGAGAAAGGCACTGTTTAACGATCCGCAGACGGATGAGTTCTTCCAGGATAACGACCAGCGCCTTGTATTCTATAATAAGGGCGTTCTGGAAACCGTTAAGAAACTTGGCTGGAAGCCAGATGTCATCCATTGCCATGACTGGGCAGCCGGATTCATACCCGTGTTGCTGAAGTCCGTTTATAAGGACGATGACAATTTTTCACAGACAAAAGTAGTTTTCAATGTGCACAGTGCTGTCAACCACGGTATTTTTGAGGAAAGCATCCTCGACCTGATGTCCCTTCCCGAAGATTTTGACCGCAGTTCGGTTATTTTTGACGGCAAGGTTGATTTTCTGAGGGCCGGACTCTCCTACGCGGATCATGTTGTGACCGGTAACGAACTGGGATCCGAACTGGACGATACGTTTACTGCACTGGGCATTACACCGGACAAAATCCAGGGTTCGCCTCAGGATGTATCCAGTAAATTTGCCGACTACTACAAAAAAATTACGGAATAACCTCTGTTTTGAGCTATAATTATACGTTTGGCGGCATTCTTAACCGTCTGACAACCCCCCTGATGCTGCTGCTTGCGGTTGGACTCGTCTCTTCCTGTGACGATACCCCGATAGTTGGCGGCGACCTCTCACCTGACGATGTGAGGGTGCACGCCGATACGGTACTCATATCCAACCTGTCTGTCGTGAGTTCGCCCTCCTTCAGCGGCAACCTGACGTACGTCACCACCGGACGGGTGGAAGACCCGGCTTTTGGCACGGTAACGGCAACGGCGCTGATGCGTCCTTCCATCACCAGGCAGGCCCAGGCCGATACGATCGGGGAGAATGCCGTGATCCGTCTGAGTCTGAACGTCAGTAACCGCTATGGATCGGAAGCGGCCCCCGGTGATTTTGAGATCGTGGAACTCGCCCGACCCTGGCGAAGCTCTTCCTGGCGCTATGACTCCATTCCCGATCTTGCGGCGAATCCGGATATGAGCAGAAAAGTGATCGGCCGGTTTACCCTTACGGACGCCGACTCGATAACGGTCCGTCTGAGTGACGAATGGACCCGAAAGTACAGGGACATCTTCGTAAATCCGTCCGAATCAGAAAAAGACTCACTGTACAGGGCGGATCTTCCGGGCCTGGCAATCGTACCTGCGGAAGGCACGGATAAAATGTTTTCCATCCAGGTTTCCCGGGCTCGCCTGCTCATTCAGTCGGGCGAGGGCATGGTTGACCTCAGTAAGGAGATCAGCAGCTGGGCGGTCAGCCTTGATAAGGACGGACCTGATGAAGGGGTGGTCGGCACCAGCAAACCGGTGTACAATACCAGGGGCAGCATGCTGAAACTGGACTTCGATTTTTCTGAAGGCTTCCTGGGCACCACCAATTTTTCGCGTATGGAGCTCGTTATGTATGATGACACCCTGAGTATGAGGAGCGGCGTTCCGGCAAATTATGTCCGCCCCCGTTCCGAGACCATGCTGGTCTATTTCCTGGAGTCGGACCAGCTCAACTACGCCATTGCAACCGATCCACGCTTTCAGGCAACCAGGCGCAGTGAAGACAGTTCCTATCGCATAAACCTGACCGCACTGGCCAACGACCAGTTACGCACCGGCGGTGACAGCCGCTCACTGTATGCGGTCATCGGCGGGAATGACGGAAGGTTCCTTCCCGTCCTGCTGTCCGGATCAGAAAGCAGCATGAGACAACCCAAATTGCTAATCACCAGTATTTCAAAAGAGCAGTAGCCTGCCTGTGTGGAAACCTATGAGACGATTCGCCAAATCCATTCCGGTCATCCTCTTCCTGATCACCGGAATCAGTTCACCGGCCATATCACAGGATGTGTGGAGAGGAGGTTCTGCCTATTCGCACTTCGGCCTGGGAGTGCCAAATGACTTTAAGGCGTCCTATGCAAGCGGCATGGGCGTTTACGGCGTCGCCCTCAACGACACGAGGGTGCCGGGCATTGCCAACCCGGCGGCCTGGTCGCGTGCCATTTTTACCAATGCCAGCGGTGCATTTGAAATATCCAGCTACGATGCTTCTTCGCCGGATTTGGAGTACCGGTCCACCCAGTTTCATTCCGGCCCGTTCCAGGTTGTGATGCCCATCACCAGGGATCGTTTGGGGGTCACCTTTTCCGTTTCTCCCCTGACCTCTTCCCGTTTCACGCTGCAGAACCAGTACCGTCTGGCGCCGGAAGAGAACCACACTGGAAGCGAGTTGAACTATGTCGTTGAGAACAAGGGAAACGGGGGTATCAACAAGATTGAGCTCGGCTTTGGCTATCGCATTACCCGTAACTTCTCGGTCGGTTATGCACCCTCCCTGCTGATCGGCAATATCCGTCGCGATCAGACGGTATTCTTTGACAACCCCGATTACCGTCCCACCAATTTGCGCGAATCCACATCTCACTATGGATTTGGAAATCGATTTGGTATATATTTCCAGCAGAGAAATGCATTCCGGCAAAACGACCGGTTTATTTTCGGGGCGATGGTATCCCTGCCGGTCAATCTTGTTTCCGAGCGAAAGCTTGAGTCACGTATCGATTTCAATGATGTGACCATCCGTCCACCTTCGGATTATGGTGACGGTGAGGTGACCTATCCAATGGAGGCAAGTGCCGGTTTTTCCTATAACTTCAATCCATTTATTCAGATCAGCACGGACGTGCTCTATCAGAACTGGAGTGAATACACCAATTTTAACGGGGAGACAGAAGCTTTCCTTAAGGATCGGATGCGAGTTGGCCTGGGAGGGCAGTTTATCCCGGCCCGCAGGGACGCCTCCGGCTTCCTGTCGAACTTTATCTACCGGTTGGGCGTATCATACGATACAGGCAACCTTAAAATCAATGACAACGACATAGAAACCGTAACGATCCATGGCGGATTAAGCATCCCATCTTCCCGGTCCAACTCTTCCATTGACATCAATGCTGAGTACGGCTTCCGGGGGACGCAATCAGCCGGACTCATCTCGGAAAGGGTATTTGCCCTGAAGCTGTCATTCAATTTGTCTGAACTCATGTTCATCCAACGCCGTCTGCAATAAGCATACAGCACAGTCTAATCCTCAACATCATGGCAAAATCAATTCTCATCCTGATAACGGCTCTGGTCATTTCCAGTACGGCAAGTGCTCAGCCCTTCGGTTACACACCGCTTCAGATCCAGTCCCTGTTTTCCGAGGATTTCCGGAACGAACAGTATGAACAGGCACTGATCTACGGACGCTGGCTGGTCGAGGCGCACCCCAGGGAGATGGAGGACTATCCGGGCAACTATCCTGCAGAACGCAACTTCCGCCGGATGATCGACATTTATGAATACATGTCGACCCAGCAGGA
>SKWQ01000216.1 GCA_007128855.1 Balneolales bacterium
ATCACCCGCCGCTCCGCCCTTTTCGAGCGTGCCCGACGACCGGGTCACGTCCAGGCTGTGCGACTCCAGATTGCCCAGGATCTCCTTTGCCCGCAGTATGAGCAGCTGCGGAAGGCCCGCCATGGCCGCCACCTGGATGCCGTAGCTGTGGTCGGCGCCGCCGCGCACCAGCTTGCGCAGAAAGATGATCCGGCCCTTGTGCTCCCTGACAAGGATGTTGTAGTTGACGATCCGCCCGTACAGGTTCTCCAGTTCGTTCAGTTCGTGATAGTGCGTGGCGAACAGCGTTTTGGCCGCCACCCCCGGCTGGTTGTGCAGGTACTCGGCCAGCGACCAGGCGATGCTCAGCCCGTCGAACGTGCTGGTGCCGCGGCCGATCTCGTCCAGCAGGATCAGCGAACGCGGACTCGCATTGTTGAGGATGTTGGCCGCCTCATTCATCTCCACCAGAAACGTGCTCTCCCCGGCCGCCAGGTTGTCCGAGGCCCCCACTCGGGTGAAAATCTTGTCGACCACGCTGATCCTGGCCTCTTTTGCCGGCACGAACGAGCCGACCTGCGCCAGCAGCACGATGAGCCCGGTCTGCCGGAGGATGATGCTCTTTCCGGCCATATTCGGACCCGTGATCACCAGTATCTGGTCCGTTTCGCTGTCGACCGTGACATCGTTGGGGATGAACGGCTCACCCTGCGGCAGGAACCGCTCCACGACCGGATGTCGTCCGCCCCGGATCTCGATGGCCGTGCCGTCGTGGACCGACGGCTTGACATAATTGTAGCGGTAGGCGACCTCGGCAAGGCTCTGCAGGCAGTCGAGCTGCGCCAGCGCATCGGCATTGTCCTGGATGGGCGCGGCGTGTCCGGCAACCGCATCCAGCAGTTCCAGGAACAGCTCCTGTTCCATGACCTGGCTGCGCTCTTCCGAGGAGAGGATTTTTTCTTCAATCTCCTTGAGCTCCGGGGTGATGTATCGCTCGGCGTTGACCAGCGTCTGCTTGCGGATGAAGTCGTCGGGCACCTTGTCTTTGTGCGCGTTGGTGACCTCGATGTAGTACCCGAAGACGCGGTTGTATCCGAGCTTGAGCGACGGGATCTGGGTGCGTTCGACCAGCTCTTTCTGGATGCGGGCGATGTACTGCTTGCCGTTTCGTGCGATATCGCGGATCTCGTCCAGCCCGGCGGAGTAGCCGTCGCGGATGAAGCCGCCGTCGCGGATGCCGGCGGGCGGGTCGTCCACCAGGGCCGTCCCGATGCGTTCCTGCAGATCGGGCAGGGGTGTGAGCTGGCCGGCGATGCCTGTGAGGAGGGTGTCATCCACCCCGGAAAGCAGCTCCGTGATGGCCGGAAGCAGGTTCAGTGAGTCATTGAGGTGCTTGAGCTCGCGCGCATTGGCCCGCTTCACGCAGATCCGCGAAACGAGGCGCTCCAGGTCGCCCGACTCCCTGAGGATTTCGCGCAGCTGCTGGCGCAGGTCGTGCCGGATGTGCAGCACCTCCACGGCCTGCAGGCGCAACCGGATTTCCTCCAGGTTCTTCAGCGGCCGCATCAGCCATTTGCGCAACAGCCTGCCGCCCATGGCCGTGCCGGTCTCGTCCAGAATGGAGATGAGCGTCCCCTCCGTGCCGCCCTGGTGCATGCTGGTAATCAGCTCCAGGTTCCGTTTTGTGGATGCGTCCAGCATCATGTACCCGGTGTTGTCGAATGCGCTGAGTGTGCGCAGATGTCCGAGCGAGGCGCGCTGGTTCTCCCTGACGTAGTGGAGCAGCGCCCCGGCGGCCACATGGGCCGTTTCCAGCTCCTCGACCCCGAACCCCTTGAGCGAGTGCGTGCCGAAATGCTCCAGGAGTACATCGTAGCCGTACCGCCCTTCGTAGATCCACTCCTCCAGCCAGGTGACGACGAACTGCGAAAGCCAATCGGGCGCCGCCGTTTTGAGTTTCTTGCTGACCAGGATCTCGGCAGGCGCCAGTGACGCCAGCACTTCCCGCAGCTCTTTCTGCGGCAGCTCCGAAACGGCAAACTCCCCGGTGGAGATGTCGGCAAAAGCGAGTCCGTAGGCCTTCGGACCGGGATGGACCGCCGCCACGTAGTTGTTGCGGTTGCGGTCGAGCACCTTGTCGGACATGGTCACGCCGGGCGTCACCACTTCGGTAATCTCACGGTTGACCAGTTTACGTCCGGCCGCCTTGGCCTGCGCGGGATCCTCGGTCTGATCGCACACCGCCACCCGGTAGCCCTTCTTCACCAGCTTCGGCAGGTAGCTGTCCAGAGCATGGTAGGGAAAGCCGGCCAGCGGGGTCTGGTCGCCGGCATTGTTCCGGCGGGTGAGCGTAATGCCCAGCTCGCGGCTGATGGTGATCGCATCATCGGAAAACGTCTCGTAAAAATCACCCACGCGGAACAGCAGGAGTGTGCCGGGATGTTTCTCCTTGATCTCCTGATACTGGCGCATCAGGGGCGTCGTTTCTTTCCTGCCGGTTGCGGTTTTCGGTTTTGCCATGCGATCCTGTTATGTGATAGTCCGGAAAAATAGGACAACTGCATGACAAGGTAAATTGACAGTCATCAAATGATTGGCAAAAATGTCTCCCTTTTGCGACTTTTGTACCAGGATCATAACCTTTTACACAAAAACATACCTCACATCCACCCGAATGCCGGCCATGTATCAGAAGCTTCCGAAATCTTTTTATCTGGAGGATGATGTCGTCTCCAGGGCCCGGGCCCTGCTCGGCTGCCGGCTGTGGACCCGCATCGACGGCATGGTCACCGCCGGCGTCATCGTGGAAACCGAGGCGTACGATGGCCTGACCGACCGGGCATCACATGCCTACGGGGGACGCCGTACGCGGCGCACCGAAGTTTTCTACCGGCAGGGGGGCATTGCTTATACCTATCTGTGCTACGGGATCCACACCCTCTTCAATGTGATAACCGGCCCCGAACAGATTCCCCAGGCCGTGCTGATACGGGCCCTGGCACCATGCGAAGGAGTGGACACCATCCTTGCCCGGAGAAAACAGGACCAGGTACGGCGCAATACGGCCGGCGGACCCGGGCTCGTCAGCCAGGCACTTGGAATCACCACGCGCCTGAACGGAACGGATCTGTCCGGAGACACCGTGTGGCTGACTGCAGGCAACGGGGAGGAAGTGCCGAATGAAGGGGATATCCTGGCTTCACCGCGCATCGGGATAGACTATGCCGGAAAGGATGCACTTCTCCCGTGGCGTTTTCGCATTAAGCACTCACCATACACCAGTCCGGGCAGATAGGGTAAAGTCCCTTACTGCATCTGGGCTTCCTGGATGAACTGCTGTACCTTCTGCTGCAGTCCGGCGTCACTCTGCACGGCCATGAAAATCTCCTGAAAGCGCTGAAGCTCGAGTCCCTCGTCCTCGATGGCAGCGATAAGCTGGTCTTCCATCTGCTGTTCGATCTCTCCGATCTGTGCCGATGCCGTCTCAAACTTCTCAACATCCGTGGCGGATACTTCCATCTCGTCGGCGGACTGCCCCATCTGCGTACCCTGCAGGATCTTGTTATAGGTATCGACATCCAGGCCTTCATCCTCAACGATGGAAATCATCTCCATCTGGGCTTCGGACTGGATCTGCTGGGCTTTCATGGATGCATCAACAAAGGTTTTCAGCTCCTCGTCGGTCACCTCCGGAACATCCTGCGGCGGAGCCGGCTGCTCAAACTGCGCCTGGACCGTTGCGGCCCCGAAAAGAAATAGTATGGCTGCCATACATGTTGTCGTCACAAAAAACTTCATTATTTTCCTCTATCTTTATTTAACGGGATGTATTTCAAAACTTATACAACCCGTTAAACATAAAATTATTTTGGAAAAATCACGAATTTAATAGCATTCACCTTTTTTCTGCAGAAACCCTATTCCGACATACACTTACATCCAGGCATGACATGAAATGACCATGGCAGGGCATGATCCCGGACACGCAGGAGCATGATTATATCGACATGGACATTCTATGTGACCTGTTGAATCAAAAAAAACAAACACATGAAATGTCCATGACCAGACATATTCCGGTCACACAGGAGTATGATTAAAACGTCATGGACATTCTATCTGACCTTATGAATCCAACATTTTAAACAGATGAAAAACAAAAAGAAAAGACCTGGCTCCCTGGTGGTTTGGCTGGGCGCACTCATGGTAATCCTGGTGGCTGCCTACTTTGCGGTCGTACTCCTTATGGCTGACCCGGACCCTGTGCCGGTCCATTCCGAAACCCACCCGCCGCTGCCGGCATTAATACACGGGGAACAGCCGGTGATCCAGACCATCGTGCGCTGGCACCGGATGGAAAACCTGGACCTCCGTGAAATAAATCAGCTACTGGACGCACCTTTCCGGGTGCTGATACTTGGTGAGGATATAAACGCCAACGGGGTCGACAATTACGTGGTCATCAGCACGGATCCGGACCAGCCGCCGTTGCATCGCCACCTGTCCGATGCCGGGTACACCCACACATTCAGCGATCTTGCCGTTTATGAAATCAGCGATGGTACGCTCCTTCCCATCCTGCAAATCAGCAGCGATGCGATCCGGGATGGATACGGCCGGCAGCTCATAGACCAGGTGCCGGCTCCGCACGGGTATGCCCTGGTGATAGAACCCTACGAAAATGACGCGCTCTATGACGCACCTGTGAAGCTGTTGGAAATCGTGATGCTCAACGAACGGGGAAGCGAGGCAAGCGATGACATCGTTGTTTACTGGGATCCGTCGGAATCGGCATTCAAAGCAACCAATACCTTCGGGGCGCCATGATTTTGCCGGCCGGCACGGGGCTGCGGCAACCGTAGTGCATCATTTTTTTTACACTGGGCAGGATATTGTTTATTTTATGGTCGCCCGCATCCAACATTTCAATCACACGACCACCAACTTATGAACAAGCATCGGATCATCGCCCTAACGATACTGATTCTTGCAGCTGTCTTACTGCGTTTCCTGCCGCATCCACCCAATTTCACCCCCATCGCCGCGCTTGCTCTGTTTTCCGGTGTGATCTTTCGTGACCGCGTCATGGCCCTGGCCATGCCCATCGGCGTAATGCTTGTTTCCGATCTGTTTCTGGGATGGCACAACACCATTCCATTCGTCTACGTGGCGTTTGCGCTGATGGTGTTCCTGGGGCGCTCGCTGCAGAACCATGCCACGGTCGGATATATTGCGGGGGGCGGCATCACCGGCGCCATGCTTTTCTTCCTGATCACCAATTTCGGTGTCTGGATTTCCGGAACCATGTACCCGGCCACCTGGGAAGGGCTCGTCGCCGCCTACGTGGCAGCCGTACCTTTCCTGCACAATATGATCCTCGGAACGCTTTTCTACAGCGCCGTCTTGTTTGGTGCCTTCCATTTCACGGAACGCCTGGTTCCTTCCATCCGTGAAGGATCCGGACACCTCCGGGCCTGAATCCTGCAGCAAGTTTGAAAATGGAACAAGAACCCCGGAAAGCCGTGATCATCGGCGCCAGTTCAGGTATCGGTGCGGCCCTTGCCGTGGAACTGTCCAAACGCGGATACGTGCTTGGGCTTGGTGCCCGCAGGACCGAATTGATGGCCACGGAACTGCAGCCGAAGCTCCCTTCGCCCTCCTTTGCCACCTTCATGGACGTCATGGACATCGATTCCTCCATTCAGGCGTTGCATGACCTGATCGGACGAATGGAGGGCATTGATCTGCTGGTGATCAACTCCGGGGTGTCCGGCAGCTCCCCGGGTATGGAGAGGGAACCGACCGAGAACCTGATACGGGTCAATGTCCTGGGTTTTGCCGGCATGCTTCATGAAGGATACCGGATCTTCCAGAAACAGGGTCACGGACACATTGTCGGCATCTCCTCTATCGCATCGCTACTACCGCACCCTAACGGATCGGCATACAACGCATCCAAGGCGTTCGTTTCCAACTACCTCGACAGCATCCGGATGCGCATCAGGCGCCGCGGCGAGAACATTGCGGTCACGGACGTGCTGCCCGGGTACGTACTCACTCCGATGACCGAAGAAAACAAGCGCATGTTCTGGGTCGCCAATGTTGAGAAAGCCGCCCGGCAGATAGCCGATGACATCGAAAAAAAGAGAGCGGTCAGCTATGTCTCAAGGCGCTGGCGGCTGGTCGCCTTGCTCCTTTCACTCATGCCCAGGGCCGTCCTGAACCGGATCCTGTAACTGTATGAACGGGTTTTAAAAACTGCTTTCCCGGTTTTTTTCTTTACTATCCGGCCTTATTTCGTATTTTTACACCCATCACCTTTTCGTGTTGCCTGCATGATCAATGGCACCCCGGGCCATGACAAACCGGCACACCCGACCCGGCAATAAGGGATCGTATTTCAGGTGAAGCCCACTGGCACCCGGAACTCCAAAACGAGGCGACTGCATGATCACTAAAGAGCTGATAAAACCGGAAATCACCGAGTTGATCGAGCAGCAGAAATGGACAGAGCTCCGTGAATCCGTGGAAGATTGGCCCATACCTGAGATAGCCGACCTCCTGGAGACCCTCGACAAGCCCGACCGGGTGGTCTTTTTCCGGATACTGCCGCGGGAAATCAGCACTGACACTTTCGCGCATTTCGAGCCGGAACAGCAGAACGCCCTGCTCCTGGAGTTGACCGATGAAGAGACCCGCCAGCTGCTCGCCAACCTGGCACCGGATGACCGGACCGCCCTGCTCGACGAACTGCCCGCTCAGGTAACCCAGCAGCTCCTCAACCTGCTGAGCCCACAGGATCTCAGGGAAGCCCGCAACCTGCTCGGTTATCCGGAGGAGAGTGTCGGACGGCTCATGACCCCGGATTACCTGGCCGTAAGGCCCCACTGGACCATCGGACAGGCACTGGACCATATCCGCAAAATGGGCCGGCAGAGTGAAACGATCAACATGATCTACGTCACCGATCCAGCCTGGAAACTGCTGGATGCCCTGGAACTTCCGCTCTTCATCCTCTCGGATCCCGAGCTGAAAGTTTCTGACATCATGGATGACACCTTCGTTTCAGTTTCGGCTTTCGACGACAGGGAGGAAGCGGTCCAGGTCGTCCAGAAATATGATAAAACAGTGCTGCCTGTCGTCGACTCGGAAGGTATCCTGCTCGGGATCGTTACCGTTGATGACCTTCTCGATGTAGCGGAAGAAGAGGCCACCGAGGATTTCCATAAAACAGCAGCTGTTGCACCGCTTCGCACCAGCTACCGTGAAACTTCCATATTTTCCCTTTTCAGCAAGCGGATCTCCTGGCTGGTCGTTCTTGTCTTTGTCAATCTCATCTCTTCCGGCATCATTGAGGCGTATGAACAGGTGCTTGCTTCCGCCATAGCTCTCTCTTTCTTCATTCCCCTGCTCATCGGGAGTGGAGGGAACACCGGAGCCCAGTCGGCCACCCTGATGGTACGTGCCATCGCCACAGGCGATCTGCAACTGAATCAGTGGTTCCGGGCTGCCGGCAAGGAGATCCTGGTCGGCATCGCACTGGGAATTGCCATGGGTCTCACCAGCTGGGTGCTGGGCTTCTACCGCGGAGGGGCGGAAATCGGAATAGTTGTCGGCCTCTCCATGGTTGCCATCGTACTGGCCGCAAATATCATAGGCACGATATTGCCGTTTCTGCTGACCCGCTTCAACATTGACCCGGCCGTGGCAAGCAGCCCGCTGGTAACAACGATCGTGGATGCCGTAGGACTTCTCATCTATTTCTCTATTGCCAGCATGGTCATAGGTATGACCCTGTGATGCCGTCTGTCATTCTCTGAGATAGTTTGCAACCACGGTAAGCAGGTCCTTCTTCTTGTAGGGTTTCGGCATGTAGGCGGAAAATCCCTGCGAAAGGTAGTAATCGGCGTCCCCGCGCAATGCGTGCGCGGTAAGTGCGATCACCGGAACCGATTTCGAGGCCGTATCCTTGCGGATCGCCTTCAGGGTCTTGACGCCATCCATGCCCGGCCCCAGACTGATGTCCAGAAGCACCAGGTCAAACGCACTCTTTTTCAGTTCATCCATCGCTTTTTCACCGGAATCAACGATCACAACATCGTAAAACGCACCCAGATACACCTTGGCGACTTCCGAACTGTCAAAATCGTCCTCGACCACCAGTACGCGGGGTGCTTCACCGGAGGGCTGACGCGATGGCTGATGCACCTCGTAATCGGGCCGGACCTGAACCGGTCCATCCGAAGTTTTCAACGGCAGGCGGACCGTAAATATGGAACCTTCGCCTTTTTTGCTCTTCACCGAGATCGATCCGCCGAGTATCCTGGCCAGTTTCCGGCTGATGGTCAGCCCCAGACCGGTGCCCTCATATTTCCTTGAGTAGCCCGAACTTTCCTGCTGGAATTCATCGAAAACACGCGGAAGGAACTCCGTTGAGATGCCGATACCGGTGTCCTTCACGTGGACCAGCACCCACTCATCCAACAGATCCCTCTCGGTCGCAATCAACACCTCGACATGTCCGACGTCGGTGTACTTGATGGCGTTGGAGAGCAGGTTGTACAAGATGCGGCCGAATAGCTGGCGGTCGATATCCACAAACAACTCATCCATATCACACCTGACCTCGAGTCCGAGATCCTTATGCCTGGCCGGACGTACATGCAGGTTGACGTTTCGTATGACCTCATCAACGATGTTGGTCCGCTCCGGCTGCACCCGCACCCTGTCCGCCTCAAGCTTCACAAGATCCAGTACCGATTCGATCGTCTCCATCAACCGCTGGCCGCTGGCAGAGATCCGGCTTGCCATGTCGCGGAACTCCCCATCCGGGAGCTCGGACTCCAGGATGTTTGCAAAGCCGAGGATGCCTGTCAGGGGGGTGCGCATCTCGTGGCTCATGTTGGCCAGCAGCGCTGTTTTCACCCGGCTCATGGCCTCGGCGGTATCTTTGGCACGGATGAGCTCTTCCTGGAACTGTTTGCGGTCTGAGATATCCCTGGAGTTGATCACTACCCCGGCTATGGACGGTTCCCCGGCAAGATTGGTGCCGATCGATTCCAGATGGATCCATTTGCCGTCTTTTCCCTGAAAACGGCACTCCACCGTCATCTCATCAACGGAGTTGTCCAGCATTTTCCTGAAAGCATTGCGCATTTCGGCGATGTCGTCCTTGTGGATATAATCGAACACCGATTTGCCATGGAGCTCCTCTTCCGGATACCCCAGCGCTTTTTTCACGGATGGGGCGACATATATGAATTCGCCATCCCGGTTTATGACCGTTATGACGTCCGAACTCTTCTGTATAAGGGTCCGGAAGCGGATCTCACTGCTTCTCAACATGGCTTCGGCCCGTGCCCGCACGATGAATGCAGACACCAGCTCCACCATGATCGAAAGGGTGTGGATCTCCAGTTCGGGAAATTTCTCCCGGGTTTCCGGCCAGTAGACACTGACAGTGCCAACATATCCGGTCTCCTTTGATTGAAAGGGGAATAGGGCGACCGAACCGACACCTTCCCGCTTCATCGCCTCCCGTTCGGCTGCGGCGCCATCGGGCAGGGCATCGATGCTTGTAAACAGCAGGGGCTCACCATCTCCGGCCTGCTCCTTCCACCAGTTTCCGCACAGGTGGCTGCATGAATTCGTGTGACCTGAAATTCCCGCATCCTCCGCAGAAACCCATGATATGCGTTCATCATTGCCGTCCGGATTGCCGTTGCCTGAGGGACAGACGCACAGGCAGGCCCTGGTGGCCTGGACCGATCGCGCCATCAAGCCCAGGATGGCTGTGATATCGGGCGGGACATCACGGATCAACCGGTTCCGGATCTCGTTGATGACAGTCTCAAACTGCTTTCTGATGCGGGTCGTCCGGGCATGCTTGCGCTCCCTTCGGATGTCCCTGAGCACCGCCACAATACCCGTGACCTTATCCTGGTCGTTACGGATGGCGGCCAGGGATCCGTTCACCGGGATGTGCCCGTCCTTTCCGACGGAGAGCAGACACTCTTCGGGCAGATACCATCGCCCTGACCGTTCCATCAGCTCCTGTCCCGGCAAAGCGACCGGCTGCATGTCCCTCTCGGCGATCAGTTGCATTACATCCTGAAACCTTCGTCCGGGAAGCTCCTCGCTGCCCGCACCAAGCAGCTTCTCGGCGACCGGGTTGGCGTAGGTTATGGTCAGGTCCCGGTCCGTGGCAATCACCGCGTCCCCGATATTCTTCAGTGTGGTGGACAGCAGCCGCTCGCTCCGGTTGATCTCAAGCTGTTTCTCATGCTTGTAGAGCGCCATTTCGATGGCTGAGCGTATCTCATTTTCGCTGAACGGCTTATGTATGTACCCATAAGGGCCGGTGGCTTTGGCCCGGTCGATGGTGTGCAGGTCGGAATGCGCTGTGACGTAGACAATCGGAATGATGTGCTTTTTCAGGATTTCCTGCGCTGCCTCGATGCCGTCTGCCTGATTGCCCAGATGGATGTCCATCAGGATCAGGTCCGGCTTCTCCTCCAGGGCAATCCGGATGGCGTCCGCGGCGTTGCCCGCCGGGCCGACCGCAGCATAGTTCATGCGCTCAAGGCCCGCACAAATGCTATGGGCCACAATCATTTCATCTTCTACTACCAGAATCCTCTTTTTGTCTGGCATGGACTTATCGGAGTGCAAAAATGTATATATTATAAATAGGTATTAGCGAGCAATATACGCCATTTTACAACATCCCAAAACGATATTTGAAACAAGCGGGGTGGATTTGCGTATCCCGGAATCGGCTTCACCGGCCTTACAGCCGCCGCTGATTCCAGAAGGTCGTGGGCCGGTCAAACCAACATCACAATCAAATTATAGTGGGATATTCACCTCAAAAGTACAGCTGGCTGTTCGTTCCTGCACTGCTGGGATTGCTGCTTTTCCTGTTGCTGATGCCCTGGTCCCACCCCCCCTCGAACCTGTCGGACCTGGCCGATAAACAGTCCACCATTGATGACTCGCGCCGCTTCCTGGAAAAATCCGGATTCGACACCGGAGCCCTGCAGCCATTTATCGTATTCCATACCAATGATGAGCTCCTGAACCGCCAGGTGGCCCATTTCGGCAAAAAAAATCTGAGCGAGTTCATCCGCAACGGATTCCTGCGTTTCATACCATCCTATTACTGGCAGGTCAAGTGGATCGACACCGATGAACACGAAGATGTGATGATCACCATGGAGTCCTACCGCCAGCCCTTCGGCGCCACCTTGTTCCGCACCGTGCACTCCCCCGACGGAGCGATCATCCGTTTCCATATGGACAACCGGGGCGGCATCGATCACCGGCAGACAGACCGGATCACACCTGCCGCCCTGCCTGAACTGCCCGGGTTCGACGACCTCAAACCGCTGCTGCGGGGCACGGTCTGGAATAATTACATGATGAGCGTGGACACCACCTACCGCTCCGAGCAGCACGGAGAGCGCCTGCGGAATATCGTCCTCGTACCGCAGGCCGAAATATTTGAGCATCTCCCCAGAGTGACCGTGCGCGTGAATGCGGACGGACACCTGCACGCTATCGACCAGGAGGTACTCATCGGCGGACTGGCAGAAACCGACGCCGGTTCCGCGGATGAATTCATCCGCGTCATCTTCTTCATCATCGCCCTGCTTCTGCTCATTACGCTCTTTGTAAGACGTATTTTCCATCGTCTTGTGGACATGCACTCCGCCACCGTCTACGGGTCGATCGCGGCCATCCTGTTCGTGCTGCACCTGGTTCAGATGATGTTCCAGAGTTCAGCGTACTATTACATCGATCAGCAGCTGCTCCAGATCTTAGCCCTCGTGCTCATCATGATCGTGGTCTCCGTATTTTTCGGGATCTTTGTCTTTATGCTCACCAGTCTCGGGGAATCCCTAAGCCGTGAAGTGTGGCCGGACAAGATCACCAGTCTGTCGCTGCTCCGGCTGGGTTATCTGGACAGCAGCGCCCTGGGCAACTCCCTTGCATCGGGCGTACTGGGCGCCTTCGCTTATCTTGGACTGGCTGCACTGATGTATACCCTGACCGACCGGAGCTACCTGAACCTGCTCGATGACCAGCTTTTCTATGCCGACAGTTACCTGTTCCCCGCCTGGCAGATCGGTATTCGCAACCTGTTCTGGACCATACTGATCACCGGCGGCATCTTCGCGTGCTTCCTCTCCTGGGTTGGCATCAACAAAAACAACACGGTACTGCTTCTTATCAGCGGCGGTATCGCATTCACCCTGATCTCCTCCCACCAGGTCGGCACACCGGATACTCCTCTTGTCATGCTGTTCTGGTTCATTCCGGGTATCGCGGCAACCTGGTTCTTCCTCCGCCAGGACCTTCTCGCCCAAATTGTCGCCATATTCGTATTTCTCGTCTTGTGGACAACCGTGGATGGCAGGGTAGTCACGGGATCACCGGACGCCCTCCTGTCCTGGTCATTCGTTGTTTTCGCCTTCCTCCTGCTGGCCGGGGGGATCGCCCTCGCGGAATATGGCAAGCGCTACGGACACCTCCCGGAACTCACGCCCGGCTACATCAGGGAAATTGCCAGGGAGCAGCGTGTGGAGAGGGAACTGGAAATCGCCCACCAGGTACATCAGTCCTTCCTTCCGGTAAACCTCCCGACCCTCGACGGGATGGATGTGGCGGCCAGCTGCCACGCAGCTTTCGACGTTGGCGGCGACTATTACGATGTGATCCAGGTCGACGATCACCGTATGGCCTTCGTGATCGGGGACGTGAGCGGCAAAGGGATCCAGGCGGCTTTCTTCATGACCATGGTCAAGGGGATATTCCAGAGCCTGGTCAAGGAGATACCCGAGCCCATACCGCTGCTCACACGCATGAACCGGCTTTTCTACGATAATGCCCGCCGCGGCAGCTTCATATCGATCTGCTACGGGCTGCTGGATGTGCGCGACGGGACCCTGAGGTATGTCCGGGCGGGACACAATCCGGCCATACTGCTCCGGTCCGGTGAAAAAAAAGCGGAAATGCTCCGGTCGGGTGGACTGGCAATCGGGCTGACACGAACAGATGACTTCGAGCAGAGTCTGACAGTCGTGTCTGTGAACATGAAGCCGAATGACACGCTTTTGTTCTATACGGATGGGGTTACGGAGGCACTCAGTCCGTCCGGCCGGATGTTCGGCGACGAACGGCTGCTTGCCGAATTGCCGAAGCACCATGGGCAACCTGCACAGCAGATGCTGAGCCTGCTGACTTCGTCGGTCACACGGTTCACGGCATCGACACCGCTCAACGACGACATGACGATGGTCGTAGTGCGGAAAACGTGACTCCTGAGCAAGCGTTGCGGATCAAAGCCGTCCAGGAGTAGCTCCGTTGTGGAGTAGCTCGTCCTGTAGTACTTCCATCTTCAAATACTTACGTCCGCAAGCAAATCTGTCAGGGAATGAGCACCTTGTCAATGGCGTGGATCGCGCCGTTTGTGGCCACGACATCCGCTGCTACGATCTGCGCTTCACCGATCGAGATGCCCTGCTCGTGTTGATCCAGCTCAAATACAGCCCCCTGGAACGTGGGGATGTTTTCCACATTTGCCAGGTCATCGAAAAGCATGGTACCGGAACTGATGTGTGCCCGAAGGATATCCCTCAGCTCATCGGGATTTTCCAGCAGACCCTCCATCACGCCTTCCGGAAGGTCATTGAAAGCCTGGTTGGTCGGTGCAAAAATGGTGAAGGGACCTTCCTCCCTGAGCTTTTCTTCCAGTCCGGTCTCCACGATCAATGTGTGGAAATACTGGATCTGGGCGAACTGGGAAGCGGATTCGACAACATCCATGCCCGTTTCCATCTGTGCTTTTGCGGCGGGACTCACCAAAAGCACGAACAACACCAATGTCGCGATCTTCTTGATCAGACCACCCGGACCCGCGCTGCCGGTCAGGCTCACCCGCCGGGAACGACGCCTCAGACCTGATTCGATGCCAACTTCATGGACATCCACACCGCTTTGATTTGCTGAAGTAACTTTAGATTGATGCAATTTAAATCCGGACATATGCCTCCTTTTTTTGTTCATCTTACCTATTAATATCAACAAGACACATCGGAGAGCGTTCACATACTGTGTTTTTTCAATACTTTTTACATCGTTTAACAGTCAGTACGTGCAAAAACCGGGCAGAAAGGTGAAGCGAACCCGAATATTTGCTATTATACCGCGAGCTTCATCCCCTTCGTAACCCAAATATTCCAAGATTATCCATGCATGACATCGTTCTGATCAAAGGAGACGGCATCGGGCCTGAAATCACGGATTCCGTAACGGAAATCCTGGCCGCTGCCAGGGTTGAAATCAACTGGATTCCGGCACAGGCCGGCATGGGGGCGTTCGAAAAGACGGGCAATCCGCTGCCTGAGGAAACCGTTGCGCTTATCGAAAAGCACAAACTGGCCCTCAAAGGCCCGCTCACAACACCGGTGGGAAGCGGCTTCCGCTCCATCAATGTGGCCCTGAGGCAGAAATTTGACCTGTACAGCAACATCCGTCCCGCCCGCACCCTGCCCGGTGTCCCAACGCACTTCGGCAGCGTCGACCTGGTCACCTTCCGGGAGAACACGCAGGGCATGTACATCGGACAGGAGCGCTGGTTGGATGAGGACCAGAACCAGGCGGAATCCATCGCCGTGGTCAGCAGGTACGCCAGCGAGCGCATCATCCGGGCCGCCTTTGAATACGCAGTGAAACACGGCCGCAAAAAGGTCACGCTTGTCCACAAGGCCAATATCCTGAAATTCACGACCGGGTTGTTCCTCAAGGTCGGACAGGAACTGGCGCACGAGTATCCCGGCATCGAATTCAACGACATGATCGTGGACAATACCGCGATGCAGATGGTGATGCGTCCGGAGATCTTCGACATCATCGTCACAACCAACCTGTTCGGCGACATCCTTTCCGACCTGGCATCCGGACTTGTGGGCGGGCTCGGTGTCACCGGTTCGGCCAACATGGGCGACACCCACGCCATGTTTGAAGCTGTCCACGGTTCCGCGCCGGACATTGCCGGGCAGGGCAAGGCCAACCCAACGGCCCTGCTGCTCTCGGCCCTCATGATGCTCGAGCACATCGGTGAAACCGAAAAAGCGGAAAAAATCCGCAAGGCGCTCCACCGGACACTGCTGGACAAGAACGTCATCACGGCGGATCTTGGCGGCGACGGCAATACCCGCTTATTCACCCAGGCCCTCATCCGGAATATGCGATAGCAGCGTCAGGCGCAGGTCCAGCCCCCCGGCATCGCGGCAGCGACACAGGCGCACGTCCAGCCCCCCCGGCATCACGGCAGCAGCATCAGCCGCAGGTCCACCGCATCCTCACTCACTCTTTTCAAGCAGCCGGTAGAGGGCGAAGAGCGCCTGGCTGACGGGAGCGGCCAGTTTGTAGACGGCTGCTTTGCGGACAATATATCCGCAGAACGCGTCATATTCCAGCGGCTTCCCCTTGTGGCGGTCCTGCCAGGTGGATGTTTTGAACGCACCCAGGGCGCGGGTCTCTTCGATCACGTCGGCCCCGTCCTTGTCGGTGATCCGCACGCCTTCAGCGCCGGCCACGGCCTGCATTTCGTAAAAAAGCTGCCATGCCATGGCATACGCATCCACATCGTCAAAGATCATGTCGGTCGTGGCGCCGGTCAGTCCCGTTATCATGTTGAAAATGCCGTTCCACAGGAATTTGAGCCAGGCCTCCCTGCGAATTTCGCGGCTCACCGCGGCACTGATTCCGGCCCGCTCCATGATGTTCTGCAGCTGCATGACCCGGTTGGATTGGGACCCGTCCTCTTCGCCGAAAATCACGCTCGACAATCCGCGGTAGTCAATCACCCCGGGCGCGGTCAGCTCCGCCCCGATCTTGCAGAACCCGCGGATAACCCGGTCGCTGCCAAATTCATTGCAGAGCAGTTCATAGTTCTCCAGACCGTTCTGGATGGTGAGTATCTGTGTGCGGGTGGATACGGCTGGCTTCAGCAGGCGGATAGCCTCCGGGGTGTCGTAGGATTTGACGGCCACGATGACCAGGTCGGGTGGCTCATCCAGCGAGGATGGATCCTCCACGGCATGCACCGGATGCAGGTGCATCGGGGTCAGACCGGTGATGCGCAGTCCCCGGCCTTGCAACGCCCTCAGGTGCGCGCCCCGGGCTACGAAAGTGACATTCAGTCCCGCTATCCGCGCAAGCTGGGCGCCGTAAAATCCGCCCACGGCACCGCTGCCCATGATCAGAATTTGCTGCATAAGGTTTTTTTTACCATCGCTTTTGTATCTTACCTGCTGATGATACACAGCTTTCCTCAAAACATAAAATCCACCGTCATGAAATCACGTCTCCTGCACCCGTGTTGTGCCTTGTTGCTTGGATTGTTTGTAATCGCCGGTTTCACTGCCAATGCCGCCCATGCCGATGAACTTGAACAACGGCTGCAACGCGCCTTTGAACTGTCCGAAAGATTCCAGGACGAAGAAGCGCTGGCAGCCTTCAAATCGGTCCTGGAGCTGCAGCCCGATAATTATGATGCGCTCTGGAATATCGTAATGCTGCACACATCCATCGGCCACCGCCAGACCCGCAGTTCTGCCGAGGAGGCGCACTACGACGAGGCCTTCGAATACGCCAAAATCCTCAAGGAAGCCCATCCCGACGAGGCCGGATCCTATTTTGCGTATGCCGCTGCAGTCGGTCGCAAGGCACAGAGCGTGGGTCCGCGCGAACGCATCCGCCTGTCCAACGAAATCCGTGAAAATGCCGAGAAAGCGGTAGAGATGGATCCCGAATACTCACGGGCCTGGAGCGTACTGGGCAACTGGCACCACCGCGCCGCCAACCTTTCCCGCCTTGAGCGGATGGCCGCCAATGCCCTCTTCGGAGGCGCACCGGAAGGCGCCAGCAACGACAAGGCCCGCGCTGCTTTCGAGCGTGCGATCGAACTGGACCCTGAATTCATCCTCTATTACCACGACAAGGCCGAGTTCTACATCACCATCGGTGAGAAGGACGACGCCCGCCGCGTGATTGAGCAGGGGCTTGCGCTTGACATCCGCACCAGCGACGACGAGCGCTGGAAAAGCAACATGCGGGAGTTGCTGGGAAAACTCTGACGGCCGGAATGTGACCGGCGGCGCGCTGTCCTGAAGGATGCGCGCCGCGAGGGTCTTGGGCAGATTATCCTGAATGATGCGCCGCGGTACCGCAAGAGTTTGCAGGATGCGCGCCGCATTGCTAAAATGGCGTCATTCTTACAGGGTGCGCACCGTGCTTCCGCAGTGCAGCATGCGGTCGCCGTGGTACGGATTCATGATCCGCTCCTGCGTGCTCAGCCAGTCGCCGTTGCCACCGTTGACCATGGGGCACCGCTGGTGGTAGAGTTGGCCCTTTTGATG
>SKWQ01000087.1 GCA_007128855.1 Balneolales bacterium
CGAAGGTCCGCTCGGAAAACGGAGCAGCTGGCTGGTGTCCGCCCGGACCTCATACATGGACCAGGTCAACTGGTTCAACAATTCCCGGCTGGTGCAGTGGGGACTTGATATCGACCGGCCATTGCGCGTTGCCGATGATACCCCCGATTTCACCGAACTGGTCCTGCAACCGGGTGACGTATCCGTCCAGTACCTCGACCTGCATGGAAAGCTGTACCACGAAACATCAAGCAACGGCCGATTCATCCTGAGCGGCTACCTGGGAGGGGACCGCACATCGCAGGTGGCCAGCCGTCGTACCCGGACAGCCGGCATCGACCGCACCTTTACATTTGAAGAAGTGGAGACATCCAATCGCTGGGGGAATGCCTTGATGAGTCTAAGCTATCAGCGGCAGGTGCTGTCGGAATTGCACAGCTCTACGACGGCCGGCTTCAGCTCCTACGAAACAGAGTTTGATAAGGACGATTTTGTCTACAGCCGGATATCACGCGACGGAGATGTTGAAAATATCACCATATTCACGTTCCCGTTCCGTAACCGCAGCGCCATCAATGAAATGCGGTTGAACCAGGAGTTCGGTTACCACCGGGACCGGTTTGCGGCAACCTTCGGCGGATCCTGGCGGTATTACCGGGGCGAATACGGCGAGGATTCCTTCGACCGGCCCTCTTTTTTTACGCAATCCGATGCCCATCTCGGAAATATCTTTCTGCATACCGAATGGAGTCCATGGACTTTTTTGAACCTGGATGCCGGTGGACGGCTCTACTACTTCAATGAAGGAAGCAAGGTGCTGCCTGCACCCCGGTTTCAACTCCGGCTTTCGCCGGTATCCGGAGTGCATCTCACCGCCGGTTACGCGGTCAACCATCAGTTCCTTCACAAAATATCCCTGCAGAATGCGGTCACGGCCGATGTGTGGATACTGTCGACCGGGTCGCAGCCGCCGGCCACATCCACCCTGTATTCGGCCGGACTCGAATACACACCGGTTCCCTCGCTTTACCTCAAGGCCGAAACGTACCTGAAGAAATTCGAGGATTTGCGGATCCATGAACGCAATACGCCATCGCTGGTCAATTCGTTCTCCGGCACACCCTGGTTTATCCAGAACAGCGGGGAGTCCAGGGGCCTGGAGATGATCATGCGGAACCGGTTCCGGACTTTCACCCTCACGCACAGTTACACCCTTTCCGAAATGACGTTCCGGAACCCGGCGCTGCTGGACGGAGCGCATTTCCACCCGGAATGGGATCGCACGCATACCTATAATCTGGTGCTGGAAGTTCGGATCGGGAGCAACTTCCAGTGGAATCTGTCGTGGCTCATGATGAGCGGGGCGCCCAATTCCCTGGCTACATTCGGAAGCGACGACAGGGAGCGGCTGGAGGCCTACTACCGGCTGGATACCAGTGTGTCTCACCAGTGGCAGCTGAGCAGCTCGGTTCATCTTGAGACGGGCTTCTCGGTATTCAATCTGTTGAACAGGGATAATGTCTGGTACCGGAATTATGCTTTCAGCTATGAGGAAGTGCGATCCATTCCCCGTTTGCGGCCGGTGCCGGTGGATGTGCTCGACCTTGGGATCCAGCCGTCGTTTCGTGTAGCTCTCTCATTCTGATCCTCGCGCCGCCCTTCTCTGACTTGTTCCCATCTGCATAATGTTCTTTCTGGGACAGCGCTGCAATCGGGAAAAAAGCACCCGGATCTTCTGAACTCCTGATTCGATTTTGTCCCTGGAACAGGATTTGGGTAGCAACTGGGTATTGTAAAAAAAAGGGTCCGCCAGCTTGCGCCAACGGACCCGATGGGGTAATAGTTACAATCGCTGATCAATCTTCGTACTCGAATTCAACTTCTATGACTACATTTTGGCCATCGGCATCGATGAAGTACTCGCCTTCGGCTTCTACAATGATACCCACCTTTAAGGCATCAGCTACCTGGTCGAGGGACTTGAAGTCGCCGTCAAATTCGGTGTAGGTGGATATGTGGAATACCTGTCCGTTTTCGAGAGTAAACGAGCCGTCTTCCAGATCTACTGACTGGACGTAGTCTTCGAATTCGAATTCCTCGTCATGCATATCCTCAAAGGCTTCAAATGACCGCTCGATGTTCTTGTTGATCCGCTCCGTATTATGGAAGTCTTTGGGATCCAGCGTCTCGCCGTCCGGCCCTTTGAACCAACCGGATACATCGACCGTAACGACAAGCACGGAGGTTCCGGATTCTTCAATTACAAGTGGTGGGAACAGGTCGATCTCAATTTCAAAATCCTCCCGTGAGCGGAACGTGAAATCTTCACCCTGGTACGATCCTTTTACCACGAGGGAGTAACTACCGGTTTCATCTCTGAAATCACGGTCCGAAACTTCTACGTCATCATCGGGTTTCTCGATTTCCAATTCAAATTCATCATACAGACCCGGAGGCAGTTCGCCTTCGGTAAGGATCAGCGGAGAACCATCAAGGGGCAGATTGACGATAAAATTCTCCACCTCGAAATCTTTCGTACCTCTGGTGCCGTCCAGCTCCATCTCCTCGATGAACATTTTGATTTCGGTTATGATCAGATCGTTCTCCTGAACGCTCATGGCAGATCCTTTTGCCAGGGTATTCGAAGAAGTGATCATCTTCATCTGGACCTGTACTTCCGGTTCATCATTCGTGTTGGATTCGACAAGGTCGCATCCGGCAAGCATGGTTGTTGTCATGAGCACCAGGCTGAGCAGTGTGTAGATGTTTTTTTTCATTGTACTAATTGTTCGGTTAGGGGTTGCCGTTGTGCCCGTTATACAGTTGAGAGAGGAGGGGACACCTAATCGAAAAAAAATCGCCGGTAAGTCTGGCAGTTTACCTGTTCACTTCGATCCAGTCTGCCAGTGCGCCAAGGTATTTTTTCAGATGAGTGAGGGTCTTTTCATCCGTCAGGTCCCCTTCCTTATCAAATTTTTCCATTGCCCGGAACACAAGCAATTCCGGGGCGGGCATGACCCGGGCATTCAGTGCCTTTAGGCATTGGCGGAGCTGATCCTGGCTGCGTGCCGTGCCGGTTACGCCGGGTGAGGCGCCCAGGACACCCAAAGGCTTACCCCTAAGGGGAGGATCGCTGGCCGGACGTGATCCCCAGTCGACCGCGTTCTTGGTGACCCCGGTCATGCCGTGGTTGTATTCCGGGGATGCGATCAGGATTCCGTCCGCCTTCCGGATGGCGTTCTTGAATGTTCTGACCCGCCCGGGTTCGTTGTCCGGTTCCAGGTCTGCGTTGAACAACGGAATCCCCTCGAGGTCGAAAATCTCGATATTCATACCGTCAGGCGCGAGGTTTGAAGCGGCCCGGAGCAGGGCTTTGTTGAGTGAGGCTTTTCTCAGACTGCCAGCAAATGCCAGTATGTTCATGAGATCGGGATCTGAATTTGAAAACACTTACAAGGTGGTTCTGTAAAGTAAAAAACACCGTGAGCCTCATCCAAAGTTCAGTAACAGAATAACTGAAACAGCAAATGCTATTCAGCACAACCATGTTAGCCTCACTGACCGCGTTCTCAACCCGCTTGTACCGGGCCTCCCGTCCGGACAAACGCAACGGAAATCACTCCACGAGCCGATATGTCCTCGCCCATGTTGCGAATCCGGGGACCATTTCCTCCATATCATCCAGGAAATAAATCCCGGCTGTGGAACTCCAGTTGCGGTTCTTCATTTTCCCGAGAAAGTCAATGCCCTCCAGCTCATAGACCTCGCGGACCCTCAGCAGGAACACGGACTGGTACCAGGCATAGTTCCTGATCCCGACCCGAACATACCGCGCTTCAAACTCGCTGAGGGATGTATGTCCTGGGTGGATTTCGCTTGCAAGGGCATGGGCCGCATCCACCCAGATCTGGGCCCCTTTCGGGAACGTTTTGTCCAGGTACGCCCAGGCCATGTAGGTTGCAGCGAATTCATCGATCCACTTGTTCGGGGTTGGGATGCCCGAGGCCCAGGTGTACACGTGCCCCAGTTCGTGAAATCCGATGAGGTCCGTGAAGAGGGTGACTATTTCGCGGTTTGACATCCCGTGTTTTGAGTCCAGATCGTGCTCGGCGATGGAAGCGGCTATGGTTTCGGCCAGCTCATGGTTGGATGTCGCGGGAAGGCAAACAACATTGGGCGGACCTGAGACGAAGGGCAGCCCGTACGGGATCTCGGTGACCTTAACCCATGACGCGGAATCCAGTACGGCGATGCTGAAGGTCTCCCGCACCCCGAACTCCTGCTCAAAGAAGCCGGTGGATGCCGCCAGCAGGTCCGCGACCGAGGTTGCGCGCTCCCGGTATCCGTCCGGGTAGTAGGTGGTGACGCTGCCATCAAGGGCATTCAGGTGCAGCTGCCCGATTTTCTCGAGTGTGGATTGCGCTGATCCGGTATTGCAGCCGATCAGGGTTGTTGCCGTCAGCATGACGAGCAGCCGCAATGTTGTAGTGATTGTTCGCATGTGATCGTACGTGTGTCGATGAAGAAACAGGTGCCGGGGGTCAGAGGCAGCGTCGGGAATCCGCGCTTTCAAGTGTAAATTGTTTTCCGTTGGATTGCTGGTGCAGTCAACACATGGGTCTTGAGAACATCCAGAATGTGCTCACGCAGTACCTTCGCCTGCAGGGCGCCGGTGACGTGACCGAAGTCGATGGTCCGGATCGGGTGGTTGCCGTAGCTTTTCGCCTGGACCTCATATTCGATGAACCGGTCGTATCGGGCAAGCAGGGGGTGGACGTTGGCGGACGTGACACTGTCGAATTCCCTGTTGAAATTGAGCAGGTCGCGCAGGGTTTCCGGGTGGTCCAGGGCATTTTGTCCGGCCAGTTTCCGGTAGCTGCTCCGCAGGAACACCTCGCCGAGGTACGTGCCGGCCATCAGGGGTATGTAGCCGTCCGCGGTGTTGTACAGGGTGCGGTGCAGGTTCGTAACCCATCCACCCAGGCTGATGCCGCACGTGATGACGGGGGCATTGCCGTGTTTCTTAATTATGGAGACGAGCGCTTCGTTCAGTTTCACCGATGCGGCGATCATGGCCATGAACCGGGCCAGGTCCGTCATCCTCTCCTGATATTCCCTGAGGCGGCAGTCGTGGAAGGGCGCCCGGATGGCCACCAGGTTGGCAGGAAACGCGTCCCTGGCC
>SKWQ01000012.1 GCA_007128855.1 Balneolales bacterium
ATCGGGTTCTCGGGCGCTCCGTGGACGCTGCTCTGCTACATGGTGGAAGGGCGCGGATCCAAGGACTTCTCCTCGGCCAAGGCGTTCTGCTACCAGCACCCCCGGGCGGCAAAACACGTGCTTACACTGCTCACCGATGTGATCATCGACTACCTGAATGCGCAGGTCGAGGCGGGCGTGCACGCCGTGCAGGTGTTCGACAGCTGGGCCGGCTTGCTGGGTCCCGAGGATTTCAGCACTCTGTGCCTGCCGTACCTGCAGCGCATCACCGAGGAAGTACGGGGTGCGCCGGTGGTGCTCTTTGCCAAAGGGGCGTGGTACGCGCTGGAGCTGCTTTCGTGGCGGACCCGTGCCGCGGCGCTCTCGCTGGACTGGACCGTGAGTCCGGAGTACGCACGCCAGGCAGCCGGGCTGGATATCACCCTGCAGGGCAACTTCGATCCGAGCCGCCTGCTGTCGCCGGTGCCGGTCATCCGCGAGCAGGTCCGGCAGATGATCGACCGCTTCGGCAAAGATCGCTATATTGTCAACCTTGGCCACGGCATCCTGCCCAACGTCCCGGTCGACCACGCCAGAGCTTTTGTGGATGCGGTCACGTCCTGGGAGAAATAAGGCGGGGCAGGAACGACCACCCGTATCCACCCGGAAAACGCAACACAGCCCATGAGTATCAAAACATCGTTTACAAAATGGATCCACGAGGCGCAGGACCGGATCTGCAAGGCGCTGGAGGAGGCCGACGGCAAGGCGCGTTTCAGGGAGGATCGCTGGGATCGTGACGGCGGTGGCGGCGGACGGTCACGCGTGATCGAAAACGGAGGCCTGTTCGAAAAGGGCGGCGTCAACGTGTCGACCGTCCACGGCGAGCTGCCCGATGTCATCCGGAAACGGTTCGGGGTTGCGCAGGGATGGTTCTACGCGTGCGGCATCTCGCTGGTGCTGCATCCCGAAAGCCCGATGATCCCGACCGTCCATGCCAATTACCGGTTTTTCGAGCTTTACGAGAACGAGGGGGGCGATCCGGTGGATGCGTGGTTCGGCGGCGGGGCGGACCTGACCCCGTATTATCTGTTCGATGAGGACGCCCGGCACTTCCATCAGATCTACAAGACGACCTGCGACCGGTTCCATCCCGAGTTGTACGCGCGGTTCAAGAAGGCGTGCGACAGCTATTTCCACAACGGGCACCGGGGCGAGGCGCGCGGAGTGGGCGGTATTTTTTTCGATTACCTGCGCTCGGACGAGCAGCAGAACCTGGAATTCTGGCATGAGATGACTACGGGGTGCGGCGACGCGTTTCTGTCATCGTACCTGCCCATCGTGGAACGGCGCAAAACGGAACCCTGGGGGGAGGCGGAGCGCTACTTCCAGGAGCTGCGTCGCGGACGTTATGTGGAGTTCAACCTGATCCACGATCGCGGGACGCTCTTCGGGCTCAAGACCGGCGGGCGGACCGAGTCCATACTCATGAGCCTGCCGCCGCGTGTGCGGTGGGACTACGACACCCTCCCGGCACCCGGCACGCGGGAGGCGGAATTGCAGGAGGTGCTCCGGAGTCCGCGCGACTGGGTATGAGACCGGGCCGCATCCACAAACACTTTAAAGACTGAAAATTGCCTCAACCTGATCCATTATGACACGAACCGATTCCCAGCTCCCATCCGGATTTCCGCTCACCCGCGGCAGGCGCAACCGGTACAGCGCCGCCAGGAGGGAGATGCTCGCCGAGCACCGGCTGCATCCCACCGATTTCATCGCCCCGTTGTTCCTGGCGGAAGGCAAGGGGGTGCAGGACCCGATCGCGTCCATGCCCGACTATCATCGCCTGTCGCTGGACCTGGCCGTGCGCAAGGCGGCTACATGGCACGAATTGGGGATCCCGGCGGTGTTGCTTTTTGTGATGGTGCCGGAGGAGAAAAAGGACAACGAGGGTACCGAGGCGCTCAATCCGGACGGACTGATGCAGATGGCCGTCAAGCGCATCAAGGATGCCGTGCCCGGGCTGACGGTGATGACGGATGTGGCGCTGGACCCTTATTCCAGTTACGGGCACGACGGAATTGTGCGGGACGGACAGATCGTCAACGACGAGTCGGTGGATGTGCTTGCGCGCATGTCGGTGAGCCACGCCCGGGCCGGGGCCGATTACGTGGCGCCGTCGGATATGATGGACGGGCGCATCGGCGAGATTCGGCGGGTACTGGAGGCGGACGGCCACCCGCAGACCGGAATCCTGGCTTACAGCGCCAAGTACGCGTCCGGTTTCTACGGTCCGTTCCGTGACGCGCTGGATTCCGCGCCCGGTTTTGGGGACAAAAAATCCTACCAGATGGATCCGGCCAATGTCCGGGAGGCGGTGCGCGAGGCGCAGATGGACGAGGCCGAGGGGGCCGACATCGTCATGGTCAAGCCGGGACTGCCGTACCTGGATGTGGTTCGGGCGGTGCGTGAGGCCGTGCACGTGCCCGTTGCCGTCTACAATGTGAGCGGCGAGTACGCCATGATCAAAGCGGCGGCGCAGATGGGTTGGCTGGATGAGGAGGCGGCCATGATGGAGAGCCTGCTGGCCTGTAAGCGCGCCGGCGCGGATGTGATCGCCACCTACTGGGCGGAGAAAGCGGTCAGATTGCTGAACAACTCCTGACCGGGTCTGCTCCCCATGCCGCCGGACGACACATCCGGAACGCGCTGGGAGGATACGGAAGGATAGAAGGATACGCCGCGGGTGCCGGCAAGAATCAAGCCGGGTATGCCTGCGAATTACCACTGTTATCAGTCATTCTTTGAATTATTTAAAATAATTTTTGATTGTATTGGATAAATCCGTATTATTTAGTAATTGGCATTTACCGTTGAATAGAGATTGTTGATTTCTTTAGCTAGTTCACGAGATTTGTTCCGTTTAGATTGCCAAGTTACATAACCTATTAAAAAAATTTGATGAATATGACGACGATTTATGTTGGCAATCTCAGCTTCAAGACAAGCGAAGATAACCTTCTCGAACTTTTCTCAGAATACGGCGAAGTTAGCTCCGCCAAAATTATCACAGATCGCGAAACGGGTCGTTCCCGTGGATTTGGATTTGTTGAAATGGAAGACGACGGACAGGCTGACGAAGCCATCCAGGATCTCCACGAAACCGAGTATATGGAGCGTGCCCTTGTTGTAAACAAGGCCCGTCCCAAAAGCAACGATAACGGCTTCGGCGGCGGTCAGCGCCGCGGCGGTTCCCGTAACCGGTACTAAGCCTGCTTAAGGTTTAAGAACGTACGTTCAGACGGGCTTCCCCTCAAAAGGAAGCCCGTTTTTTTTTGGGGTGGAAATGAGTGAAAAATGGCAGAAAGGTCCATTTTGGTGCCTGTACTGCATCCACCGGCAGCCGGACCTATTGTGGAAGTCCGACATCCCTCAGGTTTTCCGGCAGATCCAGCTCCGTCCCGGACGGGAGCGCCTCGATGTTCCGCGCGTGCCATCCTGTCTGTGTGCGGACCATATCGAACCGGATCACGTCACCGGTCTCCAGACCCTCGGCGACCGCAGGTTCCTCGATGCGCAGACTCATCCTCATGGCATTCATCACCTCCGGTATGGTTTCGTGTACCACGGAAATGGATTCACCCCGCATGTCCGTGCTGAGATAGCGGCCCCGGACTTCATAGACCTCCTCAGCGGCTTGGGGTTCCTGTTCGCCGCAGGCAGTAAATGCAAACGGCAGGGTCAGCACGAGTATCAGTAAAAGAAAACGCATGTTCATTTTTTTTCCGGTTTTCGTTCTTAAAGTGACGGTTTTCATCAGGGGCTTGCGACTCCATTCTCTTCCGGATTTTTCGTATCCTTGTTGCTCCGATGGTGCATGCATAATACCACCTTTTCTCGGAATCGCCAGATAATGGAACAAAAGTTGTCGGCAAGTAATTTCCGGATCGGCTGAACGGTGATGGTGGATGTGGTCGTTTCCAATACTTTGGCTCATCCATGCCACCGTAAATAGTGTTTGTCTGTGACCAGGGATGTCCAATTTCGAATTCAAACCCAGTGATATGAAGTTAACCAGAAGTCAGAATCTGTTCGACCAGGCCAAAAAGCACATCCCGGGTGGTGTCAACTCCCCCGCGCGGGCATTCAAGGCAGTGGGTGGTACACCCCTTTTCATGAAGCGGGCCCTCGGCGCCTGCATGTACGATGAGGACGGGAACGAATTGATCGATTATATCGGATCGTGGGGACCGATGATCCTGGGCCACTGCTATCCGGCCGTGGTCGAGGCCGTGCAGAAGGCCGTGACGGGGTCGACCTCCTTCGGCACACCGACGGAGCTGGAGATCCACATGGCGGAGCGCGTGTGCGGCATGGTTCCCGGGTTGGACAAGGTCCGCATGACCAACTCCGGCACCGAAGCGTGCATGAGCGCGGTACGGGTAGCCCGCGGGTACACCGGCCGCGACAAGATCATCAAGTTCGAAGGGTGCTACCACGGCCATGGCGACTCCTTTCTGATCAAGGCGGGCAGCGGGGCGCTGACACTGGGCCACCCAAGCAGTCCGGGCGTGACCGCGGGAACCGCAAAAGACACCCTGACCGCCGATTTCAACGACCTGGAGAGCGTCCGGCAGCTGCTTGACCAGAACCAGGGCGAAGTGGCGGCCATCATCCTGGAACCGGTGGCAGGGAACATGGGCTGTGTGCCGCCGGTGGAAGGTTTTCTTGAAGGCCTCCGCCGTCTGTGCGACCAGCACGGCACCCTGCTGATTTTTGACGAAGTGATGTGCGGATTCCGGATCTCGCGCGGCGGGGCCGTGGAGCGGTACGGTGTGCAGCCCGACCTGATGGCCTACGGCAAGGTGATCGGCGCCGGCATGCCGGTCGGCGCGTTCGGCGGCAGCGCCGAAGTGATGGGCGTGGTGGCCCCGGACGGACCCGTCTACCAGGCAGGTACCCTCTCCGGCAACCCGGTGGCCATGAGCGCCGGTCTCGCCCTGCTCACCGAACTCGATGATCACCCGGAAATCTACGGCGATCTGGAGAAACGGTCGGCCGCACTGGAAGAGGGGCTGTCCGATGTGTTCGGTCGGCACGGCATCACCGTGGCCCGCAATCGCGTCGGCTCCATGCTCGGATTCTTCTTCTGCGAGGGTCCCGTCCACAGTTTCTCCGA
>SKWQ01000155.1 GCA_007128855.1 Balneolales bacterium
AACTGTTCGGTGACGAGATCAAGAAGGCCAAAACCGTGATCTGGAACGGCCCGATGGGCGTCTTCGAGATGGATGCGTTTGCCAAGGGGACCTTTGCCGTGGCCGGCGCCATGAGCACGGCCACCGAAAACGGCGCCATCACCATTATCGGCGGCGGCGATTCGGCCGCGGCTATAAAGAAAGCCGGTCTGGAGGACAAGGTGTCGCACGTCTCCACTGGAGGCGGCGCCAGCCTGGAATACCTGGAGGGCAAGGAACTGCCCGGAATCACCAGCCTGACCGACAAATAGTCCGGCCGCATACGCGCTGCGCTCTGGCGGGCAGGTGGACGCAGGCAGGTGGACTCGGACAGGCAACTTCCGGTCCTAAAGGTCCAGCTCCCTGAGCCAGAAGGTCATGCTCTTTTTTGTTTCCTCGGAATCCCCGATATCCTTCCACGAAAACGTGGTCTGCATGTCGGGGATTTTTTTGAATCCGCGGTTTTGCCAGAACCGGTCCAGCGGCACATAGTCCTCCGGACGCATGGGGTGGTCCGCCGGACGATCCACGGCACAGAACGCGAGCAGGCGCCAGGGCCTGTCCTCCCGCAGCGCCCCTGCCTTCAAACGGGCGAATTTCTCCCGCTCTTCAAAAAACCGGACGCCAAGCCCCAGGCCCCGGTATGCGGGTTCGAGCACCGACTCCCCGAAATAGAACACCTCCTCCGGAGGGATTCCCCTGTCCAAAAAAGGCCTTTTGACCTCGTCGGTCTCGTCCGTGAGCGGAAGGGCCGTGGAGGCGCCCACCGCTTTTCCGCCATCCAGGACCAGCACGGTCATGGCCTCCGGCTTATCCATGTAGGTGGACAGGTATCTGCGCTCATACGCCATGTCCCCGTCGTACAGATAGGGAAAGGCGCGGAACACGGAGATGCGCAGGCGGGCGATGGTCTCCAAATGGGGGAGCAGTTCCCGTCCCGATACAACCACTATCTCAAGCCGGTCCGGGTTCATGTGAACGGTTTGATTTCTTGGAACATCACGGTAATCATTCCGGTTCATCATAGTTGGCTGTTTTGGCAGAGAAGGGGGGCTCCCTGTAAAATGCAAGTTCATAGTCGATGAATTCCCCCTCTTCGGTTGCTTTCCAGGGCATGTCCAGATGTGAGAAATCACTTAATGCTTTGGCTGACCAGTCGGAATACTGATCGATGACCTGGTCGAGGGTTTCTTTTTCCGCTCCATCCAGAAGTTTCAGGTCCGCTTTTTCCAATGGCAGATATCGCGTTTGCGGATATCCGAAGTATTCTGTTTTTATTTTCTGCAGCTTTCCTTCATTGACAAGAATCTCCATGATTTGATCAAGATGCATGGGAACAGGGCCATAAGGAAGTTTTCTGTAAGCAGCTCCGGTCAGGTGCTTTTCATGTGCTTCAAAATGGTTGAAATCTGCAAAATAGAGCAACTTGTAGAGAACCGTTTCTCCTACGTTGGGTTTCCCCGCACATTGTTCCAGAAGATAAAGGAGGACAGTCCTGAACTTTTCGTAATCCGGTTTTTCTTTTGGTTTGGATATTCTTTCCGTTGCAGTTTTATGTACCGGTGTTTCTTCAAACCCGGTATTCTCAGAAAAAGAATCCGAGTAGATTTCTTCCACCGGAAAGTACAGGGTTTGAGATATCCTGTGCAGCTCAAGGGCAGTTACATTCCGGTTACCCTGTTCAATCTGGGTGATGGCGGTTCGAGTCAGACCGACCAGTCTGGCAAGTTCCTCCTGCGTTAGTCCTTTTCTGTTTCTGTAATACTCGATGCGCTGCCCTATTGTCGATTTATCAAGCATTTGTGAAAAGTGTGGTTATGGGGTTTATTATCATAATATAAATCATGTTGGAATAATAAACACCAAATAGTTTGATAATAGCACAAATTGGCGGGGAAAAATATTCGCCCGAGGTGCCATCACCGCTATTGCATCAAAAAGGAAAAAGGAAGTTCTGTCCGAAACGGCGTATATTGCCCCGAATTAAACCCGTGCATGATGAAATCATGCACCCGACAAAAGTAAACAATCTGTAAACACTACGTAATTATGGCGAAACAAAGAACACTGGCTATCCTGAAACCCGACTGTGTCCGCAAAGGTCTGATCGGAGAAGTGATCCGGCGCATCCAGGAAGCCGGTTTTACCGTCAAGGCGATGAAAATGACCCGCCTGACCAAACAAACAGCGGGCGGCTTTTACGCCGTTCACCGTGAAAAACCATTTTTTGACGAACTCACCACGTTCATGAGCAGCGGCCCGTGCGTGCCAATGGTTCTGGAAAAGGAAAATGCCATTGAGGACTACCGCAAGCTCATCGGCGCCACCAATCCGGCCAATGCCGAAGAGGGCACCATACGGCGTGATTTTGCCGACTCCATGGGCGAAAACATTGTCCACGGCTCCGATTCGGAAGAAAACGGCAGGATCGAGGCGGCCTATTTCTTCGCGGAAAGCGAACTGGTGGCCAACGAGTCCTGACACAACCGTATTCCGGTCCCGGCACGGCAGTCGGATCCCTGTCCGGCCGCCGCCCCCGGGTCCGCTATATCCACCCGGAACCGGCACCCTGCACGCCGGCCAACCCGTACCCGGCAGCACTTATCCCATTCATCCAGATTCACCCTCCCAGTTACCCCAGCCATGCAAAAAATTCCATCAGAGTTTGTTTCCAAAGTCACCCATGATCTGAAAACGCCTGTCGGAAATGCCATGATGTACGCCGATCTGCTCACCGAGGAGATCCGCATGCTCATGGACGACAACCCGGAACTGCGCGACCAGCTGGAATCGCTGCTCTACTACACCGGCAACATCCGCCTCTCCTCATCCAAACTGATCAACTATGTGCAGAGCTGGAGCTATGCCTACCAGATCGAGGACGGCGTGTTCGAGGAGCGCAAAACCGAAATCCGCCTGAAGGAACTTATGGATGAGGTCATCGCCCGGAACGACATCTTCATCCAGACAAAATCACTGCAAGTGGCAGCGGAGTTTGATGGCGCCCGGGAAACCTGCCAGGCCGACCAGGAGGTGATGGCACTCATCCTGGACAACCTGCTCACGCTGCTCATCGGCATGGCGCCGAACAACGGGGTGATGCCCATCCGCGTCACCGAAGAGGATGGCGGACTCATGGTCCGTTTTGTCGCACCGAATGCCGCCTTCAACGAAACCCTCATCGAGGCCTACTGCGGGTCGATCTCCATCAAGGAGCAGGTTGCTCCCAGCCAGGGGATCCTCAAGCCCGGCGGCTACGCCCTGATGTTCGTGAACATCGCGCTGCGCAAGATGAAGGCCGCGCACGGGGTGGATCCGGAGGGTGCGGACCAGCGCTCATTCTGGTTCCGGCTCCCGCTGTCGTAGTATCTCGTAGCAGATCAGGGCGCCGCTGACCGAGGCGTTCAGCGACTCCACCTTGTTCTTCATGGGGATGTGCACCAGCATGTCGCAGTGCTCGCGCGTCTTCTTGCGGATGCCCTTCTCCTCGCTGCCCAGGATCACCGCCAGGGGCATGCGGTAGTCCTGCCTGCGGAAATCCTGGCTGCCCTCCATGTCGGTCCCGCACACCCAGAACCCCGCCTCCTTCAGCTTCATGAGCGCCTGGTTCAGGTTGACCACGCGGATGACCGGCATGCGCAGGATGGTCCCGGCCGAGGCCTTCATCACGCCCCCGGTAATGGTGGCCTGGCGGTGCTTGCTGACCATGACCGCATCCACCCCGCAGGCCAGCGCCGTACGGACCACCGCGCCGAAGTTGTGCGGATCCTCGATCTCGTCCAGGGCCAGGATCACCGGGTTGCGGGAGAGATCCGCATCCTCAAGCCAGTCCTCCAGCTCCAGATAGGTGGCCGGGGTGATGGCCGCCACGATGCCCTGGTCGTTGACCGGTCCGACCATCTCGGCCAGCTTCCTGCCGGGGACCCGCTGCACGGGGATGCGCTGCCCGGACGCGAGCTGCTCGAGTTCCCGGATCGGCCTGCCCTGAAGCTGCTGCTTCAGGTAGATCTTGCTGATGTGCTCGGGTTTGTGCTCCAGGTATTCCAGCACGGCGTTCCGGCCGTAGATGTAACTGTCGGGTTCCATGGATCGATTTCCGGGATTTGAAAGTTATGGATTTTGTTAGTACCGTTGAGGGTGTCACCGGGGCGCAAAAAGGTACAAAGCTGCGCAGTACATCCGGAACAACCTGCAATACAGCCACAAGATAACCATCCTGAGGCACGGACCAATGCCCAGAAAAATGAGAAACAGCGGACATTCCGGCCCGCCGGACAGGCCCGGGACCTCCGGGTTCGCCCGGCAGTCCGGCGGGGACCTCTACCGGCGCAAGCGGGTGCGCGACCTGACCCGGCATAACGGCGGCACCTCCCGCAGGAGCCTTAAGGGAGTGAATCCGCTGAACGCCGCTATCTCCATCATAATGCTCTCGCTTGGCCTGTTTTCGGTGGCACTGGTGATGCTGAACCTGATCCCGAACCTGTGGTTCGCCTCGCTGATGAGCATGAGCGGCAGTATCGCGGTCATGGCCGGTTTCTGGATGCTCTACGACGCCATAAAGGAGCGGAGGAGCGTGGACAATCTGGTCAGGGATGCCGTAATACGCGCTTTGCGCGACAGAAACTGAACCCCGATGACATTCCGAAGCGAAGATATCGCCAGAATTGAGACCGTGCTTGATTACCACGTCGGCAAGGACCGCCGGGAGAAGCCGAAAAGCGAAGTGCTCCGGATCCTCATGCTCCGCAGGCGGCGCTTTTTTTTCATCACGGCCACCAACATCCTCGCCCTGATCTTTTTCGGATACTGGTTCTTCAGCGGCATCACCGAGTTGCCATCCTGGATTTTCTGGGTGCTGGCCGTCGTGTTCGTCCTGAACCTTGTCTCCGTCGCCTGGCAGAAAAAACAGGTCGATGACGCCATCGCTTACGTGGAGTCAGGACAGGCCCCGTCCCCTAATGCCTCCATTTGATCAAATTAACATTTGATACCCCACGGGAAACCTGCTATTTTTCTGCAACCTTTCACTAAGCTTGCACCACCACGATGGAGCCGAAATATATTTTTGTTACCGGGGGAGTTACGTCCTCCCTCGGAAAGGGTATCATTTGTTCATCCCTGGGACTGTTACTCGC
>SKWQ01000160.1 GCA_007128855.1 Balneolales bacterium
ATCGTCCCGGTCATCCTGCTGATGCTCTTTTCCGGCTGGATCATGGAATGGCTCTGGCTCCGCGAGCTGGGCTACACCGACATTTTCCGCGTGCTGAAAGGTACGCAGATACTGCTGTTCACAGGCGCGCTGGTGCTGTCCGCCCTCTATCTGTTGCTGAACTTCCGCTATCTGGCGCATATTCTTCGCCACTCCCGTCTGGTATCCCTGGTCACCGGCAGCCTCAACATCGCCATCCCGGCCGACCGCCAGCACAAATGGATGCGCAACGCCTTCACCGCACTGGCTCTGTTCATCGCCCTGGTCTTCGCCCTGGCCATCATGCTGCGCTGGGACGATGCACTCCGCTTCTTCTACAGCCAGCCCTTCGGAGAAGTCGACCCCATATTCGGACACGACATCAGCTTCTACCTCTTCCAGCTGCCACTGCTCAACCTGCTTCAGGGCTCGCTGACCGCACTGTTTTTCTTCATCACCTTCCTGCTGGCCGTTATCTATTTCGTCACCGACATGATAAGCGCCCGTCCGGGACAGGGATTCCAGGCCGATCCCGCCGCCCTGAACCACCTGAAACTCAACGCCGCACTCTGGCTGCTGATGCTCGCTGCCGGCTTTTTCCTTTCGCGCTACGAGCTCCTTTTCCGGGAGGATGGGGCGGTCTTTGGGGCCGGCTACACCCACGTACATTTTGAACTGCCCGCACTATGGGTGGCATCTGCGCTCACCGCGATACTTGCCGTCATGCTGTTACTGAGCCGGTGGATGCGGCTCGGCAAGCTGATGATCGGCACAGCAATCCTGACAGTGCTGGTACTGATTATCGGACGCACCCTGCTTCCGGCCGCCGTTCAGCAGTTCCGCGTCGCGCCCAACGAACTCGAGGTGGAGCGGCCTTTCATAGAACATAATATAAGCATGACGCGGCTGGCATTCGGGCTCGACCGGGTCCGCGAAGTGGACTATCCCGCCGACGATACCCTGCGCTTCGACGACATTCGCAACAACCAGGAGGTGATCGAGAACATCCGCCTGTGGGACCACCGCCTGCTCATCCAGACCTATCGCCAACTCCAGGAGATCCGGCCCTACTACCAGTTCAACACCATCGGCATCGACCGCTACACCATCGACGGAAATAAACAGCAGGTGATGCTGGCCGGACGCGAACTCTCTCCCCGGCTCCCCGAAGGATCCCAGTCATGGGTCAACCGCCACCTGCAGTACACCCACGGTTTCGGCGTGGCCATGAGTCCGGTCAACGCCGCCAACCGCCAGGGCGAGCCGCTTATGCTGATCCGCGACCTGCCGCCCGTCACCCATCCCGACATCCCAATCGACAATGCCGCCATCTACTATGGCAAAGTCAGTCCCGGTTACTTCATCGTCAACACCACCACCGAGGAGCTGCACTATCCCTCCGGCGACGGCAACGTCTACCACCACTACTCCGGCCGTGGCGGCATCCCCATCAGCACCTTCCTGCGCAAGCTGCTGTTCGCCTGGGAGCTGGGTGACATCAACATCCTGCTCTCCGACTACATCACCCCGGAAAGCCGCCTGCAGATCTGGCGGGGCGCACAGGACCGCATCGGCCGCATCGCCCCGTTCCTGCAGCTCGACGAGGACCCCTACATGGTCGTGCACGACGGTCGCCTGGTCTGGATCCAGGACGCCTACACCACATCCTCAAAATTCCCCTACTCCGAGCCGAACCGCGGCATCAACTACATGCGCAATCCCGTCAAGGTAGTTGTGGATGCCTACGACGGCACGGTCACATTCTATCTGGTGGACGAGGCCGATCCCGTGATCGGCGTCTACCGCAACCTTTTCCCGGACATGTTCATCCCGATGGATGAGGCCCCGGACGGGCTCGTTGCGCATTTCCGCTACCCCGTCAATCTGTTCGAAGTGCAGATGGAACAGTACAGCCGCTACCACATGACCAATCCGCGCGTCTTCTACAACGACGAGGACCGGTGGCGCAGACCCTTCGAGATGTACGGCGGACGGCGCCTGGTCATGGAACCGTATTACGTGCTCGGACACCTGCCGGAAAGCCATGACTCCGATGATGCAGAGAAGGAGCTGGAGTTCATGCTCATCAGTCCGTTCACCCCCGAAGGCCGCAACAACATGATCGCATGGATGGCGGCACGGTCCGACCCCGAGCACTATGGCGAGCTGGTCACCTACCGGCTGCCCAAGGACCGGCTGATCTACGGTCCGGCCCAGATCGAATCGCGCATCGACCAGGATCCGGAGATTTCGCGCCAACTTGCGCTCTGGGACCAGCGCGGCTCACGTGTGATCCGCGGCAACCTGCTGGTTGTGCCCATCGAGAACTCGTTCATGTACGTAGAGCCGGTTTTCCTGCTGGCCGACCGCGACGACATCCCGCAGCTGCAGCGCGTTATCGTTGCCGTAGGAGACGACATATCCATGCAGCCGACCATCCAGACGGCCATGATCGACCTGTTCGGGGACGAGGCGGATTTCCTGGATCCGGAGTTTGCACCGATAAGGATTCCTGACGAGGATGAGCTGATTGCACAGATGGATGAGCCGCTGCCTGTAGCTGACCGGGCTGTCCGTCGGCCTGCCGCATTATCTGCTCAGCAGCTCGAAGAGATACGCTCTGTGTGGCAGGATCTTCGACAAGCCATGCGTGAAGGCGACTGGGCGCGCTATGGTGAGCTTCTGGATGAGCTGGATGCCAAACTTCAGGAGTGATCCTGCGTGAACTGTCTATTGCGGAAGCGGGTGATGACCGTCATCGAAATCAGCGGGATCATTGGAAATCAGTAGGAATCAACCTCTGTCAGCGATCCCACCAGATGACCATGATACCCGACACCAGCGAAAGTCCGACCCAGGCCGACCCCCAGTAAGGCCATGATGTGGCCGACACTTTGAGCATTTCTGCCCCTCCCGGCCGGCTGGGCGAAAGTGCCTCCGGAAGCTGCACAATGGTCCGGGGATCCAGGTTCTGCGTGTAATTATAGGCCCACATAAGGGCTTCCGTAAGTCCGTACGCCATTATTGCGGCAAAAACAATGACCCAGACCCAGCCCATCCACCGGAATCCAAAGATGGCAATCAACACCGCGGCACCCATCAGGCCATAGGCAATGTCCGACATCCTGTTGAGTAACGTGTCCCCCACCATGCTGAAGTGCGCCTTTCCCAGGTAGTCGTTGATGAGGTTGACCTTTTCTACGTCCCCGTAATTGTGTCCGGTAATATCCTCTATCCAGACATAGATGCCCAGATTGTTCTCCATCTGGGGGGAGGATACGGTGATGGTCCAGATCGGCATGTGTAACGCCGGTATCATGAACAGAGCTGCAATAATGAACCCGATGCGTGATTGTTTTCTCATAAGTGTGGAATTAGCCGGATACGTTATCCTCCCCGAATGTTTGATGCATCATGCCTCCAAAAAATGCTGGCTCCACCCGAATGCTGGCCGGACACCCTGCTACCTCTTATTCCTCTTCCTTCGTGTTTAGTAATCTCTCACCCATTTTAATCAGGAGTAATATTACTAAAAAATGTTGCAATAGCATCGTTAGAATTTTTGAATATAAAGTCGTGCCACCGGGTGCTGTGTCGCCCTTTGAAAGTGTCCCGCGATGAAAGAGAGCCGCTATTTCAAGGTGCGAAGAAAGAGTGCTGCCGTTGTCAGGGATGCCCCAATGAGTGTGAACAGACCGGTGTGGAAAAGTGTTTTCTGGACCGGGTAGGGCGGGAGCAGGCCGGACATCTGAAGTATGCCGGTAAGGATGAGCAGCAAAACCATGGCCAGGATTCCCGCGATATAGAACAGGATGCCGGTGCGCAAGAGAATCCGGAACTTCTTCATCCGTTTTTCAGGTACCGGTGGTGCATGATCCATTGTAAAAAGGGACGTAAGCGGTCTCCTGAGCGGCCCTTGATTGGCAGCATTTTCGCTGCCGGCTCTGACCGTTTGGACATTCTCGTCGACAAGGAGGCCAGTTGTAAGTCTTTCAAGGATGGCATACAGAAGCAGAGAGGTAACAACAGCAAGCAGGTGCAAGTGGATGAACCCGATCACCAGGAAGTCTGACCGTGTCCATATGGCATGCACGGATGGTATGGCCATGAATACAGGAAGCAGCAGCACGGGCAGGCTCCCGGCCAGGCCGAACCAGAGGAGGCTGCCACCAGGCTGAGTCGAACGCTTATTTTTCGACAGTGACACCATTGTATAGATCACCACCGCGATCCCGCCGGTGGCAAACAGGACACTTCCGGTTATTCCGGCGGCGATCACAACGAAACCGGGCAGATGCAGCACGGCTGCGGTCTCAGGCCCAAGTTGTGGCAGCAGTGCCGGCAGCAGCCCGGCCATCATCAGCCAGAACGGCCAGGCAGTCTGGCGGAACCGGCGGTCGACAAGATAGCGCCAGGAAAGACCCGCGAGCCCGAAAAGGAGCCAGCCGTTGAAAAGCAGGTGCAGATAGAAGTGCACAGCCGCATCCAACCAGAACGGTGAGAGGCCGCGCCCGGCGGCAAGCAACCAGGGTCCGGCCGTGGCCATGACCATCCAGAAAACCGCCCCTTCCAGGAAGTAGCGGGAGCCAATGTTGCCGTCACTGCGCGCATGGCGAAAAAAGATCCATGCAAAAACATAACCAAGCAGCATGTGGACTGTGGACAGGGCAATCGGGATTGGGGCGTATCCATCCCGGACGAACGCGATGAACAGTGCGAAGGTGGTCAGGATGATCAGTGCGGAAGTCACCTTGAGTGACCGGACCGGCAGCCGGAACCGGCGGGTCCCTGCCTCCAGGACGAGGCCGGCCAGCGCCAGGAACGTCCAGCCGAGCAGGGCAACGTGCGAATGTCCGTGTAGCAGATATTCTGCCCGGAAGAACAGGGACCAGGGCAGCTCAAATCCCAGCAGCTTCCACTGCGGCCAGCCCCATTGCATGCGCAGCCAGGTGCCGCTGAGAAGTGCCAGCAGCAGGAACAGGAGAGAAGGCAGATAGAACCAGCGCGCGATCATGGCGGTTCAGTAGGTGCCCCGGTAGGACAGAATGCGTGGAAAGATCAGAATGGCAAATGCCGCTGCAGAAAGTGACGCCATAAGATATCCGGAAAAAACCAATACTCCCGCCTGCGGATAGGCCGGTCCGGCAATGGGGAAAAGGTGCCCTACCGCAGCTGCCGCCATCCCGGTATTGAACATCCAGCAGGCCGCCAGGGCAGGGAGTACCGGTCCGCGCAGGGGTTCCTGGCGATATTTGGGCAGCATCCAGTACGCAACGGCCAGGACGAACTGCAGCATCCATCCGAATATCATGGACCCGATATGGAGGGGCAGTGTCAGCCAGAGCGATGGCCAAAGTGCAAAGGACTTTTCCGCGAGGATGAGGACTCCGCTCAGCGCCCCGACAAGGAGCCAGAGAAGTGCCGCCCGGATCATGTATCGGCTGACATCAGGCATGATGGAACGTGACGTTAGGGTGAGGGGGACGGGCCTTTGGATGGCGGCGGGTTCGCTCTGCGGGTTTTTGCGGGGATGGCCTTTTTGCCCCGTATGCGGGGCCAAATCTGATGCGTAAACAGAAGGAAAGCCCCCAGCTGCATCAGACCCGATGCAAGTAGGATCCAGGCCGAAATCTGGTTCATGGCTGCCGTCAGGAATTCCGGTGCGATTCCCGGCAGACGTGCAAGGCCTTCAGGAAATCGCCAGGCTCCGTCCAGCCAGGGCTCACTGATCCAGCGCAGCAACATGCCGGCATTCAGCAGCGCATATGTTGTGTAGTGGACGGCCATGCTGCCTTTGGTGTCGTCGGCCGGACCGGGTCCCCGACCGGAACCCCTCCGGGGTGTATCCACACGGGGAAACATCCAGATGGCCACCCCAAAGATGACCTGTGTGATCCACCCGACCATGAGCATGTGGTAGAATACCGGGCGCCAGAGTGTGCCGACTCCGGACCCGGGCATCTGCATGGCCAGGTAGAGCAGCAGTGAGAGGACCAGATAGACGATTCCGGTCTTCAGGAAGAGACGCGAGATAGCCGGCATGGGTCAGGGGATGTAATTCCGGATGGATATATTCGTTCGGGAGTGCAAGTTCAGCCAGGTCAGAAGGGCCGCAAGCAGAATAAGTGCGCCCAGTTGGTGAAGCGAAGCGAGCCAGACCGGTACTCCCCACAGGAGATTCAGTGCCCCGGTGGTTACTTGTAGTGTTATGATGAGCAGCAATGCAAATCCTGCGAGTTGTAACGGTCCGGATCCCAATCGCAAGCCGGCTACAGCCGGAATCAGAATGAAAATGGTCAGCAGCAGCCCCAGCAGCCGGTGAAGAAACTGGACGGAGATGGCGTTGTGGGCAAGGTCATACCATAACGGGGTGAAATAGCCGAGTTGCGGGGGGATCCAGTAGTCTCCCATTTTGGGGAATGTGGGATAGACGAATCCGGCTTTCAGCCCGGCCGTCCACCCGCCAACCAGTACCTGGAGAAAGAGCAGGACGATGGCGACCATGACTATGCTGTGCAGGACGGTTCTGCCGAGGCCACCGCGCATAATTCCCGGACCATTATTCCGCAATTGCATCCGGTTCAACGCCATGGTCCAAAGCAGGGAAAACAGCAGGAATGCCACCACCAGATGGATCCCGAGCCGGAGATGGCTGACCACTGGCTGGCTTTCCAGGCCGCTTTGCACCATGTACCAACCCAGGAAGGCCTGTAATGCTCCCAGCATGGCGATCCCGGCCAGCTTGAGCGCATCCGCCGCCGGCATGGCGCGCTTGTAGACAAACCAGAGAAACGGAAGCAGGAACAGGAGTCCCAGCAGCCGGCTAAGCATACGGTGGGAGTATTCCCACCAGAAGATCACCTTGAATTCGGAAAGGGTCATCCCCCTGTGGATCTCCCGATACTCAGGATACTGCCGGTAGGTATCAAAGACCTCCTCCCATTGCGACTGACTGAGCGGCGGTACTACGCCCCGGACAACTTCCCATTCCGTGATAGAGAGTCCGGCCTGGTTCAGACGCGTCAAACCACCGACCACGAGAATGACCGCAATCATTGTACAGCCACTAAAAAGCCAGATTACACGTCTTCGTCTCCAGACAGGCGTGTCATTTTCATCCATGTTTTCCCACAAATTTTTCACGGGCTGACATGGGTTTTATTTCATGATAATGAGCACAATGCGCAGGGTCTTGTCGCCTACCGGATAAACTGCATGCTCCTCGGACGGCTCAAGGAATATCCAGGTACCGGGCAGCAGCTTGTAATCTCCACCGGGTGTTTTCAGTTTTCCTTCACCTGCCATCGTTTGGATCCAGACCGGGAATTTGGAGGTATGTTCGTTCAGTTCCTCTCCTGGCGCAAGGTCCATGACCACAAGTGCCGTATGTTCGTTTTTGAGGATGGTCTCGCTCAGGATCCCGCGTTCCGGGAGCTGCACTTCGGTGAGTGGTATTTCTGTTTGTACTGCCATAATTGTTGTATAATGGTTGGAGATTGGTTGTTGAATCAGAAGTCCTTGACCAGGAATCTTCGAAAACCGGCTATCACCGGCACCGCAAGCCAGAGAAGCAGGGATGCCAGGCTGATCGCCATGCCCAGCGCCGTCCCGAAAAATTCGCGGAAAACCGCACCGGTGAGCCCCATCAATGCGGAAATATCAAACTGCAACAGCAGCAGGATGCGCCCCAGGTCGATCGGATTGAGCAGGGAGAGTACCAGCACCGGTTTTTCAAGCGGATAGCTTGAAAAAATGTATATGACAAAGAGAATGATACCGTCATAAATAATGGTGAAAAAGAGACAGATGATGAGCGCCAGGCCCAACCCCTTGATCCGGTCATCAAACCGCAAGGCAATATAGTAGGCAATGGCCACAAATATGACGGTCAGCATGGATCCGGTGAACACCAGCATCAGTGCAGCCCTCCATGCCTCGGCGCTGGCGGCATTGTAGAGATAGGGCAGAAGCACCCCGCCCGAAAATGCGGCAACAAGAGGAAGCGCCAGGCCCAGGAACATGCCCCAGAACAGCTGGTGCCGCTTCACCGGGTGGCACAGCAGCAGCTCAATGTACTCCCGGGCGTTGTAGAGGTAGAATGCGCCCAGGACAATGGATGCCAGGGGAATGACTATCAGGACGATATTCATCATGCTGGATGCGACCCGCAATCCATCCCCGCCAAAACGGAACAGGATATCCGTCAACACCAGGAAGAAGAGCACATATGCGATGACCCATCGGCTTCGGATCACATCACGGAGCTGGTATTTGAGGATCTTTCCAATCATGACGCTCCCCCCGCACCGGCCGGAACTTCTAGCCGACGGTCAAGCGTGACGGCGATGGCCCGCTCCAGTGTCGGCTGGCCCGTCTCATCCAGAAGACCGCCCACACTGTGCTCGAAATAGATCTTTCCCTCCAGAAGATAGACCACCTGATATGCCAGTTCCTGAACTTCGCTCATGATGTGTGACGTGAGAATGATGGTGGTGCCGCGATCGCGTTCGGCGAGGATTTTGTCCTTCAGGATACTGCTGGATACGGGATCGAGCCCGGACGTCGGTTCGTCAAGGAACAGCACTTTGGGACGGAATAGAAAAGCGAGCACGGCACTGACCTTCTGACGGTTGCCGCCCGAGAGGGTGCGGAACGGCTTGTCTTTTTCGGAATCCAGCCCGAAACGCTGCCATAGCTCAAGGTCCGTCTCCCCATGTGCATCCCGCTTCTGGGTGGATGGTGCTTTGCCGTTGCGGACAGACATATCGTCGGAACCGGCGGCTTGGCTTAAACCGGATTTTGTTCCGGACTCATCAGCCGGACCCGTCATTTCATCCCTGGAACTGCTGCTGCCGGTTCCTGTGGCCGATTTCCGGATATCACGTATCATCTCCACGATCTCCGTTACGGTCAGGTTCTCGGGATACCTGGCGAGCTGTGGCATGTAGCCGATCATCTCCCGGTACCGGCTCTCGCCGTTGACCCGGATGCCATCCACCGTAATGGTTCCGCTGTCCGGCTTCACCAGACCGAGGATACTTTTGATCAGCGTGGTCTTGCCGGCGCCATTCGGTCCCAGTACCGCTGTGATTCGTCCGGGTTCGATCTCCATGTCCACGGACGACAGCGCCTGCAACGTTCCGTATTTTTTGTTCAGGTCACGGATCTGAATCATAATCTCACCTCACGCATGAGCGGTTTTTCATCGACCAGCGTCTCTGGTGTGATCGTCGGCATGACGCGCTCTGTCAGATCCAGTATCTGTACGAACATACTGCGCAGAAGCATCAGCGCCATAGGATTTCGCTCAACGATCAGCGAGAAGAGCCGGACCGGACGGTACGGGACATCCCCGAATCCATCGCCTTTCAGGTCATAACCGCTGTACTTGTCCCAGTAATTCGCCTCAAAACGGTTGCGGCTCTGCTGCCGGCTGTTGGTCGACACATCAAATGCGTTATCTATAAAGTTGTTTTCGGTAATCAGATTGTCCATGCTGCTGGCCATGATCCGGATCGCCCATCCATTTCGATGAAAACGGTTGCGGTATTTTTTGACGCGGTCACTGCCTTCGGAACGGATCCCGATCGTGTTGCCTGAAAACTCATTTTCAAATATTTCGCTGTCAGTGATCTCTTTCAGCAGCAATCCATAGGAAGCAGCCCCCCAGTTGTTGACGAATTCATTGTGTTTCATTATGACGCGCCTGCTGTACATCACGGCCACACCTGCACCATTGTTCTCAAAGCGGTTATCATGGTAGATGCAATCATCCGAAAACATGAAATGGAGTCCATACCGGATGTTTTTTTCGACATGATTGTTGTGGATGCTGCTTTCCTGGACGTATTCAAGGTAAATCCCGTCGCGGTGCCCGATTACCACATTGCCCTTGATCACGGCACGGTCCGAGTTCCACAGATGGATCCCGTTGGCGGACACTGACTCCCTGGTTTGATATGCCCTCAACTCATTATCCCTGATCTCCATGTCATGGGACCGGGCAAGGTAAATTCCAAAAAAGGTGTTATCCAGGATGTTGCCGATGACCTTGCCGCCGGATACACGTTCGAAACGGATGGCAGCCAGGTCGCGGCTGTGGCTAGTTGGAACATTCCTGATTTCCAATCCTTCGATATGCACATTCCCGGCCGTAATCCGGATACCCTCACCTTTTTCCTCCACATCGATGACCGGACGGCCGACTCCGAATATGGCAACCCGCCGGTCTACGGTGAGCCCATGTTCGCGGTATGTTCCGGTATGGATGCGGATGGTATCGCCATCGGAAGCAGCAGACAGCGCATCCGCGATACGTGTGTATTCCTTTTGATCTCCCACCTCCAGGATGCGGACCGATTCCGACACGGATTGCGATGCCATCACGTCGCCGATACCAGCAATGCTTGCCAGCCGTTGCGACGCTTCCGTTGTCGCTGGACACATGCCCACTGCCACTATCCCGATCACAGCGGTGATGGCGAACAGTCTTTGGAATATTTTAATAACACACCATTTCATGGAAAAAAATCTGCTTTCATGCTTCAATGATGGTGGTTTCCGCCGGACCAGCTATCGCGGACGATAGACTGCACCCCGTCCCACGTCACGACCTGTCCGCCAAACTCCTGCTGCTGGTCACGGGCCGAGCGCTCATCCGCGTAAGCCGAGAAATTGAGCGCCATGGGGCTGCGCAGGCCATCACTCTGCAGATATGTGGCTGCCTCGGCAGCAATCCATCTGCCCGGCTCCTTGAAATCCGGCACCCAGAGGGAGTGGATATCCAGATCCCGCCCATCACCCTGATTCACGAAGGCCGCCATGCATTCGATCGCGTCAAAGGCGTACTGTCTGGCCTGCTGCGTAATCAATTGGGCTGCGAACTGCTCCTGGCTGATCATCATGCGGCAGTGATCGCACTCCTGCTGTCCGATCCGTATATCCTGCGGTCCCCGGTCGCATGCCCCAAACATCAGCAGCACTGAGGCCATGAACATGTTCGATATCATCTTTTTATATTTCATCGGATCAAAATTATAACAAACTGCAAGTCATTTAATAACAATAATAAATAGGTTATCACAAGTCAAATCTGCTCCGACCTCTCCCTCAGGAACAATTGCACCTCCTCCCATGAGTGGCGGGTGCCGGGATATGCCTCACCGATATTGAAAAGCAGGGATGCGTCTGCATCCGGATCCATGGCAGAAATCCACGATCCGCCCGGACTCGGAAGGTTTCTGCTCAGGTGAAACATCAGATCATCCGGTATCATTAGTTTCTTTGCAGAGATGAAGTCCACGATACCGATCATCCGGAAGTCATCCTCATTCAGATCTTTTTCCATCATGTGCCAGATCAGGTTCTCCACCGAGCGGAACCGGTACACCGAACCGTCAGCTGAAACGGCAACAGCACCATATCTGCGGCTGCGTAACTCCTTCCCGCTGTGGTCGCAGTACTCCCCGTAAAGGCTCGCCTCCAGATGAGCGAAACTGTGGGAAGCCGGGCGCTCCGTACGCAAAACATCGGATGGCATGTCACCGATTTCCTGCAACCGGAAAGCGGATGATTGCATCTCCGGCTTGTCATCCGGATTCCCTGAACCGTTCCCGCCACGGCTGCATGCCGTCGCAGCCAGGGCAGTTACGGCTATGAGCATCATTACAATAATGGCTGCGTATCTATTTTCTCTCATTCCAGTATCCATGACATCCGTTCTCGTACTTCCTTATTGCAGCTTTCCAGTTCAGTGTTTCAATTATCCCTTCAACGGTTATCTGTTCCCTTTTTCTTTAAAAAAGAATCCCTTGCCGTCACAGCCGTGCCGGCCAGCAGCGACAACCCGATCCAGAGTGTGCCCCAGTAGGGCCACGAGGTCGCCGTGATGTTCAGCAGGGTTTTCTTTCCGATCAGGGGCGGCTGATAGCTCATATCCGGGACTTTGATAGCGGCACGGGGATTCAGATCGTGCCCGTAATCGTATCCCCACATGTAGAAATCCACCATCCCGGCCGCACCGGCAGCGACAAACAGCACAACCCAGATCCACGCCAGCCAGAGCTTGCCGGCCAGGGCGGAAATAACGGCCAGAGCCATCAGCCCGCCGACCACCCAGGGCATGATGTCCAGTGTTGATACCAGCTCCGGATCGATCTCCTTCATGCCGACATAGTGGTTCAGGATGTTGATATTCTGGATGTCGTGTCGTTCGTGACCGGTGATGTCATCGATCCATATGTACATTCCCAATCCCTGAGGATACTGCGGAGCCGTAAGCTTGATGGTCCAGATTGGGGTGAAATATGCCGGTAACAGCAGCAGTGCAGCCAGTATCAGTCCGAGTCGGGTCGATTTCTTCATCAGGGGGTTGTTGTTATGATTCAGCTTCCGTTTTGAAAAGGGCAGGACCTTTCACAGCCCTGCCCACCTATTAACCTCAGTTATTCAATTTGTCCGGCCGGTATTGGCCTCAAACGAAATTCAATCCGTCTCACTCTTCTCCGGTCCGCCATGTCAGCGGAACATCCGATCCGGCAGGTGACACCCGGACATAGCCCTGCATCTCCTGGTGAAGCGCCGAGCAGAAGGCGGTGCAGTAGAACGGATAGATTCCGGGCCGCTGCGGACGCCAGACGGTCGTTTTGGTTTCACCCGGGGCGATCAGCACTTCCCCGCTGTGGGCACCCTTGATCGCAAAACCGTGCACCATATCCCAGTCCTGTTCGATGTTGGTCAGGTGAAAATGCACTTCATCGCCAACCCGGATTCCTTCGATGTTGTCGGGTGTGAAATGGCTTCGGATGTTGGTCATGTAAACACGGACTATGTCACCATCACGCACCACCCGTGCATCGCGCGGACGCTTGACCGCATGGGGATGCTGGTTCTCGTCCAGGTCGTAAATTTGTTTTACATTATCCCTGATTTTATCGGCCCGGATCGCCTGTGCGTAATGTGGCTCACCGATGGTCGGGAAGTCGAGAAGCAGTTCCATGCGGTCGCCCGAAATGTCATAGAGCTGAGCCGGGTGAAGCTGCTTGGGTCCGGTCGGGAGAAAGCGGTCTCTGGAAGTCTTGGTCAGGCCGATCATGTATTTACGGTCGGGGTTCGGCGTATCGCCACCAGTGATCATCAGGTGGCCGATCGAGTAGTAGGAATCGATGCGGTCCAGCACTTCAAAAGTCTCCAGGGACCACTTCACGATTTCCGAAGAGATATAGACCGAAGTGTAGGCATTGCCGTCGCCGTCAAACTCGGTATGAAGGGGGCCGAGACCCGGATTCTCCACTTCCCCGATGATGGTGGCCTCGTATTCCAGCACCGGAATACCGTTGATCACCTCCTCAAACGCCTCGTTTTCGATGGCTTCCAGCATACGGCTGAAGGAATGCACCGGAATAACGGTGGCCAGTTTCCCTCCTGCAACGATGTATTCGCCCGTGGGATCGATATCCACCCCGTGCGGCGACTTGGGCGTCGGGAGGAAGTAGATCATGTCAGGGGCATCTTCGGGATCAAGCAGCAGTACTTCGTCATGGACCGTGGATACGGCAATGCTGGTGTTTTTATCCTTCAGATTGTGATAGTAATTGGCCGGGACGGTCCGTGCACGCCCTTCGCGTACATAATCCCGTGCTTTCTTCCAGTTGACGGCTACCACGTAATCCTTGTCGAATTCGGAGGCGTAGATCTCAAGCAGCGTATGCGCCTGTTCGGTGTTGTAGGTGGTGAAGAACACCCAGTCGGCGGACTTACCCTTGCCGGCGCGACCCAGGTCGTAATGGTACGGCGGCATGATGATCTGGAAGTCCATGCTCATCTCCCCGGACTCGGGATCCACGGCAATGAAACTGAGCGATCCGTCGAAATTTTCCTTGTAGGAATCGATCGGCACGTCCTTGTCCTTTTCGTAGGGAATGCTGAACCGGGTGGCACCGATGATGTACTCGGTGTTTTCCGTTACGAACGTGGATGCGTGGTTGCCACCCGTGTTGGGAAGCTCCAGAATCTCAACCGTTTCGAAGGTGGTCAGGTCAATACGCGCCACGCGCGGGGTGTTGTTGCCATTGATGAAGATCCAACGTCCGTCCGGCATGCCGTCCGTGTGGGAGAAATCCGGATGGTGCGAGTCGTCCCACGGAATGAATCCGTAGCTGGTCATCAGGAGCGGCTTGGTCTCCTCGGAGTATCCGTATCCCGATTCCGGATCCTGTGAGAATACCGGGATGTTGCGGAACATGCGCGCCGAGGGCAAACCCCAAACGCTCAGCTGACCGCTGTATCCTCCCGATAAGAAGGCGTAGTATTCGTCATATTCGCCGGGTGCGACATAGACCCTTTGTGCTGCATCTCCGGTGTCCAGCATACCCGTCTGGGAAGGACATCCGTACATGATCATTGCGAGCAATCCCAGCCCAAGAAGCAATGACGTAATTTTCCAGATGGTTGTTTTTTGTGCCATGTTTCGTTTTGTTAATGATTGTTTTGTAGTGGGTTAATCCCTCAGATCTTCGCCTGTCTCGGCGTAGTAGCGCAGAAAATCTACTATCTCAATCGCCTGCTCCTTTGTCACGTTCTGGTAGGGCATGATGGTCATGTAATCCTGGAGCAGCTCCTGTCCCACCGGATGCCGGTTGGTCATCTCCTCGGGATTGAGGATGAAGTTGATGAGGAACTCGGGTGAGCGCATTTCGGTCACTTCGCCCAGGGGCGGACCTACAAAGCGGCGTCCCATGCGGTGGCAGGCAGTGCAGCGGCGGTCGAATATGTCGGCCCCCCGCCGGGCGCGCTCCACATTGAGGTCCCCGATATCCAGCCGCTCGGTGACCGGACCGATACCGTGTTCCAGTTCAAATTCCGTCAGTTCCGGCTCCGCTTCCCGGGTGTCGGTCCTTTGGTCATCACCTTCGCCGTTCCCGCAACCGGTATACACCAGGGCCAGGATGAGAAGGAGCAGTATTCTTGTAAGTTGCTGCATATCTGATTGCGTTTTGTGGTGCTTAATGGATTTAAGTGTATTTTATCTTAAATAGGGTCAAACAGAATGTTTCCCTGGTTTGGAAGATCCCTTGCCGGTGGCTGCCACCCTTACCGGGGTCTTCACTCCCGGGGTCTTCGCAGCCGTTGTCTGCACTGCCGTTGTCTTCACTACCGCTCCTGCCGGGCAAAGTTCCGACAGTTTCGTATTGGAAAAAAAAAGGTCGATACTGTTGTTCAGTCTGGACCATTTTTCAAAAAAATCCGGCGTCTTTTTCATCTGCTCTGCCGGTATCCCAAGTCCAATGGGATGAAAGGACTCGTCTCCTTCCACCGCAATTATGATATCCTTCAGGGTGATATCGCCCGGAGGCCTGCCGAGCGCCACTCCACCGCCGTATCCCCGCATGGTCTGCACAATCTTCCGCGAAGCCAGCCGCTGCATCACCTTGGTCAGGAATGCCGGCGGGATGTCCAGCTCCCGGCTCAGTTCACGGATCGAGATCATCTCCCGGTCACCCCGCGCCGCCATATAGGCAACCGACCTGATTCCGTATGTGCTGGCTTTCGAAAAATGCATATTGCGTATTTAAGACTATTTTATCCTAAAATAGAAATCAAACAAGATACATGTCAAGGAAAAAATGATATTTTTTGGCAGAGCCCTGAGTGAATTGATCACGGACATTATTGAACGTCAATCCCTTACAACCGAATCCGTGTAAATGTACCTGGTCCGCTCAGTATGTGTGGATGCTGTCCTGTGCCGATGGCAGGTAGTTGACCCCGAACCAGCAGATCATCAACACGGCAAACGCCAGGGCAAGGGTCCACATGGCCGGTCGCACCAGGTCCGCCCGGTGCGCCCTGATGTGGATGTAGGCCAAATAGACGATCCATGTCAACAGCGCCCAGACCTCTTTCGGATCCCAGTTCCAGTAATGACCCCAGGCCTCTTTTCCCCAGATGGCACCGAATACGAGGCCGAGGGTCAGGAAAGCAAATCCGATGTAGACCATATTGTCAGCCAGGGAGAGTGTGGTCGCCTTAAAATGGCCCTTTCGCCCCTCGTACAGTGCCTTGACCGCCACAATGGCCGAAACGGCAAGCAGTGCATAGGCGAAGATGTAGACGATCACATGGGGGACGAACCAGACGCTCTGAAGCGCCGGCATGAGCGCCCTGTCATGCACATCCGGATTCAGTACGTTGATCCCCAGGAATACCACCGCCATCAGCACACTGTAGGCCAGCACCCAGCCGAGCTGCCATCGCCGCCAGGTCAGGTATCCGATCAGCGGCAGGAAAAAACCGTACCACAGGCGCGTCTCACCGAGTGTGCGCATGGGCGGACGGTCAAGGCTTCCCCAAAGTCCCAGGATGAACACGGTCAGCACCACCATGCCGGCCCAGAAAAACAGGTGACCAAAGACCTCAGCGCGGGGTTTGATCCTGCTCAGGTACACACCGGCCACGGCTGCTCCCCAGAGTGCGGTTGACAGGACGAAAACTGTTGGGAACGCACTCCAGGTCATGATGCCTCCGAATCAGATGTGATTCCGACAGTCCGTCCGGATTGATCCAATGACCCGCACTTGCTGTCCACAGGTTCCGGGGCATCCGATGCGTCCGGGACCGTGCCGTTTCCGGCATCCATTTTCTGTGTCAGCTCGGTACCGATATCCTTCCCCAGCCAGAACAGGTAGACGGCGCCCAGCAACAGCATGATGAATCCCGTGTACACCACCGGAAGCCAGGGGTCGCGCACCGCCTCAATGATGCTGATGGGCGACCATTTCCCGAACCGGTCGTCGTAGCTGAACTGGTACAGCTTCCAGCCTTCGGCCGAATACGGATGGTTCACCTCGATGTCGATCACCCGGTTGTCACCGCTTTGGGTATACAGCCGGGCAAGCGACATGTAGCGTTTGGACTGCGGCACCGTCATCGCCATAGCCCTGCCCTCTTCCAGTTCAAGGAACTGGTGTTTCATGTTGAAACTGCCGCAGGTGATCCACCCGGTGACGGTGTCGCCGCGCTCGGCATGGATGGCCCGAATTTGCGCCGCCGGGGCCGCGCCTATGTCATGTATGGGCTCGAACCGGTCTTCAATGCGAGCCGACTCGGCAAAAAACTGCAGAATCTCGTAGTCCCAGCCGGACATGCGTCCCGTCCGTCCGCGCTCCACCTCCACCAGATCCTGCTCCCCGC
>SKWQ01000197.1 GCA_007128855.1 Balneolales bacterium
AAGTGGCCGAAGCAAGGCAACGAAACGAGGTGCTGCGCTACACCGGGCATCTCGAAAATGGGAAAATCACCGTGGGGATGCAGTCCGTGCCGGTGAAGTCGCCCCTCGGGACCCTGTCCGGGACCGATAACCTGCTGTCGTTCCGGACCGGCCGGTATGCCCAAAGCCCGCTGATCATCCAGGGTCCGGGAGCGGGCAGGGAAGTCACTGCCGCAGGAGTACTTGCCGACATCCAGAAGGTTAGCCGGCGGCTCCTTATCTGACGGGCGGACACCCCGGTCCGGCTCCGTCTGATTTTTTTGTGGGAAAACGTCCCACTATCCATCAAACATATATTGTACATATATCAAGAGACATACCTTGCCCGCATTGGGCTGGTATATGGCTAACTTTATCCGTTCATCCAAGAAAACGTTAAAAACTTTCCGGTAAAAAATCCTCTTTTTGCTTGACTTGTAGTCGTAAAATAACCTACTTTGTGGGACAAGGTGGGAAGTTGTGGGAAAAAGTGTAACTTTCTGCCACGAGCAATCAAAAAACGGTCTCATCAGAACGGGCAGAACCTTGGCAAGCTTCAAAGGAGAATACGATCATTCCATAGACAGCAAAGGTCGCGTGAGCTTCCCGGCACGGTTGCGAAAATATCTGCCGCCGCAGAGCCAGGACAGTTTCACCATCCTCAAGGGACTGAACCCTTGTCTCCTCCTGTATCCGGCCGAGTCCTGGATTGTGGTGGAGCAACGACTTTCCGGCATGAACGAGTTCCAGCGGGAGAAACGGACCGTACTCCGCAACTTCCTCCGTTCCGCCGAGGATCTGACGCTCGACAAGAACAACCGGCTTGCCATACCTCCGAAATTGATGGAATGGGCTAATATTACCAACAAAGTGATATTCATCGGGATGGGCAAGAGCATTGAACTGTGGTCGCCGGAGCAGCTCGAGAAAGCCGACCAGGAACTCAGCCCCGACGCTTATCAAGAAATGTTTGAAAATGTAATGGGAGATGGCTTCACACAATGACCCATGTCACGTATCACAAACCCGTATTGCTGAATGAAGCGATACGATTCCTGGTTACCGATCCACATGGTATCTATGTTGACGGCACCCTGGGTGGCGGTGGGCACAGTGCGCGGATCCTGAAGGGTCTCTCGGAAAAAGGCCGGCTGTACGGCATCGATCAGGACGATGATGCCCTGCGTGTGGCGGCAGAGCGGTTTGCCGGCGAGGACCGCGTCTCGCTGATCCGCGGCAATTTCGGGTACATGGATGTGCTCCTGCCAAAAGGGGCGGCTGGAAAGCTGTCCGGGATCCTGCTGGACCTGGGTGTCTCCTCCCACCAGATCAATGAACCGGAGCGCGGGTTCAGCTTCCAGAATGACGGTCCGCTTGACATGCGCATGGGCGCGATGCAGGACCTGACCGCAGCGACCATCGTCAACGGGTATGAATACGAGGAGCTCCGGAATCTCTTCTTCGAATTCGGCGAGGAGCGGGAAAGCCCCCGGATAGCCCGGGCCATCATCCGCGACCGTCCGTTTGAGACCACCGGCCAGCTTCGTGAGTCGATCGCCTCGGTCATCCCCGAGCGGTTTCAGAACAAATCGCTTGCCCGCATTTTCCAGGCGCTGCGCATTGCGGTCAACAGCGAGCTCAGCATGCTGAAAAGAGCGCTTGAAAAGGGGACGGACCTGTTGCGGGAAGAGGGACGGTTCGTCGTCATCACCTACCATTCGCTTGAGGACCGTCTGTGCAAAAACTATTTCCGGTACGGCAATTTCGAAGGCAAGCCGGTCAAGGACTTTTATGGCAACGACATTACCCCGTTGCAAGCGGTGACCAAAAAAGTGGTCACTCCCTCGCCTGGCGAGGTGGCTGATAACCCGCGGGCACGCAGTGCCAAACTGCGCGCTGCGGCCCGGCGGGCCAGCACCGGTAACAATGGAGGCGCATCATGATCATACAGACGCAAGTGACAAAAAGCTCGAAGACGCTTTACCGGTCCGGTGGCGCATCAAAGGAGGCCCGCACCCCGGCATCCACCGGTTTGCCGTCGCGCTACTACGGTCCGGCAGTCCAGCGGGGCAATGCCAGCAATGGCAGCAGCAACGGCACGCGTCCATCTTCGAACGGACGCAAGCCCCGTAAAAAAGCGGCACGGTCCACCCTGTGGTCACCCTGGAAGCTCATCCTCCTGTCCGTCCTGCTCGGTATTGCCGGTTCGATCTACCTGACCCATGTATTTGAAACGCAGAACACCCTCCGCGAGGTGCAGCAGCTTCGCAGGGATTACGAACGGGCCCACCGGGTCAACACCGAAGTGCGCCGCAACTACGACCGCATGACCGGTCCGGCCGAGGTCTACAACCGGGCCGCATCCCTCGGAATGATCTCCGGAGGCGCCGCCGATCCCGTAATTGTCATTGAACGCTGACCATGGCAGAGAACAAAGAGTTCATATTGAACCGTATGTTCGTGGTATTCGGGCTGATGCTCCTGATACCGCTGGTCATCGGTCTGCAGATCATGCGGATACAGGTCCTCGATGGTTCGCAGCTCCGCGCCCTGTGGAACCAGCAGGCCATGGACGTCATCCCTATCCCGGCTCAGCGCGGGCTCATACTGGACAGCGGCGGCCGTGAGCTGGTCGGCAATACGGTGACCTATACCGTGGCGGTGGATCCGCGCTTCCCGGGTTTCACTGCCGAGGACATGCGCACCTTTACCCGCGCCCTTGCTTCCGTGGCCGGCGGCACCCACGCCAGCTACCAGCAGCGCATCCGCTCGGCCCATCCGCGTTCGCGCTACATCGTGCTTGAGCGGAACCTCAGCGCCGAGGCGACCGAGCAGCTGCGGGAGCTCGGCATGCGCGCCGTGATCCTGGAGGAGCAGTACCGCCGCCGGTACAATTACGAGACCCTGGCATCGCACGTGGTCGGATATGTGAACCATGAGCTGACCGGCATGTCCGGGCTCGAGTCCTCCTACAACAGCAATCTGAGCGGGGTGGATGGACAGCGGCAGGTCCGGCGCGACCGCAGCGGGCGCATCCGGGCGTATGTCGGGGCGCCGCGACGGCTTCCCCAGCAGGGCCACACCCTGGTCACCACCATCGATGCGCACATCCAGGCCATTGCCGAGGAGGAGCTTCGCAAAGGGGTGCAGCGCGCCATGGCACGCCGCGGCTCCATCATCGTCATGGACCCAAAAACCGGCGCCATCAAGGCCATGGCATCCTGGCCCGATTTCGATCCCAACCAGCCGGCCGCGTCCCCGCCCGAAAACCGGCGGAACACGATCATTTCGGATATGATCGAGCCCGGCTCCACCTTCAAGCTGGTCACGGCCGTGGCCGCGGTGGAGAACGGCCTTGTGGATTTCGACGAACAGTTTGACACCGGCGACGGCCGGCGGCTCATCAGCGGACAGATGATGCGCGATCACGATCCGCTGGGCACGGTCAGCTTCCACGAAGCCATCCAGAAATCATCCAACATCGCCACTTCCGAGGTGGCCGGTCGCCTGTCGTCCGACATGCTCTACCAGTACGCCCGCAATCTCGGTTTCGGGTCGCAGACCTATATCGACCTGCCCGGTGAGGAGGCCGGCCGCCTGCGCAAGCCCTATCAGTGGTCGGCGGTTTCCAAACCCTGGATTTCCATTGGATATGAAGTGCAGATCAACCTGATGCAGCTTGCACAGGCCTACGCCGCTTTTGCCAATGACGGGATGGTGATGCGCCCGTTCGTGGTGGACCGCGTGATGGACGAGCGCGGCAGGGTGGTGCACCAGAACCGTCCGGAGGCCATCCGCCGGGCCATCCGTCCCGAAACCATCGACAAGCTCCGGCCCGTGTTCGAGAGCGTGGTCTCCGATTCCGGCACGGCCGGCTTCGCCCGCATCGACGGGTTCCGCATGGCCGGCAAGACCGGCACCGCCCAGAAATTCATCGATGGCCGCTATCGCGCCCGTTACATCGCCTCTTTTGCCGGTTTCTTCCCGTCGGACGACCCCAGGTATGTCACCGTGGTCATGATCGACGAACCGCGGCTCAGTTATTACGGCGGATTCATAGCCGGACCCGTGTTCCGCAATGTGACCATGCGCCTGATCGGGCTGGATGACAAGCTGCACCTACAGCCGCCGCACGATGACACCCGGGTCCCGCTGGCCGTGGTGCCCGACGTCCGCGGCATGCATCGCGATGAGGCGCGTGCCGTGCTCGGCGACTACAAAATCCAACATCGGTTTACCGGTGAGGGGGAGTATGTGGTGGCGCTGTCGCCGGAGCCCGGCGAGCAGATCATGCGCACCGACCCGTTGCGCGTCACGCTCTCGCACAGTATCAGCAGCGACACCACGCGCATCAGCGAGCACCATGCCGGCATCCCCGATGTGCGGGGCATGAGCATGCGCAAAGCTTCGGCCTGGCTGCGTCAGGCAGGTTTTGACGTGGAAATGGTCGGCTCGGGCACCGTCTACGCACAGTTTCCGCTGGCCGGACAGCAGTACCGAACCGGACAGACCGTCACCATCCGCGGGCGCGCCCGCGACCTCCCCACCATCCTGTCACACCGGGGGCGTTGATGAAGACCGGCGATCTGCTCCATATCATCCACCCGCTGCAACAGGCAGGCACCTACAGTGGCCCGCTCGGCCGGCTGCGCCTTGATTCGCGCAGCGTGCGCAAGAACGACGTGTTCATTGCACTGCGCGGGACGGCATCGGACGGACACCTTTTTATCCGCGACGCCGTGCGGAAGGGCGCCCGGGTCGTGATCTGCGAGCACATACCGGAAGGTGCGACCGGCGAGGACGTGTTCTTCCTGCAGGTGGCCGACACCCGCGCCATTGCCGGCGACCTGGCCCAGGCCTTCACCGGCAACCCCGCCCGCAGCATGAAAATGATCGGCGTGACCGGCACCAACGGCAAGACCACCGTCTGCACGCTGGTCTACCAGGTCCTGCGCAAACTGGGCTACAACGCCGGGCTGCTCGGTACCGTCGAAACGCGCATCGGCGACCGCGTCCACGAAAGCCGCCTGACCACCCCTGACGCCGTCAGCCTCGCGGAGACCCTGCAGGAAATGGCCGCCAACGACACCGCATTTGCGGTCATGGAGGT
>SKWQ01000275.1 GCA_007128855.1 Balneolales bacterium
CACGATGACAGGGAGCATCTGAAAGCATTTGAAATAAGGCATGGGGGGCGATTATGGATGGAAAACGGACAGGTTTCGGATCATTTCACGAGCATCATCCGATTGTGAAGACGGACGGTGCTCATTGTTTCCATTTGATATTGCAACCTATGGATGGTTTCTGGTCCTGCGGAGGTTTTTCGCCGGCGATCAGCGCCTCCATGGCCGCTTTCAGATCGGCGCCTGTGACCAGTTCGTTGTTGCCGGGACGGCTGTCGTCAAACTGTCCGCGGTACGCCAGTTTCAGGTCCTTGTCGAACAGGTAGAAATCGGGGGTACAGGCGGCATCGTAGGCACGCGCGGTTTCCTGGGTCTCGTCGAACAGGTAGGGGAACAGGTAGCCGTACCGTTCCATCTCCTCGGCCATCTTTTCCGGTGCGTCGTCAGGATAGTTTTCCGCGTCGTTCGAGTTGATGGCCACAAAGCCGATGCCCTTTTCCATGTATTCATTGGATACCTGCACAAAACGCTCGCGGATGTGCTTGACGAACGGACAGTGGTTGCAGTAGAAGACGACCAGCAGTCCGTGTTCGCCGGCTATCTGGTCGCGGGTGTGGATGTTCCCATGGGGATCCGGGAGGGAGAAGTCGGGGGCTTTGGTGCCCAGTTCGAGCATGTTTGAGGGGGTGCGTGCCATGGAAACAGCATTTTGTTCAAAGGTTGTGGAAAGGGTACAAGATACTTCTTTATGGCATCGATTACCATATTCGGCGATCACCGCGCCAAGATGGCAAGGACAAACTGCACCGTAAAATTGCATTTTTCATTATGGAAAGGTTGTCCAACCTCTTATTTTTAGGTTTTTGCAACAACAACTCATAACATGGACACCCAAGCACAGCCTGTCGCACCGGATTTCCAATCGGTAAAATTCATTTATTTCGATCTGGACGACACGCTGATTGACCATAAAACAGCCCAGGATCGCGCGCTGGTGGATGTCTGGACTCAGTATCCCGAGTTGCAGCAGGTGGAACCGCTGGTGCTGGCATCGCAGTACGCGGAATCCAACCGACGCCTCTGGGAGGCCTATCGCAAAAACGAGGTCAGCCAGTCCGAACTGCGCCGCCTGCGTTTTGAAGAGACATTCCGGCGTCTCGGGATCGGTTCCCTGGACTGGCGGGAGATGGACCGCGTCTACCTGGACTGCTACTCACGCCACTGGGACTGGATCCCGGGCGCGCGCGAGGCCCTTGTACGGATTTCTAAGCAGTTCCCGACGGGCATCATGACCAACGGCTTCATCTTCGTCCAAAAGAAAAAGTTTGAGTATTTTTCACTCAACCGCTACACCCGCAATCTGATCATCTCCGAGGAAGTGGGACATCTCAAGCCCGACCCGCGCATTTTTTCATTCGCCGCCGAAAAAACCGGCCTGCAACCCGGGGAGTTGCTGTATGTTGGCGATTCCTACTCGTCCGATATCGTCGGGGGATCCCGCAGCGGCTGGAAAACGGCCTGGTACCAACCGGACGGCAATGATGGCGGCCGGGATCCGGAAAACAACCTCGCCGACCTGGTTTTCAGCGGATTCGCGGAACTTCTGAAGATCTTTCAGACACCCTGAACCGAACCATGCTCATTGTCCCGCACACCTTGAACCAGTATTGCCCAAAATTCATCCAGCCGCACTCAAACGCGACAGTTTCACCAACAACACCCAATCTCATCGACCATGTCCCAAATGCGCTTTTCCGAACCCGAAGTCACGCTTGAACTGGCCCGGGAGCACGGCCTCACCGACGAAGAGTTTGACAAAATCTGCGATTATCTCGGCCGCACGCCAACGTTCACCGAGCTGGGCGTCTATTCGGTCATGTGGAGCGAGCACTGTTCGTACAAGAATTCGATCGCGGTGCTCAAGACCCTTCCGCGCACCGGTCCGACCCTGCTGGTAGGCGCCGGCGAGGAGAACGCCGGATTGGTGGATATCGGCGACGGGCTGGCCTGCGCGTTCAAGATCGAGAGCCATAACCACCCCTCGGCCGTGGAGCCATACCAGGGGGCGGCCACCGGCGTGGGCGGCATCCATCGCGACATCTTCACGATGGGCGCGCGTCCCATCGCCTCGCTGAACTCGCTGCGTTTCGGGTCCATGAGCGAGCCGCGGGTGCGGTATCTGGTGGATGGGGTTGTCCGCGGCATTGCGGATTACGGCAATTCGTTCGGCGTGCCGATGGTCGGCGGCGAGGTCTGCTTCGACAAGAGCTACGAGGGCAATCCGCTGGTCAACGCCATGAGCGTAGGCATCGTGAAGCACGGGGAGACCGCTTCGGCCATTGCCGAGGGGGTCGGCAATCCGGTCATCATCGTCGGCGCCTCCACCGGCCGCGACGGCATACACGGGGCGACCTTTGCCTCCGAGGAGATCAGCGAAGCCAGCGAGGCCAAGCGTCCGAGTGTGCAGGTTGGCGATCCGTTCACCGAGAAACTGCTGCTGGAGGCGACCCTGGAAGCGCTCAAAACCGGCGCCGTGGTGGGCATCCAGGACATGGGGGCGGCCGGCATCAGCTGCTCGAGCTCCGAGATGAGCGCCAAGAGCGGCACCGGCATGCGCCTGGACCTGGACAAGGTGCCGCTGCGAGAGGAGGATATGAGCGCCTATGAGATTTTGCTGTCCGAGAGCCAGGAGCGCATGCTTATCGTTGCCCAAAAGGGCCGCGAACAGGAGGTGATGGACGTGTTTGACAAGTGGGACCTGAATGCCGTGGTGATCGGTGAAGTGGTGGACACGGGCCGTGTCGCCTATCTGCGCGATGGCACCGTCAAGGCGGACATCCCCGCGCACTCGCTGGTCCTGGGCGGAGGCGCACCCGTCTACATCCGCGAAACACAGAAACCCGAATATCTGGAGAGAACCGGGACGACCGACATGTCGCCTTACATTGATGTCGATGATATGGAGGGCGCCATGCTCAAGCTGCTGGAATCACCGAATATCGCATCCAAAAGATGGGTCTATGAGCAGTACGACCACATGGTGCGGACCAACACGGTCGTGGGTCCGGGTCCGTCGGATGCCGGCGTGGTGCGCATCAAGGGCACCAAAAAGGCGCTGGCCGTGGCCACCGACTGCAACGGCCGCTATGTCTACCTGAATCCGCGGAAGGGTGGACAGATTGCCGTAGCCGAGGCGGCGCGCAACGTCGTCTGTTCCGGCGCCAAGCCCATGGCCATCACCAACTGCCTCAATTTCGGCAATCCGTACAAACCGGAAGTCTACTGGACGTTCAGGGAGGCCGTTGGAGGTATGGGTGATGCGTGCGAGGTGTTCGAGACCCCGGTCACTGGCGGTAACGTGAGTTTCTACAACGAAAACCCGCAGGGCGCGGTGTTCCCCACACCGGTGATTGGCATGCTCGGGCTCATCGACGACTATGAAAAACACACCACCCGGGCCGGTTTCCGTGACGAGGGTGATGAGATCCTCTATGTGGGCGCAGCGAGGATCGGCATCGATGGAAGCGAGTACCTGTCGTTCATCCACGGGGTCACCGCAGGTGATGCGCCCGACCTTGACCTTGCGTTTGAAGCGAAGCTCCAGTCGGCGGTACTGGATGTGATCCGCAAGGGATGGATCGCATCGGCCCATGACCTGTCGGACGGCGGACTTGCCGTGGCGCTGATGGAAAAGGCGATTTTCTCAGGGCTGGGAGCGCGGGTGGCGCTGGAACTTCCGGGACAGAGCACAACCGAACAGCTCTTCAGCGAGGCACAGTCCGGCATCCTCCTGAGCGTTGCGCCGCAGAACCTGGAACTGGTCCAGGAGGCATTGTCCGGTTTGGAAATACCGGTCTACCATCTCGGGACAGTGGCCGGCCAGCACCTGATTGTAGAAGGCTTTGCCGATATCCATGTGGAAGCGATGCGCAAGATATACGAGGGGGTGCTTCCCGAAGCTTTGTCGCAGACACAGACGGTGTGATCAACGATACCGTCCCGGATCAGCAATCGGTCCGGGAGAGCCGGGATAGAAGGAATCGTTCCGGCAGCAGAAGTCACTTGATGGCAATATAGTCGTTTCGGGGGGAGAAACGCATCCACCCGGTAGTAGGCTGGAACCTGTGGCGGGAACCTGCGGGGGGGAGCGTGTGTTGGGGCGTGGTACCAATTACACCACGAACCCAATAATCATGAAAATGAACGACAAGGTAGTACTTATTGCGGGCGGTTCCGGGGGCATCGGATCGGCCACGGCCCGTCTGATGGCCAAATCCGGGGCCCGAATCGTCCTGGCGGCGCGCAACCGGGAAAAAGCCGATGCGGTTGCCGCGGAAATCAACAAGTCGGGAGGCGAGGCCTTCGCGGTGGACCTGGACGTGACCGATATATCGTCCGTGTACGACATGGCGGACACGGTCATCGGGGAGCTGGGGCGCATCGATGTGCTCGTGAATGCATTTGGCACCGGGATGATCCAGGGCATCACGGATGTGGACCCGGAAAAAGCCAGGAAAATGCTGGAGGTCAATGTTTTTGGGACGGTGCTGGTCACCCAGGCGGTGCTCCGCCACATGCTCTCCGAAAAATCGGGGAAGGTCGTCATGTTCCCCGGCATTTTGGGCAAGCATGTGATGCGCAATTCGTCGGTGTATTCGGCCTCAAAGTTTGCCGTGACCGGATTTACCAAGGCGCTGGTGGAGGAGACCCGCCGCAGCAATATCGGCTACACGCTGCTCTACCTGGGCGGGGTGGCCACGGAATTCTGGGACAACCCGGATGTGGACATGAAGGTCCAGGCCGACAAAATGCTGTCGCCGCACGAGATCGCGAAGGCCGTGTACTACGCCGTCACGCAGCCGTCGCCCGGCGTGCTGAACGAGATGGTCATCCAGCCCGATTCCCACCAGATGGTGTGATCATTCATCCGGTGGGATACTACAGGTTGTGTGTAACTTCGGTCAGGAGATTTCCTTGAGGGCTTTCCTGACGATGTCGACGCCTTCGTCGATGTGTTCTTTCTGAACGATCAGCGGCGGGCGGAACCGAACGGCGTGGGTACCGCACGGGAGCATCAGCATGCCGTGCTTGTGGGTCGCTTTCAGGAATTTCGGGCGCTGGGCGGGATTCGAAAAATCGAA
>SKWQ01000274.1 GCA_007128855.1 Balneolales bacterium
CACTGTCCCTTCCCGGTTGCATCATCACAAGGAATGACTTACAAAATGAAATTCCCGAAGAACCAGCCGACGATGGTGCCCAGAACGATGATCACCGGAACGTAGACCATCGCCTTTTTGATGCCGAAAATCCGGGCGATGGCCAGCCAGTTGGGCAGGCTGATGCCCGGGCCGACCAGCAGCAGGGTCAGGGCCGGACCGTTGCCCATGCCCATGTCCATCAGGGCATCCACAAAAGGCGCCTCGGTCATGGTGGCAAAGTAGCTGACCGCGCCGATGAGCGTCGCCAGGAACGATGCCAGCATGGTGTTGCTGCCCAGCCAGTCCTGCACCCACTGTTCGGGGAGGACGGCCTGGATGACACCGACCAGGAACACCCCGCCCAGCAGCAGCGGAAAGATCACCTTGATAAACCACCAGGTCTCGCGCACCCAGTGGACCAGTCGCGACCTTTCGACCATCCACAGGGCATATCCGGCCGCCAGCAGGGTGGCGGCGCCCCAGACCAGCACTTTCATGTAGTACGGACCCTCCTGGACCAGGTAATTCGGTGCGAGCAGGCTTATCAGGACCAGCACGATCAGGCCAAGTTCGATGCGTCCGATGATGGGTGGACGCGCTTTTTCTTGTGGATGCGCGGGCTCGCCGGACACATCGGATTGGTTCGCAGCGGCAGATTGTTTGCTGGATGCGGATGGGGTACCTTCAGCGGATTGATCTCCCGATGCCGTCGGTCCGCCTGCTACGGATGCGCCTCCCGCAGCATTCTGCTCCCGGTGCTCATGGCCGAACACGGCCCTCATCACCAGTCCTACAACAAATGCGACCAGCAGGGCCGCAATGATTCGCACCGTTACCATTTCGGCACCCAGAATAGTCCCGGTGTAGACCAGCGCCAGCACATTGGCGGCAGGGGCGACCCACAGGATGATGAACGCCACCCCGACACCCGCACCGGCGAAATAGAGTCCGGCCGCAACCGGGATGACCGTACAGGAGCACGCCGCTACCAGGAAACTGGCCGCCGCTGCGAGCGTGAACGCCTTGAATATGTTGGCCTGCTCACCCAGCAGGTCCAGGATGGCGTCACGGTTGGTGAAGGTGACCATGGCCCCGGCCAGGAAGAAAGCCGGCAGCAGACAGGTGAGCGTGTGCTTCAGGACATAGTACTGCAGGGAATCCAGTCCCGAAGTTATCAATTCTGCAATCAGTGACATGGTGTAATGATTTCAGGAGTTTTGGGATGTTTCAAATAAATGAAAGCGAAGCAAAATATCGGGCTGTAAAGATATATTGAAATAATGAGCAAGTAATCATGAATGTCAAGGTGTTGTGCTTGTATTTTCATTACTGCGTATGGATGATGCAACTTATGTTCTAAGCATTCAATTCTTATGCCGGGGTTATGATGGTTTCCCCGCTTCTTCAAGGATGCTGCGTTCGGCGTTGCGCCGGACCAGTTCACCGGTCAAATCCAGCAGTTTAAAGATGTCCTCATCAGCAATCCGGTAGTTGATGCGCACCCCATCCCGCTCCGGAACCAAGACTCCACGGTCGACCAGTATCTTCATGTGTCGGGACAGATTGGATTGTTCCAGATCCAGCTCAGGAGCGATTTCACAGCTGCAGGTGTGCCCGCTTCTAATCGCCTCAAGAATGCGGACTCGGTTGGGATGCGCCAGGGCATCGAGCAGCCGGGCGCGAAGTTTGGTGGAGATAACGGGCATGGTTGAAAATAGTGTGATTACAGATTGAGACGGTTGTCTGAGATCGGTTCCGGACAGTCACCGGTTCGTGCCATGACCACCGGGTTTTCCCAGGAAACCGGTAATGTAAATCCAATATATGTATATATGAGTAAATACTCAATAACAAGAAATTTCAATGTCGCAACACCAGAATGCGAAGTGACTTTGCCCCTGTTTCCCTGGTACAAAGCGCAACTGCTGCTGTATCCTGAATGCGATGCGCCACTGCCGCAGAGTTGAAACGAAATGCCACTGCCGCAGAGTTGAAGCGAAATGCCACAGCCGCAGACCTTGAAACGAAATGCCACTGCCGCTGTCATTAAAGTCCGGATCCGTTTATCTTTTGTGGAAATCACAACGATCAAACAGAATGGCTATGAATCTACAGATGAAAATGATCCGGAATACCCTCACCACTTTTACCGCAATGCTCATCATGTGGCTCGTGGTCCCTGTCCAGCAGGTACACGCCGTCACCTCCTGGGGCATCGGAGCATCTTATGAATTGCGGGATGCGGATCCGGGAAAAGGCTTTGGACTGCGCCTGGAGCGTGGCATCTTGTCGACGGTGCCGATGCTGGATCTGAAAATGCGCGCCCATTTCAGCTTTTTTTCGGATGAGGTCAGCTCCTACCGGGACGCAGGGCTTCCCGCTGAACTGGATCTGTTCGACTACGGGATTGCCGTCACGGGCGGACTCGGTTTCGGTCTGCTGCATCCCTATGTGGGCGTCGGTCTGGGACAGGAGCGCTTCCGGTCCGAATCGGATACCCCGATACTGGACTTCAGCGAGAACAGCACCTATTGGAACCTCTATGGCGGACTCCGTTTCCCGATCCTTCCAATGCTCAGTCCGTTCATCGAATACCGCTTCACCCGGCTGATGGATGCCGACGATTTCGACTACAACCAGAATTCACGAATCGCATTCGGGGTGACCCTGAGCTTTTGATAATGCTCATTGATTCTCATTGATTCGTCAATTGGAATCGGTGAACCGCGCTAAGAGACAGGCACGATAGTTCAAAATTCCTGATTTTACGGGCCGAAGTATCACTTCATGGTTTTTGATAAACAATCGATCCGCCCACCACGGTCATCTCCACTGTGACATCCTTTATCCCGGCCGGATCGATCTCGAGGATATTGTCAGACAGCATGACAATATCTGCAAGTTTGCCCGGTGTGATCGATCCCAGCCGGTCTTCGTCGTAGGCGGAGTAGGCACTGGTGAGCGTATGCGCCCGGATCGCCTCCTCTACGGTGATCTTCTGCTCCGGAAACCATCCGTCAGGATGTTTCCCATCCAGCGTGTGCCGCGTGACCGCCGCATAAATCGCCAAAAGCGGACTGAGCGGAGCCACGGTCCAGTCGCTGCCAAAGCTCATGACCGCACCCGCATCCAGAAAACTCCTGAAAGGGTAGGTGCTTTTGCAGCGCTCATGGCCGATGCGCCCCTCGGCCCATCTGCCGTCATCGATGGCATGGTACGGATGCACCGATGCAATGACCCCCAGTTCGGCAAACCGCTCAAAATCACTCGGGTGGATGTGCTGGGCGTGCTCGATGCGCAGCCGCCGGTCGCGCTTCGGGTTCTCACGGATGATCCGCTCGTACAGATCGAGGATGCGGCTGTTGGCGCTGTCCCCGATGGCATGGATGACGGGCTGCAGTCCGGCCTTGTCGGCGGCCATGGCCCATGCTTCCAGCCGTCCGTCGCCCAGGACGTCGCTCGGCAGGCCCCTCGTTGACGGATCGGAGTCATAAGGTTCGAAGAAAAGTGCGGTCGAGGACCCGAGGGACCCGTCCGCCATGGCCTTGAGGCCGCCTACCCGGACGAAATCATCGCCGAACGGCGCCTGGATGCCGGCTTCCGCGAGATGCTCCCATCGTGGGAAGGGGAGGATGGCGTACACGCGTGCGGTGAGTTCGCCTCTTTGACGCAGCTGCTGATACGCCCTGAGGTCGTCCGGCGAGGCCATGTCATGGATGCCGGTGACCCCGTTCCTGCGGGCTTCCTCAAGGGCGAGATGGGTGGCATCGATCAGGTCGTCCATCGTCTCTTTAGGGATGAACCGCGCCACCAGGTTCATGGCGGCGTTGCGCAGAATGCCGGTCGGTTCGCCGGTTTCCGGGTCCCGCACGATCTGTCCGCCGGGCGGATCCGGCGTCTCACGCGTGATGTCGGCCATCCGGAGCGTGAAGCTGTTGACCAGGGCCATGTGGCCGTCGTAGCGCCGCACAAAAACGGGTGTCTCCGGAGTGTAGGGATCGATCAGTTGCCTGGTGGGCAGGTTGCCCCCGGGAAAGTTGTCGTGGTCCCAGGTGCCGCCGGTGATCCAGCGTCCGGGGTTGCGTTCGGCCCAATCACGGATCATCTCGGCGAATTCCTCCTCCGTCTGCGCATGCCGCAGGTCGATGCTTTGCAGCTGGAATCCACCGCTCGTAAAATGGGTGTGGTTGTCGATGAATCCCGGGAGGATGAGCTTTCCTCCGGCATCAATGACCCGGGTATCCGGACCGATATGCTGCCGGATCTGCTCTGAGGAGGTTACGGCAAGGATTTTTCCGTCCAGGATGGCGATGGCCTCGGCAATGGGCCGTTCCTGGTCGACGGTCCAGATGTAGGCGTTCGTGACGACCTTGTCGGCCGGCTGTGCTGGTACCTGCGTTGCGGCCGCAACAAGAAGCAGTAGCATCAAGAGAACAGTAACATAACGAGATGAAAGGGAGAGCTTCGGAATTTTCATGGTCGTATATCTGAAATGTGATTTTTTACCACCCGGATTCGAAGTGCTCAAACAGCAAAGACAGTTTTCTCTCCGCCTGTGGAAAGAGATAAATATTCATTGTCCCGTCCCTGATGGAGAAGGCCCACCTGCGCTTTTCTTTTCGCTGAACTGCCAGCATAAGAAGCTAAGCTATTAAACTAAACCAAAAGAGGGAAACCCGAAAGGGAATCCCTCTTCTTTTTTAACTTTTACTGGACTGCTATAGAAGGAGTTTCGACAAGTAAAAACGGACTCCTCCACTTCCAATTTTTTATTCGATATGAATTAATTGCTTATAGTCCTCTACGGACCCATTATCGAGGCAGCATTCTATGGTTTTCCTGCCAAGGTCATCAAGTTCCGGTGACATGAAATTATTCAGCATTCTGTGGAAGAATTCAAGTAAGATTTCAGCACCCTTGTCATATCCTTCGTCTCCTACTTCCCTTTGCAGCTCAACCTGCAACATCCAGGGTGGAATGGTCCGGCCTTCAAAAGTCATGAATTTCAGGGCATATCCCAATACAGGACACCTGGCAGGAACAATTTGCTCCTGGCTGAAGTTGGCATTGCCTTTTCTGGCCA
>SKWQ01000128.1 GCA_007128855.1 Balneolales bacterium
ACACATCCGCCCCGAACGTATTCATCATGATCTTTCGGTACGGCTTCTGGTCGTAACTGATGCGCACCATGTACACCTCGCACTGCATCCCAAGCTGCGCGCACGCAAAGGCAAGCGCCGTGCCCCACTGTCCGGCCCCCGTCTCGGTCACGATCTTTTTGACCCCCTCCTGCTTGTTGTAATACGCCTGCGCCACGGCCGTGTTCGGCTTGTGCGATCCGCTCGGACTCACACCCTCGTACTTGTAATAGATCTTCACCGGCGCGTCGAGCAGCTTCTCCAGACCGCGGGCGCGATAGAGCGGCGACGGACGCCAGATGTTGTAGATATCCTGGACCTGGTCGGGTATTTCGATGTACTTCTCCGCCGACACCTCCTGCTGGATGAGCCCCATCGGGAAGATCGGGGCCAGGTCTTCCGGACCCACCGGCTGCTTCGTCTTCGGGTTCAGCGGCGGCTGCGGTTTGTTGGGCATGTCGGCCACAATGTTGTACCAGTGGGTGGGCTTCTCGGATTCGTTCAGGAATATCTTTCGCGTGTTCATTGCTGGTCAGTCCGTTTAATGAGAGTAAAGTTGCGTGACAGAATAACACTAAATCCAAAAAAAATCCTGATAATTTCTGGTGGATGCGGCCGGGACTTCGACTTCGGTTGGATGAATTCCCATCTCCGGTTTCGGGTGGATGAGTCCCCGCCCTTGACCTGGGATGCGTCCCGGACCCAATGGCGTTCCGATGCGAAAGGGACGGGCGACTTGTTGCGGAGAAACGTATTTTAATGGTCAACAAATGGTAAAAAGTCATCCATCCACCAAAAATCCGTTTCCCATGAACTGGAGCATGTACCTCGCCGGAGAGATCCATTCCGACTGGAGAACGCATCTGATCGAAGCCATCAACCAACGAAACCTGCCCGTGCTCTGCACCGGTCCGGTCATCGACCACGATGCCAGCGACAACTGTGGTGTGGCCATCCTGGGCGAGGAGGAATCCGCCTTCTGGAAGGACCGCAAAGGCGCCGGTGTCAATGCCATCCGCACCCGCACCCTGATCCGCCAGGCCGATGTGGTCGTCGTCAAATTCGGCGAAAAATACAAGCAGTGGAACGCCGCTTTTGACGCCGGATATGCGGCTGCGCTCGGAAAACCGCTGATCACCGTCCACCCGGAGGAGTTCGACCACGCCCTGAAAGAAGTGGACGAGGCCGCCCGTGCCGTGGCCCGTACGCCGGAGCAGGTGGTGGACATCATGCAGTACGTCCTGACAGGACAGTTGAGGTGACCGGCGGCATCCCCATCCACCCCGCTGATTTTTTACATTGCCCGGAACATTTTTACACGAAAATCCGCTAATTTTCCGATTCCTTAATCCGCTGATTCATTTCTTTTTCCACGGGTTGCGAACTTTGGGGCCTTTTTTTCGTTATTAGAGACTCTTGCCGCATTTCGCGGCATTAAACGCCATATTTCACACAGATACCCGGATGCGCAGACATTACTTCGCACCGGATTACCAAACACATCGACCATGATCAAGAACGCATCTCTGTTTTCGCCGGCCCTGTCGCTGGCGCTCATCCTGCTCGTCACCCTCATTTCCTGTTCCCCGGAGCCGGCCGAACCCATGCGCGGCGACCGGGACGGGGCCGAATCCACCCGAGGAAGTGTACATGAAGCCGCCCGGGACACCCCGTTGCTCGCTTCGGGCATAGAGATCGATAATATGGATATCTCCGTGCGCCCGCAGGACAATTTCTACCGTTTTGTGAACGGGACCTGGCTGCAGGAGACGGAAATACCGGCTGACCGGGCCCGCTGGGGCAGTTTTGACGAACTTCGGGAGCAGTCGCAGGAACACGTCCTGGAGATCATCCTGGAGCTGGCGGAAGAGGAGCACAAATTGGGATCCGACGCCCAGAAAATCGGTGACATATTCCGTTCGTTCATGGATACACTTGCCATCGAGGAGCTGGGCCTGGAGCCCATCAAAACCGATCTGGCCAGGATCGATGCCCTGCAGAGCCACGACGATCTGGCGGCATTCTGGGGTTACAACCAGCGGCACCGGTTTGGCTCGCCGATCAGCGTGTTCGTCGGGGTGGACCTGATGCAGTCCGACCAGTATATCACCTCGGCCAACCAGTCGGGGCTGGGTCTGCCCGACCGCGATTTCTACCTGCGCGATGATGAGCGCAGCCAGGAGCTCCTTGCGGAGTATCGCAGCTTCATCGCCCGCCTGTGGGATGCTGCCGAGTGGGGTGACGGCGAGGATGCCGCCGACCGTATCCTGGAGCTGGAAACGGCGATTGCCGAAAAGCAATGGACCCGGGTGCAGAACCGCGACCGCCAGGCCACCTACAACAAAAAGACGCTCAGCGAGCTTGTGGAAATGGCCCCCGGCTTTGACTGGGTGATGATGCTTGAGCAGGCCGGACTCGGCGAGATCGAAGAGATCGTGATCCGCCAGCCCTCATACATTGAGGCCTTAAACGAAATGTGGCGGGATGTGGAAATGGATGACTGGAAAACGTACCTGCGTTACCACCTCATCCGCGGTCTGGCACCCAACCTGAGCAGCATCTACGCCGACATCCATTTTGACTTCTACGGACGCGTACTCAGCGGACAGGAAGAGCAGCGCAGCCGGGAACGCCGGGCCGTATCCACCACGGAGAGTGTACTCGGATTCATGGTGGGCAAGAAATATGTCGATCGTCACTATCCGCAGGAAGCGGCCGACCGCATGGCCGACATGATCGATAACCTTATTATCGCCTTCGACCAGTCCATCCGCGAGCTGGAGTGGATGAGCGACGACACCAAGGAGGAGGCGCTTGCCAAGCTGGCAAATTTCAACGCCAAGATCGGTTTCCCGGAAGTGTGGCGGGACTACGACTGCGTAAAAATCTATCCGGATGAGCTTGTCGGCAATCTGCGCAGATCCTCACTCTGCGAATACCAGCGGAACATCGGCCGGCTCGGACAGGAAGTGGATCGCGAGGAGTGGGGCATGACACCGCAGACCGTGAACGCCTATTACAATGTGGCGCTCAACGAGATCGTCTTCCCCGCTGCCATCCTCCAGCCCCCGTTTTTCAATGTGGATGCGGATGACGCGGTCAACTACGGCGGTATCGGTGCAGTGATCGGGCACGAGATCAGCCATGGCTTTGACGACCAGGGACGCCGCTCCGACGGGGACGGCAACCTGCGCGACTGGTGGACCGAAGACGATGAGGAGCAGTTCCAGGCGCGGGCGCAGCTCATGATTGAGCAGTACAGCGCTTTCAACCCCATCGACGACATGCACATCAACGGGGCGCTTGCCCTCGGTGAGAACATCGCCGACCTGGGCGGCTTGAACGTGGCGCTGCGGGCATGGCGCAACTCCCTGGATGGCGGGGAGTCTCCGGTCATCGACGGGTTCACCGGAGAGCAGCGGTTCTTCATGGGCTGGGGACAGATCTGGCGCATCAAGTTCCGGGACGAAGCCCTGCGCCGGCAACTCGTGACCGGGCCCCATTCCCCCGGCAAGTACCGCGTGCTTGGCATACTGTCCAACATGCCGGAATTCTACGAGGCGTTTGACGTGCAGCCCGGCGACCCGATGTACCGCGAAGGCGACATCCGCGTGCGTATCTGGTAGCGATCCCGCATCCTACCGGAACCAGAACACGATCAGGAAGGTCACGATAAGAAGCAGGAACGAGTGGATGCGGTAGTTTTTATACCACGGCATCTGCTGCAGTTCCCGGGTGTCCCGGTGCCACAGGTCCGGTTGCCAGGTGAACGGCGCGATGGCGTCGGGGTCGGGCCGGTGTCCCGCCAGGCTCCACCCTGCCGTCACGGCCAGGGACGCTGCCAGGATGATCGGCGCGACGTACAGGAAGTGCAATTCGATCACGCCGAAGACGATGATGGCCAGGAACAGCGCCAGCGACATCAGGTGCCCGGCAATGAGTCCGGCGAAGGCGCCGTGCCGGTTCATTCGTGTAGTGAAGATTCCGAGCAGCACCACAGCCACGAACGGCGGGCTTTGATAGGCCAGGACCGACTGCAGGTACTCCCAGAGCGTCGGAAAACGGGTGATCACGGGTGCCCAGGCGGCGGCGATGATCATGAACAGGAACGTGGTGATGCGTCCAGCCAGAACAAGCCGCGGCTGGTCCCAGCCGGGCCGCAATGTCTTCGCGAAATCCATGGTCACCAGCGTGGAGGCGGAGTTGAGCGTGGAGTCGATACTGGACATGATGGCGGCGATCAGGGCAATCAGGATGATACCGCGCAGGCCGACCGGCAGCAGGTCGAACAGCAGCACGGGAAACACCATGTCCGGTGAAAAATCCTCCATGGCCGCCAGTTCCGGATACAGATGCAGGGCAAAGATGCCCGGCAGCACCATGATGAACAGGGCGGGCAGCTTCAGCAGGCCGGCGAAGATGGCCCCGCGCCGTCCATGGTCCACCGACCGGGCCCCGAGCACGCGCTGCACCATGAACTGGTTGGTACACCAGAAATAGAAACCCAGCAGCGGCACCCCGACGATCAGTCCCGGCCACGGCAGAAACGAGTCGTCGGCGGGCTGGATGAGTTGGAGCATCTGCGGGTCGGTCTGCTCGCGCACCGTCTGCCAGGAGCCGATTTCGCCCAGGGCCAGAACGCTGACAAGCAGGCATCCAAACAGAAGCAGCACGGCCTGGATGGTATCGGTGTAGACGACGGCGCGGAGTCCGCCCGCCACAGTGTACAGTCCCGCCAGCACCGCCAGGATCACCACCGACACGGCGAACGGCACTTCCGGATACAACAGCGAGATCACCAGCGCCCCCGCGTACAGCGCCCCGGCCGTGTCGATGAAAATATTGCCGAAGATCGTGAACGCCGAGAAATAGTAGCGCGAGCGGAAATCAAACCGCCGCTCCAGGAACTCCGGCATGGTGAAAATGCGGTTGCGCAGATAGACCGGCACAATGAACAGCGCGAAAAACACCATGAGCACCGCGGCCATCCACTCATAATTGTACACGGAGATGCCGGTGTTGAAGGCGCTGCCGGCCATGCCGATGATGCTGG
>SKWQ01000078.1 GCA_007128855.1 Balneolales bacterium
GCCGGCAGGTCGTTCGGGTTGCGGCTGGTGATCTGGTGCCGGTCCACGACCACTTCCTGGTCCACCCAATCGGCCCCCGCGTTCTTCAGGTCGTCCTTGATACCGGGCGTGGAGGTACAGCGGAATCCCTTCATGATATCGGCTGAAATCGGGATCCATCCGGCATGGCAGATGTGGGCCAGCGGCTTGCCATCCTCATGAAACTCCCTGGTCAGCTTGAGCACCTGCGGGTCGCGACGCAGCTTGTCGGGCGCGAATCCACCCGGGAGAACCAGGGCGTCGAACTCATTGGATTCCATGTCGTTGATGGCAGCATCGGACCGGCAGGGGTAGCCGTTCTTGCCGTTGTACACGACTCCTTCCTCCGGACCTGCAACCACGACCTCGGCACCCTCCTCGGTCAGGCGAAGTTTCGGATACCACAGTTCCAGATCCTCATAGACGTGATCGACGAACATCAGGATGCGTTTTCCTTTGAGTGTGCTCATGGTGATTTGGGTTAGGTGGATATTGATGATTTCGATTAACCGGTTCGTGGATGGTCATTTTAACGTGGGCCGGTGGTGTCAATATACTCATCACAACACCGGGATCGCTTCGGAAATTTCAAATAACATCACTGCCGGTTTGTGCCGTTGCCTCGGGTCGACGTTTGCGTGATTGTGTCAAGATGTTGTCAGCTGCAGAGAACGGGTATCAGGCAGGGCTGCATCCTTACAATGCGTTGTGAAGCTACACCGGCCACACAATCAGTATCAGGGGTGTTGCCACCAGTATGACAAGGATGGATATGGGCAGTCCCATGATGCCGTAATCGCCGAATTTGTATCCACCCGGACCCATGACCAGCGTATTGGACTGATGACCGATGGGAGTGAGGAACGCACTCGAAGCGCCAACGGCAATGGACATGAGCACGGGATCAGCAGAAATGCCAAGCGATTCGGCAATCGTAATGCCAATTGGCGCCATGAGTACGACCGTGGCGGCGTTGTTGATCAGGCCGGAAAGAAGCATGGTAACGAGCATCACCAGTCCGATCGTCAGCCAGACAGGCCACGCGCCGGCCAGTGTGAGGATGTATCCGGCCACAAGATCGGCGCCACCGGTCGTTTCAAATGCCACTCCGACCGGTATGAGGGCACCCAGCAGAATGATCACGGGCCAGTCGATATGCTGATAAAGGTCGCGCACTGGAAGCACACCGGTCAGGACCAGGGCCGCCGCCGCGGCAGCGAAGGCGATTTGAACGGGCAGCAGTCCCAAAATAACTGCAGCAATGGCCGCCATGAAAATGCCAAGGGCTAAAATGATCTGTCGTGGTTCACCAATACCCAGGTCGCGTTGCGACAGTGGCAGGCATTGCAGGGATGTGATCACATCGTCAATAGTAATGCTGCGTCCCTGCAGCAGCAGGACATCGCCTTTCGCAAAACGTACATGATCCATCCGCATTCTGATTTTCCTGTCTCTTCGTGCTACGGCAAGAAGGTTGATGCCGTACCGTGTGCGCATGTTCATGTTGGCAGCCGTGCGGCCGATTATGGGCGATTCAGGCATGACCACCACTTCACGCATCACGATGTCTTCAGATCCCTCTGCATCCTTGCGAAATTTCCGGTTGCCGACCAGCTTGACGCCGGTTTTGTCAACAAATGTCTTGAGCGCATCGGTGTCCGTTTCCAGAATGAGGATGTCGTTGGTTTTCAGGGGCTCGTCGTTCGAAGGGGTGTGGATGCGTTTCTTTTGTCGCACGAGTCCGAGCAGATGCACGTCATCATCGGTGATGGAGTTAACTTCTCCGCAGACCATGCCCCTGAGTTTGGAATCTTTGGTGACACGCACCTCCGTGATGTAGTTGTCGATTTCGAACAGGTCACTTCCCGAAGTTTGCCCTTTTCTTTCCGGCAGCAACCGCCATCCAACCAGAGTAATGAAAAGGGTGCCGGCAATGGTCAGTGCGAGTCCGACCGGGGCGAAATCGAACATGCCGAAAGCCTCGCCGGAGTAATCGGCGCGGAAAGTGGCGATAATGATGTTTGGGGGTGTTCCGATCAGGGTGATCATGCCGCCGAGCAGCGATGCAAAAGCGATGGGCATAAGCACCCTGGAAGGGGAGTGGCCGTTTTTTCTGGCAAGATGGATGGCGACCGGCATCAGTATGGCCAGGGCGCCTACGTTGTTCATAAACGCCGAGGCGACGGCCGTGATCAGGCAAAGCACGCCAACCTGAACATAAAGGTTTTTTCCGGCTTTGTTCATCAGGCGTCCGATCAGATCCACCAGCCCGGAGATCTCCAGCGCCCGGCTGATGAGCAGTACGGCGGCAACGGTGATGACCGCCGGATGGGCGAATCCGGTGAAGGCCTCATCGGAGGGGACGATGCCCCAGAAAACAAGAACCAGCAGGGCTAAAATGGCCACTACATCGTATCGCCATCTCCCCCAGATGAAAAAAATGAGCGCGGCGCCCAGGGTTATGAATACGATGTTGTGGTCCATGACCTATTGTGCCTGCATCAGCCGGAACACCTCGTCTGCCAGCTCACGGAATTTCGGCAGGGCATCTTCCTGGCGGATCGGCAGGAAGGCCGCGATCACGAAACGGGTATGTCCGTCATCCACGATGCCGGTGTCGTTGGTCCAGTAATTCCACCAGCCCGATTTGTGATAGAACATGGCGTCGCCGGGCAGTCCGGCGGCCAGCTTGGACTTGTCGAGCTGGCGTCCGAGCAGCGTCATCATCTGCTGGCTCACCCAGGGGTTGACCAGCTGGTTGGTGTAGATGCGGTACAGGAAATCGGCGGCGTGCAGGGCGCAGGTCTCGGTGCCGCGGATCTCCTCGTAGCCGGGATCCTCGAAGCGACGGGGGAGGAACTTTCGAGTCACTTCGCTGCCGTGCCAGCCGTAATGGTGGATCAGCTCGTTGATTTTCTCGCGCGAGGCGAGGTCGATCATCACGTTGGCGGCCGTATTGGAGCTGGTGGTGATCATCAGGTCCAGCAGGTAATGGACGGTGAGTGTGTCGCCGTCCCGCGGGATCTCGCGCAGGTCGTGGCGCAGGGACATGCGCTGGTCCACGTCGTTCGGGGAGGTCACGGCGATGGGATCGAACAGTCCGTACCGGCCCTGGCTGACCTGGTTGAGCACCTCGGCGGCCACGTACATCTTGTAGACGCTGGCGGGATAGATGAGGTTGTCCATGTGCACCCCGCCGATGCGTGGCTCCGCGCTGTTCAGGTCGATGACCGCAAACGAAATTGTTTCGGTGCCGTAGTCGCCTATGTCAAAAACCTGGTCAAGTTCGAGTTTTTCGACGATAGCCTGAAGCGCGTCGGTCAGTTCCTGGTCGTGGACGAGGTGGTCGGGTATATTTATTTCCTGATCGTGGTCGGGTTGGTCTGGGATGTTCATTTCCTGTGAGTGGGAAAGGGCTGAGGTGAAAAGTACAAGGAGCAGGAGGGCGGCGGTTTTTTTCATGGCTGCTACCGGGATTGGGACGGGATGACAGTGGTACGTCAAAATACCTATCCACCCCGCGTTACGCAATACCGGCGCCAGCTGCAGCGAGAGGCCACGGCGAGTGTCAACTTCGAAAAACCAACATAAGTCCAATGAGCCAGCCACTGCGGAATGTTCCATGCAAAAGTTCGTCCCCTGTCTGTCATTTTCCTGAATCCGATTCGTATATTCCACAATGATGGCGATTCCGTCCATTGGCCCGGCGGCAGTTCCTGCCTGCCGCAAGCATGCTCTCCCGCCATTCCATCACCAACATTTTTACCCATACTACCCATGAAATGTCCATGACCGTAGCCCGGTCACACAGGAGTATGATTATAGCGTCATGGACATTCTATCTGACCATATAAATCCTAAGTTTTAAACAGATGAAACGCTGGTACGAAGCACTTTTTGAAAACTACGCCCGCAAGTACGACGAGGAAAATTTCGTACAGGGCACCGTCGGGGAATGCGACTTCATCGAGCAGGAGCTGCTCGGCGACAAGACACGGCACATCCTGGATGTGGGTTGTGGAACCGGCCGCCACGCCATTGAGCTGGCCAGGCGCGGATACCGGGTTACCGGCATCGACCTGTCGGAAGCGCAGCTGCGGCGGGCCCGCGAGAAGGCAGCTGAGGCCGGGGTGGATGTGGATTTCCAACGATACGACGCGCGTGAGCTGCCGTTTGACGGGGAGTTTGACGCGGCCATCATGATGTGCGAGGGCGGTTTCCCGCTCATGGAAACCGACGAGATGAATTTTGCGATCCTGCAGGGTGTCACAAAAGCGCTCCGGAGTCCGGCTACCTTCATATTCACCACGCTGAACGGACTCTTTCCGCTGTTTAACTCGGTCGAGAAATTCGGGGAGGATACGTCCCAAGAGGGCAATGCGACGTATCGGGACAACACGTTCGACCTGATGACCTTCCGCGATCATAACGTGACCGAATTCACCGATGACGAGGGAAACAGGCACACCCTGAACTGCAACGAGCGCTACTACGTGCCCAGCGAGATCACCTGGCTGCTGAAATCACTCGGTTTCAGGGATATCGGGATCTACGGCGCCCGGATCGGGGAGTTCTCCCGGGAGCACACGCTTCGGACCGAAGACTTCGAAATGCTGGTTGTCTGCCGGAAATGATCCCGCATGGGACCCGGATCAATCCCGCAGTTTTCTCAGGTGCCGGACAAACGCAGAAGCGGAACGGGCAGCAGGTTGGTCGCACACCGGAACAGTATCCACATGAGGAGAAACAATGAAAAATGAGGACCGGAAATCACTGGAACAGTCGGTGGTCACAGCCATGGACGGCACCGACCCTGAGCTCTATGCCTACCTGCCCTATATCCTTCAGGATATCTGGGAGATCGGGACGGATCCGCATGTGATGGTCCGGCTGGCCCGGCGGCATGCAAGCGAAAAACCGGAGCTTGAGGTGCTCGATCTGGGATGCGGCAAGGGGGCCGTGAGCATCGCCCTGGCGCGGATGCTGCCCTGCCGGTGTCACGGCATTGACGCCGTAGAGGCGTTCATCGATGAGGCCCGGC
>SKWQ01000050.1 GCA_007128855.1 Balneolales bacterium
CTCCATGCCTTGCCGCACCAGTGATTTCATCTTGTCCAGCTCTTCGGCTGTGGCATGCCGGTTGGCTGTCCCCATGACCTGCCTGCGGACGGAACCGTGGGGGATGAACTGGCCGACATGCACCCCGAGTCCGTGCTCCAGCAAGGCAAAACGTTGTGCCTCCAGGTCCGCAGGTCCGCCTCCGTCGGGGTTGGCCAGTATCGTGGTTATGCCCTGAGCGAGCAAGGGACGGGCGTGGCTCAGTTCGGCCGTTGCGAGTCCGCCCGCGGCATGGGTATGCGGATCGATAAAACCTGGTGTGACGATGAGCCCTGCAGCATCGATCACTCTGCGTGCCGTAGCGCCGGTCAGCCGGCCCATGGCCGTGATGCGGTTTCCGGTGATACCCAAATCCACCAGAAACCAGGGGTTTCCGGTGCCGTCGATCACCTTGCCGTTGCGGATGAGGATGTCGAATTCGGGTGGTCCCGCGGAATCATTTGAATTACCGGAATTTGCCATTTCGGATGAACGGTTCAACGCCCCGCCCATCATCAAAAACCCGGCCACGATCAATGCGAGCAGATAACGGGCATGCATGAATTTGAAATTTACGGAACTGTGATGTGCATCGGTTTTTCCGAATATAGAGACTTCCGACAGCAATCACACACTTCAAGTTACTCCTGGAGCATGCAGAATGTGAAGCCATTCCTGTCCGTACAGCCATGCCTGCTTGACGAGTATTCTGTTTGTTGCTATAAATGCTGATCACTGCCTCAATATTGGATCCAGCAGTTCAATGAAACTGCACGGGAATGATATCAGCTCGGGATGCGTATTGGTTTGTGTGCGGGTCCGGATCAGGTCCGCATCCACAAGTCCAATAATTACCAGAAAACGCATGCCTCCGAAAACCGGCGAAACAGCATCCGACTTCACGCTCCCTGACCAGGAGGGGCGACCCGTGAGCCTCGATTCCCTTCTGGAGAAGGGTCCGGTTGTGCTCTTTTTCTATCCGAAGGATGATACTCCCGGATGCACGCGTCAGGCCTGTTCGTTCCGCGACAACTACGGCGCCCTCCAGGAACACGGCGTTACGGTGGCCGGAGTGAGCCGGGATCCACAAACTGATCACGTCTCCTTCATCGGCAAACATGACCTGCCGTATCCGCTGCTATCCGACACGGACGGTGAAATCCATAAAAAGTATGGTGTTCTGGGGCTGTTCGGGATGCTTTCGAGGCGGATTACCTTCCTGATCGACCGGCAGAAGAGGATCGTACTGCGGCATGAGGACAACTTCCGCATGAGCAGCCATGTCGACGCAGTTCTTCGGGCGCTGGAAAAGTGACCGGAAGTTGCCGGTGTTTGTCCCCCGTTTTTTTAAAGCCGAATTTCTTATTTTCAGAATCGGTCCGGCCATTTGGAGTGTAGCGGACCAGCTATGAGGCGAGCGGCACCGGGCCACCGGGAGGTGTGCTGCCAGGGGTCATTTTCATTTATTTACCCTATTGAACAAGGATAATATTTCAGCAAAGGTATTGTATGGCGGACATAGAGGATCGAACGAACAATAACTGGCAGTTGCCTGACAGGTTCACCCTGCTCCGGTGGGTTTTCATCAACCTGCCGTATGCATTTGCGGGCCTGTTAATTGGGATCTATTTCTATTACATCCGCGAATATGGGCAGGGGCTGAGCACCATAATCGCTGTAGGAACCTTTGCACTGCTTTTCGTCGTGCCGTTTTATATCGGTGAAAAGATCTCCAAAGTGGCACCGCCGCTGAACATCCCGCTGCGGCTGCTGCATTTCACGGCCGTGACCGGGGTCCAGATGGTGCTCGTCTTCCTGATTGTGCTAACGGCTCTTTTGAAAGACCAGGTGGATCAGCAGGCGCTGCCCGAAACCCCGGTGTCGGAACGGCTGGGTGGTACCCCGGGCCTGCCTGAAGAGGAATGGGCGCTGGTTCCCGACGAAGGGCGCACGGCGCCAGACGAGCATCTCCCCGATGACAGGGAAGCTCTTGCGCCGGAACGGGATCAGGATGTTTCCGGGGCTGAGGCCGGCGATGACGATCCCCGGGAAGCGGACGCCATACGGAAGCTGTTCATGAACATCCTGGACCGGGCGGAACTGTCACTGGCCGTTGCGGACAGCGGAAATCCTGGCCGCTTTCCATTTCAGACATTCTTTTCGGGCCTGATGGGGCTTGCGGCTGGATTCCTGAGCTGGATAACGTTCAAAAAACGACCCTGGCGGATCAGGTTTCAGGAGGTGAAATACGAAGAAGAAGATCCATTCCGGGTTCCGATGTAACCGGGAAGCAGTCCGGAAGCCAGACTATCCGGGCCCGCGAGTGATGGCGGCTATTCCAGTTCGAGTGGACCGCCGGCACTGTCGTTGTCGTACCACTTCAGCTCGATTTCCAGTTTGTGCTGGAGGCCTTTCTTGCTTTTCTGCTCATCTTCGACCTCCACCTCGAGCTGCAGCACATCGGGCAATTGTACGGTCACTTCTTCCTGTCCCTGCTTTAGCACAATGCTGCCTGACGCTACCTTTTCTGCGAGCAGCCTCAGAAACTCCGCCACTTCCTGGCGATCCTTTCGTTCCTTGCTTTTAAAAAGTTCGATTTCTCGTCCCATGATAATATCTGTTAAGGTTTGGTTGTGTTGATGGTATGTGTTTTTATTCACTGCTTTTGAGGATGGCATGCGTTGCAAAAGATGCCAGCCAGTGCGAACCGGCGTACTCATCCGTATCAAGCAATTTATAACTGAAGTCGAAATGGTCCAATCCGGATTGGATCAATTGTGGTTTGTCCATCGCTTTTCCGAGTTCGAAAAGGCACCAGGCCCGGCTGAAATTGAGTCCGTCCAGATGAGCCAGTTTCCCGTCGCTGGCGTCGGGGACAACAACCGGGGTGAGCACATTCTCAGGATCAGCGAGCAGCCCGGGCAGAAACGCATCCAGCCATGGCCGAAACTCCTCATCGGGCAGCACCTTGGTCATCAGTGAGGCCTGCTGAAGGCAGGGGGAGAGGAAATCGAATCCGCCGGGTTCCCAGTCGATAGGACAGTTGCGGTCCGGCAGGAAGAACTCCCGGGCTTTTGTTTCGATCTTCCGGGCCAGGTCCGGGTGGTACCGGGATGCGAAATCGTAGGCGAAGGACATCCCGAAGGCCGTGTTTGGATGCTCCCCGACACGGATCGGGTAGTTCAGCACATCCAGGAACTCGATAAAACGGTCCGAAAGCAACTCCGTGAGCGGTGCGAGGTTGCCGTGGAGCTCCTGTGCCACTGGATCGTCCCACTCGCGCAGGGCCATGTCAAGTTTGAGCAGCCATGCCCAGCCGTACGTCCGCTGAAAGGTCCGGTTGTCATCCTCCCGGAACAGCTCCATTTCCTGTTGGATGTTTTCCCTGGTGATGTTTGCTCTGAGCTTTTGGAGGATGTCCTCACGGTGTTCAAAATCGTGAAAATGGCTCAGGATGGTGACCAGGGTCCAGTGTCCGTGCACGGCCGAATGCCAGTCGAAACAGCCGTAAAAGGCCGGATGGCGCTCCCGGGGGGACATCAGACCGGAACCGTCAGCCCAGACATGGCCCGGTTTGTGGGGGAACTCTTTGTCGATGCACGCATAGGCGAACTGGTAGAGATATTCGGCCTTTTCAGTGGAGAAGGGTATGGGTCCGACCGGTTCCTGCCGCACATGTTCCGACTCAGATGAGCAGGAGAGGGTGACCGGCAAAAAGATCAGTGCCAGCACGGGCCATAAAACTTTTCGATTGGGTATTGCCATGACGGGGCATGTATGGAATGTATCGTATATTTTAAAGAAGATGTGGTATTTTAAGGGCATCAGCAAACTTCAATTTAACCGATTTGACATGAGTATTTTGGACTTTATCATTTTATTGATAATTGCAGGTGTCTGCGGATCCATCGGCCAGGCTATCTCTGGTTACAGCCGCGGTGGTTGCCTGCTCTCGATCGTGATCGGGTTCATCGGGGCACTGATTGGCATGGGCATTGCAGACTACTTCAATCTTCCGGAAATTTTCACCTTCCATGCCGGTGATGTGTCATTCCCCATCGTGTGGTCGATCATTGGCGCCAGTCTTTTTGTGGCGCTGGTCGGATTGCTCACCCGCAGGAGATAGGTGCCGTCGTTTTTTTGATGGGCTTGCATTGCAGCAGTAATGCATCGGTTTATGTCTGAAAAAATGTTTACCTGCAACCTTGGGACTGCAGGTTCTGCATCAGGGCGATAGTGTCGGATCGGCAAATATTTACCTTTGCTCCGCGTGTCTTCATGGTGCAGCAATGTTCGATTAGCTGAAATCATTAATGCAGAGGGGTATGGAAAAGTATGGCTTGTTGGGATTCATGGTCTCGGTGCTCATTTGGATGGGCATGCCGGCTTCCCTGGCAGGGGAGCGAACAACTATAACTGCTGAAGTCCGGCCGCAACAGGAGCTCCTGGACACTGAAATAGCCCGGCTGGTGCAACAGCACAATGCACCGGGTGCCGTCGTTCTGTGGGTGCAGGATGGTGACCTTGTACACCAGCTCATACACGGTTACGGGTCGCTGCATTACCAGGGCCCCATCCACCCGGAAACCTCGCTCATGCGCATCGGCTCTGTTGCCAAGCCGTTCACCGGGCTTGCCGCGCTGTCGCTGGTGAATGAGGGAAAGATGGACCTTGACACGAACGTGAACAGCTATTTCGATCGGTCGCTGATCCCTGAGACGTTTGATCGGCCTGTAACACTGCGTCATTTGTTGACCCATACGCCGGGGTTCGATGATTTTTCCATTGGCAAAAGTGTCCGGACCCGTGAAAAGCTTCCACCGCTGGAGGAAAGTGTCCGTGAACTTCTGCCCCGCCGGATCGGCCCGCCCGGGGAGATCATGTCGTATTCGAATTACGGTGTGATGCTGGCCGGATATCTGGTGGAACGGACCGGTGGAGCCGATTTCAACACGGTGGTCACCGACCGCGTGTTCCGTCCGCTCGGCATGGACGCGACCACGTTCGACCCGGATGGGCACGAAGTGGAGC
>SKWQ01000156.1 GCA_007128855.1 Balneolales bacterium
ACCGTTGATCCACTGCCGCCCCAGGTAGCTGCCGAAGACGAGCATGCCCCGGTTGGTCCCCTCCTGCGTGGCCAGCGAGACCACCATGTTGTCGCGGGAGATGAGCTGCTGCTGGAAGGAGTTCTGTCGGATGTGGTTGACCGACCAGTTGGCCCGCAGCCGGCTCGAGGAGCTGAAATCGAAGCGGACATCTCCGGCGTACCGGATCGTCAGGTCGCGGTTGTACCAGGCATTCCGCAGGGCGTAGCCGGGCTGCTCCTTGCGCTCGTCGTGCGAGCGGGTCACATACAGGCGCTGGCTCAGCTCCCATTCCTCGGTCTGCCTGCGCAGGGTGAGCTGGCCGGCAAAACGGGTGTAGCCGTCGTCGGCGATGCGGATGTCGTTGCGCGCGGAGGCCACGTTGGCGTTGACATTGAACACCCATGGCGACGCTCCAAGACGGGTGCCGCCCGAGGCATTGAATTCGGTGATGTTCGGATTGTAGGTCACTTTCAGGCGGATCGGCTCGGGACGCGAGCGGGTGCGCACGATCAGGGCGCCGTCGATCATGTCACCGTACTCGGCGGACGGGATACCGCGGATAATGGTCACCTCCTCGATGTTCTCGGCCGTGATCTGCCGCAGGTCCAGGCCCCGGTTCGCCGTGTTGGCCCCGATGCCGACCTGCAGGTTCGCATTGTTCGAAAGCGGAACCCCATCCACCATGATCTGGGTGCCCAGCGCATCGCCGCCGCGGATGACCGCCTGCTCGGGCGAGCTGAGCGTCGGGTTGCTCGTGGTGACCCCCGGCATGAGCTGGAGCAGGTTTCCGAGACTGGTGGATGCGGTGTGCTGTATCTCGCCGGATGTGATCACAGTGCGGGTGTCCAGCTCGCGCGACAGCAGATCGTCCGGGGCATAGACGGTGATGGCCCCGATCTCGAAGAAGGTCGGCAAAAGATGGTACTCGCGGTGGACCTGACTGCCCCGGTCTACCACCACCGTGTCGATGATCGCCTCGTAGCCCAGCATGGAGATCTGGAGGGTCCAGGTGCCGGGGCGGACCGGGATCTCGAAGCGGCCGGCAGAACCGGTGGAGCGCCCGGTCGACAGTTCGCGGATCAGGACCGATACGTTTTCCGCGGGATTGCGGTCCTCGTCAAAAATCTGTCCGGTGATGCGGGAGCCCTCCGTCTGTGCCCGGACCGGCAGGCACAGCAGAAGCAAAAAGATGGTAATCGCTAATGGTTTCATCCGTAAATAAAACGATGACAGGCTTCCCAAAATACCTTTTTGGAGCGAATGGATTACAGACCTGAATTTTTTGGAGCCTGCCGGCTTTTATGTTGTCACTTCCCTGCAGCAACTTCCTGAAATGAACAGGAAATTGAACTGATCCTTAAAACATACCGTTACACGGCATACCCTATCACTGTTTGGAAACTCACCTCATGGGTGGGTATATTCCAACCGTTACAACAATATGAGGTAATCCGTCAAAATTCTCAAATAAAAAAATCAGAATGAGCGTATTAGTTGGAAAGGATACCCGGCTTCTAGTTCAGGGGTTTACAGGAAATGAAGGCACGTTCCATGCCGAGCAGATGATCGCTTACGGGACCAACGTGGTCGGAGGGGTGACCCCGGGAAAAGGGGGCACACGGCACCTGGACCGGCCGGTCTTCCATACCGTTGCCGAAGCGGTGGAAAAGGAAGGTGTCAACACCTCCGTCATCTTTGTGCCGCCAGCATTTGCAGGTGATGCGATTGCCGAGGCCGCCATGAGCGGGATCGGGCTCATCATCTGCATCACAGAGGGGATCCCGGTCAAGGATATGATCATGGCGCGGGAAATCGTCCAGCGGCACGGTTCACGGCTGATCGGTCCCAACTGTCCGGGCGTCATCACCCCGGGCGAGGCCAAGGTCGGTATCATGCCCGGCAACGTGTTCACCCGCGGGCCCATCGGGGTCATATCCCGCTCGGGCACATTGACTTATGAAGCCGTCGACCAGCTGACCAAGATCGGGCTCGGACAGAGCACCGCCATCGGTATTGGCGGGGATCCGGTCATCGGGACCAAGCACCGCGATGCCGTTGCGCTTTTCCAGGACGATCCCGAGACCGAGGCCATCGTCCTGATCGGCGAGATCGGCGGATCGGATGAAGAGGAGGCCGCGGCATGGATCAAGGACAACGTCACCAAGCCCGTGGTCGCATTCATTGCCGGACGCACGGCGCCTCCGGGACGCCGGATGGGGCACGCCGGTGCCATCGTTTCCGGCGGAAAGGGAACGGCCGATGACAAGATAAAAGCCCTCAGGGCCGCCGGCATCACCGTATCCGAAAGTCCGGCGCTCATCGGGGAGACAGTGAAATCGCTGCTCTGACAGTCCACCGGGCTTCCGACCCGATCCGATTTCCAATCCAAACTCGCGAGACCGTAGCCACCGGATGAAGGCCACCCGCTTTTCGATGACCCTCTACATTTCGCTGCCGGTGCTGGCTTCGGCCTGCTCGGTGGTGATGATCGCCCATTTTGTGCTGCTGGCGGAGGGCCGGATCGGTCCGGATGGGCGGTACGGTGACATGTTTGCGTACATAGCACTGGCAGAGTCATTCGCTTTTTTCGGATCCGAAATCGTCAGCTTCCGCGTGCTGGCCCCACTGGTCAGCGGAACGATCGCACGGGTGTTCGGCCTGGCCGGCGACGAAAGTATCGGCCTGCTGACCGGATCCCTGAATTTCATCTACCTTCTCATCGGTTTCGGGTGGATGTATTACCTCTCCATGAAGGAGAAAGGCAGCAATGCGCTGGAAGTGGCACTGCCCACCTTCCTGCTGCTACCGCTCCCCGCTTTCTGGCAGGGCATCTTCCTGCCGGTTCCGGACGCCCTGATGTTCTGCATGTTCGGAATTATTCTCATCGGGATTCTGCGGCAGAAGACCCTGCTCCTCTTCCCGGCAGCACTGGCCGGCTTGCTGGTATCCGAATGGCTCTTCCTCTCCCTGCTGCTGTTGCCGCTGACCGATTATCTGCGCCGTTCCGCCTGGCCGATGGGCTACACGGCGTTCGCACTGGCAGCACTTGCCTGGCTCGCCATTCCGCTGCTCACCCGGACCCCCGACATCCATCTGGTCTTTCAACCGGGCTCCTGGCTGACGCATACAGCGGAACAGTTCTCTGACCGGTCCCTTTCCGTCGGCCGCGCCTTCTGGCTGAGTTTCACCCTGACCCTCCCCTTTTTCGCCTATCGCATTTTTGTGGCGGGATGGAACCGTGTCACCGGCGCCCTTTCGGCCTGGTTCTTCCTGGTGTTCCTGCTTGTTTACCTCATGGCGCCGGACATGGCCCCGCGCATCATGTTCATGACCATGCCTGCACTGGTGCTGTGGCAGTACCGGGCATCGACGTTCCAGGCCATGGACGAACCTATTGACCGGGCAGGGGAATCGGAGATGGGGTGAGCGCATGGCGGATGGCCGGTATGGAACGGGTTGCTTGTGTCGGGTGGAGCGCTTGCCTTGAACGGACGACTTGCTTTGAATGGATTGGCTGTGCACATTGTTAACGATTCAAGCAAATGATCTCCGACTAACCCCTAAATCAGGAGGCAATATGGACCTGAGTCTATATCAGCAACATTTCATCGTGACCGGATGCAGCTCCGGATTCGGAAAAGCCATAACCGAAATGCTGTGCCGGGAAGGCGCTGAGGTCACCGGCGTGGCCCGCAGACAGGACCCGCTGGCACAGGTCCACCATCAGTGGCCGGACAGGTTCACTCCCATCCAGGGTGATCTCGGCAAGGCGGAAACGCTGGACCGGCTCGTGGATGTCACCCGTGAAAAGCCCCTGCACGGACTGGTGTTGAATGCCGGGGGGCCGCCTGCCAAAACGGCGATGCAGACCTCCATGGATGACTGGGACAAGGCCTACGCCTCCGTTTTCCGCTGGAAAGCGGACCTGGTGCTCCGGCTGCTTCCGCGCTTCAGGGAAGCCGGATATGGACGCATCCTCTTTATCGAAAGCCAGTCCATCAAGCAGCCGCTGCCCGTTTTGGCGCTCAGCAATGCCATGCGTGCCGCCGTGGCCGGTTTTGCCAAATCACTCTCCCGCGATGTAGCCGGGCAGGGCATCACCGTCAACATCCTCGCGCCGGGCAGCCATGATACACCTGCCATAGAACGTGTTATCGCATACAACGCGGAAAAAAGCGGACTTCCGCTGGAACAGGTCCGGAAGGAGATGGAACAATCCGTGCCCGTGGGCCGGTTCGGCACGGCCCAGGAACTGGCCGGACTTGCCGCCTGGCTGCTGTCCGTCCACTCCGGGTATGTCACGGGCCAGGCCCTCAGCCACGACGGCGGTGCCGTCAGCGGACTTTTCGGGTGAACCAACAACCACATCCAACAGAACCCCATGTCCACCATCTGGCATCAACAGACCCTGAACCTCAGGTCCCGCTCGCGCGGCTTTCACCTGGTCACGGACGAGATCATGTCGCAGCTTGACCGGATCGATGAAATCCGGGTCGGATTGGCAAACATCCATATCCTGCATACCAGCGCCAGCCTGACGCTGAACGAGAATGCCGATCCGACGGTCAGGACGGATTTCGAGACGCATTTCACGCGTGCCGTCCCCGAGGACACCTCACTCTACCAGCACACATTGGAGGGACCCGATGACATGACCTCGCACATCAAGGCGTCGCTGTTGGGCAGCTCGCTGACCCTGCCCATCCGCAACGGACGGCTGGCCCTTGGAACATGGCAGGGGATCTACCTTTGCGAACACCGCAACCACGGGGGAAGCCGGTCTGTGATCGTAACGCTTACAGGTGAGGGCTGAAACGCTCCGGCGCCGTTTTACCGTTTATCATGGAACCTCCGGGGCCACCCGGGTCCGCGCTGACTGCTCCTACAACCCCATCCGCAACCCCATCCGCAAGAAAAAAAATAGTGAACTTGTGCTTTGTTTTATTTAGATTAAGTCTTAATAGGTTCAGCGTACGGACATTATTTCCAGAAAA
>SKWQ01000175.1 GCA_007128855.1 Balneolales bacterium
ATGGTTGCTCTATCTAAAATAGAATTAAATTCTTCACAGCTTGTTTCTGGAACCAGACAACAGTTGTGGCATGCTGAACCATTAACACTGTCGGGACCTTGGCCACTTGATTGGCCAACTTCTGAACAAACTGGATCTGCTGAACACCATTCAGCGTCAGAAATTGAGTCTTTAATCAGCTTTGCAAGTTGGTCCTCTTTTCCCTGACGAACCAAACCTCCTAATGAACCCTCGGAGTCACCTGACGAAGTATAAATTAATACTCCATGCATTCTTTCGTCTTTATCTGAACTGAAATAAACTTTTTCCCTTAATGAGGAAGAGCCGTACCCACAGTTATAGCACAGGCGTTTTATTAATAAATGTGCAAATGTATGCATCATAACGAAAACAGGATTAATATCTCTGTCTTCATAATCTGGCTTTCTGTTTCTCATTGCTAAATGATACCTACTGATCAGATCATTAAAACAACCTTTTGTTTCTTCCGACCATTTATTCAGTTTTTCACAATTAAACTCAAGAAAAATACCTTCACCCTGAACCTGATAAGCAGGAAGCCATTTTACAGGATTACTAGAGAGTAGCGCTTTTTGATTTTCTAAACTCGCTCTAACAGGTGTTATTCTAGAAAAACCCGTAAATACTTGGGTTTCTTTCAACTTTTCAATTAGTACAATATTTGAGAAATACTTTTTTAGAAATTCGCTATCAACGTACCTGTCAATATTCATGACAATAGCCTTAAAATCTGAGTTCTCTGAATTTCTTCCTTTTAGTATATACTGATATTCCTCCTTTCTGATATCTAATTCACTGTATGCATCTGGCTCTCCCCCGTCTTCATCAAATTGTGAGATAATCTCATCAAATAATTCGTCAATTGATATGAAACCTTCTTTAACTTCATTTTTGGTCATAAGAACTGCTCTAAGAATAGAACCATCGCTCTGTTGATTATAAAGATCTTTCAACGATTGCAAGCCCTCTCTATTAATAACCCTATCTTTATATTCATTAACATCTTCTTTTGATTTGGGCAAAAAGAGAGCTGACTGTATATGAGAATAATGAATATTTGACCCCCCACGAATTAATACCCTTAAGTGCTCGTTACACTGCTCTGGATTATTAATGCCAGCAAGGCCGAGCCAAGGTTTATGCCCTTGACAAAATTGACCAACAGGATTATTATTTTTAGTGTTAGGATTTGAAGCTGAAAAGTCTGGATTCTCATCTTTGCTTATTCCAATTCGTGCTAAAGCAGAATCATAAATTAATTCTTTCTGATCATCTTTGGATACATTCATTATTCCTGCTAAAGATCTTCCCTCACCACAAGAACACTTTATAAAAACACTTCCTAAATCACCAGATCCCGAATTAGCCCGGTAACTAAGTACATGTTCTTGATTGTCATCAGGTACTTGGCCATTATGTACCCATTCTGAAAAAGGTATGTCTTCTATATGTCCGCGTTGGCAAACTGCAACAAAACGAACAGGGATCATTTTGCTTTTACACTTTGGGCACTCTAAATGAGGATCTGGTGTGATCAATTCCCATTTTCTCATACTGCCACAACCAGAATTAATACAGTGGTGCCATCCTGGAAATCGAACAGCTGGAATTTTCAATAAGTTATTGGTAACGCTATTTTCAGTGTATGGAAATGGTTTTAAGAAGTACTCAACATTTAGCAGTTTCTGAAGCCTCTCTTCGGGTATTTTAAGCTTATCTAAGTCAACTGCATCAATCCCCCCCGAAACTCTTCTTTCCTCAAGTATTTTTTCCCAAAGCTCAAGACCGGAAATCATTACAGACACTTCGTCTGGGAAAGAAATTACTTGCCCAATTCCAAAAGGACTTAATAGTTGCCCTGTACGAATATTATTATCCATAGTCTCTTTTATAGATTAATGATATTAATTTTTGATTCTGTATCTACACCCCTCATTGTAGTTGGTGTTGAGAGTGATTTTTCAGAAACATCTTTCTTCACTTCAGCACTGCTTGCATACATCAATGGATATACTTCATGAAATTTAATTGCGTAATTTCCTGCATCACCATACGTCTGATATCCAACATTTTCCCATTGGTGAAAACGCTTCTTTATAAGTATTCTTGTAGATTCATATTCTTCCGGATTTACCTTTTGACATCTATTAAGAATAATATTTTCTACTACCTTTTTTAGTTTTACAAAGTCCTCATTATCAGTTCTTGGGCTTTCTAATAATCCACTAATATATGTCGAAAAGTGTCTGACTAATCCAATGATTATTGCATGTAATGCCCTCTCTCTTACATTCACAGAAAAGGGGGTTACAGATGTTGGCTCAACATTTGAATATATTCGACTATGATAGGCTTGGAACTGTTCATATTGTGATTTATCTCTTGGCTTTGCCGGACTGTAGAGAGTAAAAATTAATCCAGGGCCTTTTGGTGTTCTTCGACCAACTCTAGAGCTTGCCTGTATGTACTCTGCAGTGGTTTTAGGTTGGCCGTGTATGAACATTAACCCAAGTCTTGATATATCCACACCTGTAGCAACCATGTTTGTAGCCAAACATATGTCCAATGCTTTGCTTTTTGTGCCCTCTTTTACATTATATGATCTCTCCAATTCTTTTAAATTATCCGGGATCTTGTCAGAACTTATACGGCTCGTCAACTCTTTAATTTTCCAATCATATAGATTTCTTCTATTATCATATGGGATTAGCTCTCTGTTTTGAATTTGTGATAAACGTTCTCGGATATCACCATGAACTAAAGACATCGCTCCTCCTAACTCCCTAATACTATTAAAGTAGCCAATAAGTGTCCAATAGTAATCAATATTGTCATATTTATGCTCCAACTCCTTAACTTTTTGTAAAATTGATGAATATGATCTAACAATGGCTGTTTGAGCTGATGGGTAACCAGAAGCTAGCAATCCAGCATATATTCGACCTGGTGCATTTGCTGAAACCTCTTTTTCTTTCGAAAACCATGTGTTTCCAAATTCCAAACCTTGAGAAGGAAAGATGTGAAGTTTCTCTGTACCATATAATGCTTTTACTTGTTCTTTTGCTCTGCTAATTGTTGCTGATGAAGCTATTACTTTAGGAGCTATAAACTTTTTTCCTTCATAGATGAATGGCGGTTCTGATGAGCTATAATCATTACACAATGTCTGAATCATGCTTTCATATATCCCCACCATTGAACCAAGTGGGCCGGATATTAAATGTAATTCATCCTGAATAATTAATTCTGGTGGTGCTATACGATACCTTTTATCATCCTTGTCTCTAAAACCAAATATCTTACCAGGTTCTGGTTTCCATGTTACCAAAGCAAACTTGTCAATGGTTCCCAGCAATAAAGTTGGAGCTTTTTTATAAATTTCTTCATCAATTACATGCAAAGGGAGATCTGTATCGTGAAATTCACAGATAGGATTTTCGCATCTGAATAAAACTCGTGCATTTTTACCATCCTCCTTGTACAAACCTTTTACCTTTACACTATCACTAGATTTTGCATTTGCAATTTTCCCGATTTGTGCAGCACAGCAAGGACATTTCATTACAACAAAATTGTAGGGAGCGTGCTTAAACCTTCTATTGTCATTTAACTCAGAATATTGACTTCTTGCTTTTTGATTATCGTTTGGAGTGGAAGTGCCTCCAACCCAGAGACCAATAGAAATTGGTTCATTGCCATCACCAAGGTCATAAGTTCCTTTATCTTCTAATTCTTTTCTTATAAGTTCACATGCACAAATCAATGATGCGGCTCTTTCATATTGCTGAGTGGTTAAAAGTCTTAAGGTATACCTCATTAAAATGGTTGTGCCACCATATTTTTCATGATTGAATTCCTCCTCTCCCTTTAATCTCCGAAGAAATATTGTCAGTGCAGAAAGTCCAAGATATGCCTCTGTTTTACCACCTCCTGTAGGAAACCAAATCAAATCAACAATCTCTCGTTCATTCGATTCTGGATGTACCAATGATTCGATATTCATTAATACAAATGCTAGCTGAAACGGTCTCCACTTACCCCATCTTTCACTATCTTTAAATTCAGCTAATGTCTCAAACTTATCCTTGCCCGTCAAACTAATTGGATCTAGTTCATCTACATATCTACCTTTAGTCCTGATTCTCTTCCACACCCTCTGTTGCGTGCCTGAACGCTGCTGTTGCCATAGCATAGCCCTGTTCATCCATCGGAAGGATTTTACCAAATTGGAACTCTCGTCAGCTTCAATTAAATACTCTACACCTTTTTTTATTCTCTCCAAAGTTACTTGACATTTCTCAATTGCTTTAGACGCGGCTTCTTGATATGATATATCCAGTTTTTTAGACTCATCAGAAATTTGTGTTATCCATTTCTCGTATTCATTGACCAATTTATTTAAACTTTCCTTTGCGATCTTCCAGTCACCTAAATCAGAAAGCTCAAACATATTCAAGTTAACATATGTAGTAGGAGCAATTTGAGGCATTTCATATGTAGGAATAATTGTGGTTCTTAATTCATTTACTCTTTCTGTACTGTCAGTTGTTATGCTGTCCCATTCAACTGAAACGCCATGTCCAATACCAAATATTCTTTTTTTTCTGTAAAGAAGATTTAATTCTTTTTCTTCATCGGTATCAGTTGCTCTTGTCCTTTCTCTGTAAGGTGCAATTAGGCTATTATTATCTGTTCTTAGAACTATCTCATTTTGGTAAAGAATATGTTTATCATCATATGCCCTATCACCAGTTGAATTTATTTCGTTTACTATTACAAAAGTCAACGTCAGAAATTCCTCTTCATGATTAGTCCTATCATAAATATTCAAACTTAGCCATGGTTTACCATTTTCATTTCTCGCTAATATGCTCTTATTTTGTTTACTACCTTCTTCAAATATTGAATATACATCATATTCAATAGCTGATATGCCTAATGAGTTCCTTACCCAATAATCA
>SKWQ01000142.1 GCA_007128855.1 Balneolales bacterium
AACTGCTTTCCAATCTGATCGAGTGGTCACGCTCTCAGACAGGGAGGATGGAGTATCGTCCCGAGCAGATTCAACTTGCCGCCATGCTGGATGAAACCACGCAGTTGTTTGAACATGTTGCCGGGAGCAAGTCCATCAGCATCAAAAAAGTGCTGCCACATGACATGGTTTTGCACGCGGACAGGGCCATGATGAGTACCGTGCTCCGGAACCTGCTTTCGAATGCCATAAAATATACCAGGCACGGAGGGACGATTACCATTGAAGCGCGAAAAAAGCAGAACGAGATCGTACTCTCGGTCCGCGACAACGGTGTCGGAATTCCGAAAGACAGAATTGAGACGTTGTTCCAACTGACACAAAACACGTCAACTTCCGGCACAAAAAACGAAAAGGGCACCGGGCTGGGCCTTGTTTTGTGCAAAGAGCTCATCGAAAAGCAAAATGGCCGGATGTGGTTTGAAAGCGAGGAGCATGCCGGATCTACGTTTTATGTATCCCTGTCGGCGTAAGCGTCTGACCCGTCTGTACCAAACTTTCTTTTTTTTTCGGGAATCTTACGATGCAATGAGTTATTATAATTATTAGATGAACAAGCGCATCGCCATATCCTTCATTCTTTTTCTGAGCGGCGTCCTGCTGGTACTGATGGGCAATTCGCATGTCGGTGTGGATTCCGGAAACGGGGAAGGTGCGCCGGTTTCGGAACGGCTTGACGGGGATACTTTGGAGGTGCGGACCGAAACGGAAGCGCAGGGGGACAGGCCGACGGTCAGTGTCATCCGGGTGGAAGGGTCCATCGGTCCCACCGTGAGCAACTACATCACCCGGGCGCTTGATCTTGCCAACGAGCGGGGCGACGAGATGCTGATCGTGGAGCTGGATACGCCCGGCGGGCTGCTGAACGTCACGCAGGATATCGTGCGCATGTTTCTGGGATCCGACCTGCCCATTGCCGTGTACGTCTCCCCCGAGGGCGCCAATGCCGGCAGCGCCGGCACGTTCATCACCCTGGCGGCCCACGTGGCGGCCATGGCTCCGGCCACCAGCATAGGGGCGGCATCGCCGGTGAGTATGGGAGGGGCCCAGGCCGACACCGTCATGCAGAAGAAAATTTTCAACTATGCCGAGAGTTTCATCGAAAGCGTGGCCGAACGGCGCGACCGCAACGTGGAGTGGGCCAAGTCGGCGGTGCGCGACGGGGCCTCCATCACCAGCACCGAAGCCATCTCCATCAACGTGATCGATTTCCTGGCCACCGATCTGGACGACCTGCTGGAGCAGATGCACGGGCATGTGGTCAACGAGCACAAACTGGTCACCCGCGATGCCGATGTCAACCGTATCCCGCAGAACCTGGCCGAACTGTTCTTCGGATTCATCATGCGTCCGGAGATCCTTTTGATATTGACGCTGGTCTCGATTTACGGTATTCTGGGGGAGATCAGCAATCCCGGTGCCATTGTTCCGGGTGTGGCCGGCGTGATCGCACTGATCCTGCTGCTGTTTGGCGTGGCGGCCATGCCGATCAACATCGCCGGTTTCCTGCTCATCGGATTCGCCATTATATTATTCGTTATGGAAGCATTCACACCAACCTTCGGCATTTTGCTCGGCGGCGGGGCCATCGCCTTCTTCCTGGGTGCGCTCATGCTGTTCCAGGACCTGCCGCAGGACATGCAGCTGTCACTCGGCTGGATCATACCAGCCACCATCATCACGGTGCTTTTCTTTGCATTTGTGGTCTATTACGGTCTCCGGGCGCAATTCGGGGAGAGCAAGTCGGGCGTGGGGACCATGGTCGGCAAGACCACCACGGCCATGGAAAAAATTGACGAGGAGCACGGAAGGGTGATGCTGATGGGCGAGATCTGGAATGCCCGGAGCGAGCAGCCGGTCAAAAAAGGGGAAAAAGTGGAAGTTGTGGCGGTTACGGGTCTTACCCTGCGGGTCCGGCCGCTGGATGAACAAAAGAAATCGTAATCAACCGAGAATCGATATGGAAACCATTTTCAATCTCACAGATGTGCTAACCTGGATGATCGTCATCGTGATCTTCCTGGGAATCGTGCTCCCCCAGATGTTCAAGATCATGCGGGAATACGAACGCGCCGTGGTATTCCGCCTGGGGAAATTCCACATGACCAAGGGACCGGGACTGATCATCCTCATCCCTTTCATCGATAAGATCGAGCGGGTGGACCTTCGCGTGCTGACCATCAACGTGGACAAGCAGGAGGTGATCACCCGTGACAACGTGACGGTCCATGTGGATGCGATCACGTTTTTCCGGGTGGTGGATGCGCAAAAAGCCATCATCAACGTGGAGCAGTACTATGTGGCCACTACCTGGCTGGCGCAGACGACCCTGCGGAGCGTGCTGGGACAGGCCGAGCTGGACGAGCTGCTATCCGAACGCGACAAGATCAACAAACAGATCCAGGAGATCATCGACCAGCACACCGATCCGTGGGGCATCAAAGTGGTCACCGTGGAGGTGCGCGACGTGACCCTGCCGCAGTCGATGCAGCGGGCCATGGCGCGACAGGCCGAAATGGAACGTGAGCGCCGTGCGAAGATCATCAACGCCCAGGGCGAATTCCAGGCCGCGGCCAAGCTTGTGGAAGCCGGTAAAATGATCGAGAACACTCCGGTTGCCCTCCAGCTGCGTTTCCTTCAGACCATGCAGGAGATAACGGGCGAGGGCTCCTCCCACACCTTCCTGCCCATCCCGATGAACTTCCTGGAGGCGTTCAAGCCGTCCATAACGGATGCTTCGGGACGCAAGGCCACGGCCTCCATCGACCCGGAGGATGTGGATATGGATGATTCCGGGCTGGATGCCTCGGGCGAGCCGACTAAAGCAAAACCGAAGAAGGGTGGATCCGGCGGTTCCAGGGGGTCCGGCAGCAAGTCCGGCAGCTCTAAGTCGGGAGGCAGCAAGAAGAAGTAAATGAAGTTTTCGCAGTTTGTTCTATCCTCGCCGTGGTTTACTGTCATTTCAGCCCTGTTTTTCCTCGCTTTCACGGGATGTGATCGGGGGGGTGAGGAACATCCACCCGGTCCGCCACCCGGACTTTCAGAATATATTGAAGAGGGTCTTGAGGAATGGGGCATTCCGGGACTGGCCGTGGCCATTGTCCACCAGGACGAGGTGGTTTTTTCCGAAGGGTTTGGAGTCCGCAGACAGGGGGAGCCGGACCGGGTCGATGACCACACGCTGTTCGGCGTGGCTTCCATCACCAAGGCGATCACGGCCACCGCACTCGGAATGCTGGTGGATGATGGGCTGATCGGCTGGGACGATCCCATCACGGATCATCTTCCGGAATTCCAGCTTCACGATCCCTGGGTCACGGAGTCGATAACCATCCGCGACGCCCTGACGCATCAAAGCGGCCTGGGGCGCATGATCGGTAACCGCCTTCAGTTCATGACCGCCCGTGACCGGTCGGACCTCATCTATCGCCTGCGCTATCTGGAGCCGGAGATTCCGTTCCGGTCGGGGTACGTATACAGTAACATGATGTACCTGGTGGCCGGGGAGATCATTCCCGCGGTGACCGGTCAGAGCTGGGATGCGTTTGTTGCCGAACGTATTTTCGAGCCTCTGGGCATGGACCGCAGCAACACCTCCGTGACACAGATCGGGGACGGTGAAAACGCAGCATGGCCGCATCAGGAGATACGCGGCGAGCTGACAGCCATCCCGCGCCGCAACTTTGACAACGCTGCTCCGGCCGCTTCCGTCAACTCCAGTGTTGCCGACATGGCGCAGTGGCTGCGTCTGCATCTGGGGGAGCCGGGTGTCGTGGACGGGCAGCGGCTGGTCAGCGAGGCGGTGATGCGGGAGCTTCACACATCACAGGTCGCCCTGCCGGAGCGCGGGATGTACGGTGACCTGCGCGGCTACGCCCTTGGCTGGTTCATCGAATATCATCGGGGCACGCGCATCCAGCGTCACGGTGGCGGCACCGACGGCATGAATACCACCATCATGCTCATGCCGGAGCACGATCTGGGCCTGATCGTGGTGGTCAACACCTTCACCACGTTCCGGGATGCCATCGCGTACAAGATCCTTGACCACTATCTGGGTATCCGGGACACCGACTGGAACCGGCAGCTCATGGATGAATACCAGCAACGATACGAATACCAGATGGCGCGGCGCGATACCATCCACAGAGTGCGGCAGGAGCACATACCACCCTCCTTGCCTGCAGGACGGTTTGCCGGACGCTACTACGATGAACTCTATGCCGAACTGGAAGTCCTGGAGCAGGATGGGAAACTGGTGCTGCGTTTTTGGGATGATGACGGGCTGATGGCCGATCTGGAGCACTGGGAGGGAGACCGTTACCGGGCGGTATGGCGCAATCCGGCCCAGCGCGAGAAATTCGTGGAATTTGTGCTGGGAAGGCGTGCCGTGGTCGAAGGGGTTGACGTCACGTTCAACCTGAGGCCCAGAATGTTGCAGGTGGGTGCGTATCCATCCGATTACACACGCACGGTGCGGTATCGCCGGATGGATTAGAGGAACTGGCGTTCAATAATTCCGGAGGCAAAAACCCATGGCCATACAGGACAGTAGCACAACACCCTGACGAGCTTGTCCGCTTAGTCCACCAACTGCTCCAGCTCATGTTTTTCGAGCTTGCTGCGAAGCGTGCTGCGGGGGACGCGCAACAATTGAGCGGCCTTGCTGATGTTGTATTTCGATAGCTTGAGCGCCCATCGGATCACCTCGTTCTCCTTCTGCCCGATGAACTCCTTGAGACCGGGGAAATCATCTTCGTAGGGCTGATTTACCTCGATGGCATCAGAGGCGCCGTCAAAGAGCATGTCGGCCGACTTGTTGATGTCGGACAGGGCAATGACACGTTCCACGATGTTTTCCAGCTCACGTACATTGCCCGGCCAGTGGTAGC
>SKWQ01000063.1 GCA_007128855.1 Balneolales bacterium
AGGATTTCGGGATTCTTCTCGATATCGGGTATGCTCTCCTTGAGAAACTCCAGACCGATGAAGATCACACCGAAACCGATCACGGATTCCGCCGTGAATTTCAGTTTGTTCCGGCTGGAAAAGAGGAACGGGAAAAAGAGTCCGATCAGTGCAACGGCAACCGGGGTGATGCTCATCTTGAACCCGAAAACGGCGACGAGCCATGCGGTGATCGTGGTGCCGATATTGGCTCCCATGATGATGCCGGTCGATTCGAGGAAGGTGAGCAGCCCGGCGTTGACGAAGCTCACGACCATGACGGTTGTAGCGGTGGAAGACTGGGTAAGGACCGTTACAACAAACCCGGTGAACACTCCCATCAGGCGGGTGGAGGTCATCCGGGTGAGGATTTTCCTGAGTTTGCCCCCTGCCACTTTCTGTAGCCCGTCGCTCATGGTTTTCATACCGAAGATGAAAATCCCGAGCGAGCCGATCAGCTGGAGAAAATCAAACAGGGTGTAGGACATACGGAAAGATAAAAAAAAGTGCGGTGATTCCCGGGTATGGGGCAACCCTTTTGAACGGATTACTGACTCAGGTAATTTCAGTATTCAACCCGCCGTTTGAATCACCGCACTTGTACTGTTAATTAACAGATGTACGATACAATATGCATGCTCACATTAGAACCATACACCTGCACGTGCCTGGAGGAACTGGAAGTTGTCACCACCAATATAGGAGCCGCCGCCATCGGCATGCTCATCCATGTCGGCGATTCCGACGTTGAACTGGAACCATACGTTGCGTGCCGGATAGTACGTGGCAGCAATGGTAATATGGTTGCCTGAACCGCCGGCAATGTCCTTGTCATTGAGATCGATGAAACTGTAACGGACACCAAGGGAAAGCGCGCCCCATTTGCTGATCGGAGCCTGAAGACGGCCGGGATCCGCATCATCGGATTCGTAGCTGCGTGACTCACCGGTCACCGCCCAGCTCAGGAAGACATATCCGCCGCTGAAGGAGAGATCCTCGAATTCGTCAAACCGATTGACGTTCGTCATGATATAGGCACCGCCCAGCCAGATGGTATTGAAAACGGCCATGGCTTCCACATTGTACATCATGTTATTGTCTACACCCGGAATGTTTCCGGTGTTGTAGAAGCGATCCGTGCCTGCACGGCTTTCCGGTCTTTCGCGATAACGGAACGTATCGCCGCTTGAATGATCCGGTGTCCTGTATTTCACCGAGGCCCCAAGGTGCACCCAGCGGTCGTCCTGCAGGATGGGAGCTACCGTGGCACGGAACGAAGCATACTTGCCCACCGATTCACCTGGCGGTACAATCCTTCTGTCGCTGACATCCTGGTTTCCAAATCCAAGGTTGAAGGAGTACTGATCCTGGAAATAGAGGAAGTTGATCCCCAGCTGGCGGCTTCTCGAGAAGGCATTTGCCACCGACCGTTCCATGAAGTCAAAACGCGGACGGGCGTGCCCGACGTTGTTTTCCAGCCAGAACATCGGCTTGAAGTAACCCAGTTTGATGTAGAAGTTCTGCTCGGGCATTTTCCAGCGAATCCACATGTCACGGGTTTCGAATGACATCATGGGCATTTCGAAATCGATACGGGCGCGCCACATGCGATCGGGACCCAGGTCACCGGTGTAGCGGAAGACCGTCCTGCGGTTGAACCAGTTCGGATTCAACTCATTCTTGTTGTCGTTGTAGATGGCCCCGTCAAACTGCAATCTCGAATCAAAGCGGTAGCGATAACGGTCACTTGCATCAATCTGAGCGCGTTGTGCAAAAGCGTCAGTTGCAAACATTGCCACAAAAAGCAATAGCAATGACATTATTAATGTATTTCTTTTCATCATTATTGATCCCCTTTCTTAAGTTTACGTTTCCGCAGCAAATCAAATGAGCTCATTCAAGCATGCTGCGGTTTTTCAATACTACATTGTTTGTTGTTTGTAATACTATTTGTTGTTTGTTGTCTGTCTGAGTTGTCTGCAAGTTCTGAGACGAAAACCGGTACGCATCCTGAATGCATACCGGTGTCCCTTCTTCCTAAAAAATGATCACAATCCTTTCACAAGCTGTTTCTCCCCGCCATCGCCCTCTTCTTCTTTCAGGTGGTCACGGTAGTAGTATAGCGACCAGGCACCGAAAGCCAGCATCAGGACAAGGAACGGCCAGGCGGGCTTCAGGTTGGTGATTTCCACCTGGATCCGGGCATGTTCGCTGAATTTCATGTCCTGCTTTTCGATGTAGAAACCGCGCTTGCCTCGCTCCTCATCCGCAATGATGTGGATATCATCCGCATCGTTGCTCCTGCCACGGATGATGTTGGTCAGGGCATCGACGAAATGGACATCGTAACCTTCCGCGAAAAGAACGGTCAGCTTGTAGTACGCAATTTTTGAAGCCACGGAATTATGGAAGGAATAGCGGAACCGGAGGCGACCCAGCCGATCCTTCCTCATTTCCTCATATACATAGAAGCCGGGTATCGTATAGGTGAAGGTGAACACCTCATCGGGATCCGGTGCCGCATCTTCCACGGTGAATCCGATGTATTTGATGCCCCGGGCGTTGATGATCTCGGCCCTGACCTCGTTATCGGAAGCCTGGGTGAAATTTTCCCCTTTGGGCAGGTTCAGGGGAATGATGAATTTACCGGCTTCCGATACGGCAATCTGCGCCGTAACGGTCACTTCGGCCGTTCCGTCTTCCGCAATGACAATGTGTTCGGTGTAGGTGATGATGGAGTCGGGTGGCATCACATCCAGTGCGGCAGAACTGCCTGCACCGACCACCACTATCACCAGTGAAAAAAACATGTGTTTAAGTAATCGCATTTCTTAATCTCCTATTGGTATGTGATAATATTCTTCTTTATGGCCGGTTCATCCACCTCAGAATGGAGGAGTAATTCCCAGTATGCGGAACCACGTCATGCCGAAGATCACCAGCAGTATGATGCCGATGGTCTTGACAATGAACCCGTAAAAGAAATTGTCCAGAACGGAGAACTGACCGGTCGCGTAGAGGATCAGGTTCGGCTTGGCGTTGAACGGCAGACCGATCACCCAGCAAAGTGTGAAGGCACCCGGGAGTGCGATCCAGACCGGATTATAGCCCAGTTGCTGCGCCAGGATCACAACGAACGGGATGAAGATAAGTGTCCTCATCGTCTTGCTGGTAAAGAAATAGCCAGCGTAAGTCATGAACGCGACAATGATGGTGTAGACCACCCAGAAATTCGGCTCCCTTCCGACCAGATCGAGCTTGTCGAAGCCCATCGATACCAGCCAGCGGGCGGCATCGGTGGCGTTGAGCGCCAGACCACCGGCATACGCTCCCGCACTGAATATGAGCAGGTGCCACGGGATGTCGGCCCTGTTCCAGTTGATGATACCGGCCTTGGGCCAAAGGGCGACTACGGCACCCAGAAGAGCCGTTACGATCAGGGAGATCTCAAAGCCGAACATGGCCATGTGGAAACGGTCGGTGACCCAGAGAAGGATTACGACAAGGAAGATGATACCGGCTTTCTTTTCCATGTAACTCCATGGACCCATCTTGTCCAACTGCGACTGCAGCGCTTCCTTTCCGCCTTTGACCTGTGGCTTGGCCTCTTCCGGGGTCATTCGGAACAAGATCTTGCCGCCGATCCACCAGGAGGCGAGCATCAGGAGGATGGCCACCGGCAGGGCACCGAACATCCAGTCGGTGTAGAAAATACGCTCGCCCGACATCACGTAGATCAGGCCGACAGCAATGATGTTACAGGTCGACCCGGTGATGAACGCCGAGGAGAAAATACTGATGCCGTGCAGGTTGTGCAGGAGCAGATACCGGCCGAAGTTGTTCGGGTTCTGTGAGGTGGAGCCGAAAATAGCTGCAACGACAAGCATAAGGGGCAGCGTCATGACGGTCCGGGCAGCCGTTGCCGGGATCAGGGGGGCCAGCACAAGCTGCATGACCAGAAATCCGAACGTCGCCATCATGGCCGTTTTACCGAATTTCAGTATCAGCATAATCGCCACCCGTTTCGCAACACCGGTCACGACCAGCACGGAACACAATATGAAGGCCCCGATGTTAAGCCAGATCACATCCAGGCCAAGAACACCAAGGACATTCTTTTCATCCCATCCACCCAGAACGATCAGCAGGCAGATCAGGAACAGCGATGTAACGTGAGTCGGGAGTGGTTCGGTCAACCACCAGGTCAGTGCCAGTGCAAAACACGCCAGCACGATCTGACCCGAAACCATAAGTCCGTCAGGGGTTGGCATGAAATAGATCAGGCAGAAAATGATAATACCCAAAGGGAAACCCAAATAATTCAGCCAACGGTCGGTCTTTGTAAGCGTTTTCTGCTTGATCTCGGACAATCTCGCCTTTTCAAGATCCAGCATCTCTTCAAATTCCGATTGAGACATGTTGTTTTGTGATTCAGCCATCTACGTACCTCTTCCGTATAATCTTCTTTTAAAGTTTTTGTTTATACAAGAATCAAACAGCAATGATCCCCTTGTTTTTCAATGCTTTGTAATTAACCTCGTTTATATTTGAAAATATTTGCAAACTACAGTGACATGCTGCTTTGCACATCAATTGGCAAAATCCATGCCATTGCAAACTGTTTAATAGTCAACCCATGAAAACCGGCCCGCTGATTCTTTAAATTGCGTGCTCTTGTGGAAGGGCTTCCAGCTATCCGGGAAAAGCGGGTGACGAAAAACAATAGAAGTGGCGAGTTTTCGTTAACGAGTTTTCGCCAGCCATGTCGCCGGGTCTGCTTTTCCAAAAATAACTCACCCTTGTGACACGGAAATGCGGCATTACCGGTGAAAATCCGGTTGGAACAATTTTTGCGATACGGGTATGAGTAACAAGTTATTATCCAGGCAGTCCGCCACCCC
>SKWQ01000095.1 GCA_007128855.1 Balneolales bacterium
CCGGCGTCCGCCCGTCACCTCAAACGGTCCGTAGCGCAGCTGCAGAAAGGCCTCGTAGATGCGGGACTCGCCCGATTCGGGCTTGCCGATGAGCTCCAGTCCGGCTCGGAAGTCGGGTTTCCAGACGTGCCAGCGCCGGTACTGGCGGGGTTCCTCGCGATGGGTGGGACCAGCCAGTCCGCCATTCAGACCGCCTCCTGAGGCGTAGCCATGCATAATGCCGGTTTTTCTGTTGGATGCGTACTTCCAGTCGGTGACCAGGCGGGCCCCGGTCCATCCGTCGCTGCGACGGTCGAGCAGCCGCCCCCCGCGGTGCGACACCTGCCACATGGGCATGCGGTCTGCCGATCCAACCGCCAGGCCCATGTCCACCTGCCAGTACAGCTGAGGCATCGTGAATACTCCCTCTCGCTCTCCATCCCCGGAACCTTCACCCCTGACCGGAGACCAGGTCGGCAGCACGGAAAACAACAGTAAGAATAACAGGAAGAACGACCGGGCGAGCAGCACAGGTCGCAGCAATACCATGGCGGACAGCCATCTGTCGGTAAAACGGGGTCTGAAAATTTGTGAACGTGCCAAGTGATTCGACAAACAGATGCGTTAAATGGGCCGGGCTTTTCCGGGACAGGCCCGCGACGGGGTGTGATCAATTTCGCATAATACGCGTTTTGGGGGAAATCTTCACGATTTAACCGCATTAATCCCGGAAATGTGATACCTTTCGGGGTATGGTCCCACCCGGGCAGATCCCGGTTGAGACGGACCGCCACATATCACAAAATTCATTTCGGAAAAGCCATAGCATGCTTGCAGACCTTATCGCCGGAGCGCGACCCAATTTCATGAAAATCGCACCCATCACGCACGCCATCCGACAGGCGCAGCAGGAGGGGTCCGACATCCGATTCCGTATCATCCACACCGGACAGCACTACGACCGCAACATGAGCGGCAGTTTTTTCGAGCAGCTGGGCATCCCGGAACCGGATCACAACCTGGGAGCAGGAGGCGGCACGCAAGCCGATCAGACCGCAGCCATCATGACCGGCTACGAGAAACTGCTGCAGGACGGGCCGCGTCCCGACATATGCATCGTCGTGGGCGATGTCACATCCACCATGGCCTGCTCGATCACCGCCCGCAAGATGGGCATCCGCGTGGCGCACGTGGAAGGGGGGATCCGCTCGCGTGACTGGACCATGCCAGAGGAGATCAACCGCGTGGTCACCGACAGCATCACCGACTATTTCTTCACCACATCGGAGGCGGCCAACCGGAACCTGGCTTCCGAGGGGATTCCGCCCGATCGCATCTTTTTTGTCGGCAATACGATGATCGACACACTCCATGCTCAGCTCCCGCACCTGCAACAGCCGGCAATCGTGGCGGAGCTCGGACTGCAGAAGCAGAACTATTTCGTGATGACACTGCACCGTCCCGCCAACGTGGACCAGGAACGCACGCTCAAGGCGCTCATCGACAACATTATGGCCAGCACCGGCGGGCAGCCGGTCATCTTTCCGGCGCACCCGCGCACCCGCGCCATTCTCGACCGGCTGGGAATTGCGCATCCCGACCTGCACCTGGCCGAACCGCTGGGGTATCGGGAGTTCATCTGGCTGGTGCGCCACGCCCGCGCCGTGATCACCGACTCGGGCGGCATCACCGAAGAAGCGACCGTGCTGGGGGTGCCGTGCCTGACCCTGCGCGACAATACCGAGCGGCCGGAAACGGTGGAAATCGGCACCAACGAGCTGTTAGGCACCGATCCGCAGGCCATCGCTCCCGCCTTGCGGCAACTCATGGACGGAAAATGGAAAAAGGGGAAGGTGCCGGAAAAATGGGACGGCAAGACGTCCGGACGCATCGTCCAGGTGCTGCTGGATCTGTACCGGGACGGAAGACTGGGAACGTTGCAACCCTTCCGCGATGACTCTCTGCTTTTCCGGCCCGGCCGATCCTGAGTCCCTGTCCACTCCGCCGGATATCAATCCCGCAACAGCCGGTATTTGCTATTAAACATAGGTCAATCCCATCAGGACACAACTTATTCCGCTGGACAAGTACATCCAACCAAAACCCGCTAATCTCTCAGCGGAACGGTAGGGGACTGGGTTTTCGATGTGGATTTGTAGTCTGCCTCCGGGAAGTAGATCAGATAGCGCTGATTGCAGCATTCCGTATGGATTACGGGGATGAATTTACTCAGCACACGATGCCATTTCATTCTCTTTATGCGGTCCATGTTGGAACCGCAATGCCGACACGCACGTTGGAATGTGAATCGGGTCATAATTGTTTACGTGATTTGAAGCAAACCAATAAATAAAGTTTATTCACTCGCTGACCCTGTGATGAATCTGAAATCGACAAGTGAACAGTAGGTGAATCATATACCCATCCGCTATACAGATAAATAAAACTTTTTTTTATAAATTGCAAAACTCCGCACGCCCGTTGCCGTCTGAACCGGATAAGGGTAATCTAATTAATATTTAAGGAGATGCATCCCATGCTTTATACCCATAACCCAAAAAGCTTCTGGAACGGGCTCGTTTTAGTGGCGTTTTTCCTGGTGCCGACAGTGACCGGCGGATGCGTGCTGGATGATGCCGGACACGAAATCTCAACCCGTGAGAATCGCATTCCCGAGTCGTTCCTGCTCACATGGCAGCGCGACCCCTCATCCACCATGACCATTGACTGGCATCCCACATCCGGGACCGATGCCATCTTGGAATATCGCCTGTTGGGTGAGCAGGAGTGGATACGGATCGAGGGCGACGATGTCCAGATCCCCGGAATCGATCGCACTTTCCGGCGCTCCGAACTCACCGGACTGCAGCCGGACCAGCGCTATGAATTCCGCTTCAACGAGGTGCCGCCGGTCTATCAGTTCCGCACCATGCCCGACCGGCTTGACAGGCCCATCCGGTTTGTGGCCGGCGGGGACATGCTTCACCGTGTCGGCTGGATGCGCAACACGGCCGCCAGTGTCATGAGCACCGATTGGGCCGATGATCTCGATTTTGCGGTTATAGGCGGCGATCTGGCCTATACAGACGGTGATCCGCTCAGGGTTGGACGCTGGTTCGACTATTTCCAGATCTGGGCTGAGGAGATGGTCACGTCTGACAACCGGGCTATTCCGCACATCGCTGCCATCGGGAATCACGAGGTCCGGCGCGGATACATCCACGCATACTCGCCAGAAGAATACATGCAGCCCGACTTTGTCCAGCGGGAAGCGCCCTATTTCAGCACGTTCATCCCGTTTCCGGGCGCCGATTCGTTCGGTGTGCTTGATTTCGGCGATTATCTGAGCCTGTTCCTGCTGGACTCGGGTCATTCCGCCTTCATCGACGGGGAGCAGACCGAGTGGCTGCACCGTGCGCTCCACCAACGCGGCCATGTCCGGCATCTCGTCCCGGTCTATCACGTACCCGCATGGCCATCGGTGCGTGATTTCGACGGTTATGTCATTTCACAAGTGCGCGGCTTGTGGGTCCCGCTGTTTGAAGAGTACGGGGTGAGGCTGGCCTTTGAAAAACACGACCACACATACAAACGCACCCATCCCATCCGCAACGGACAGATCGACGATTCCGGCATCCATTACATCGGCGACGGGGCTTGGGGGGTGAGCACGCGGCAGATCCGGACCGACGACGAGGGCAATCGCCCCTGGTACCTGGCTGAGGCCGACTCGCTGCGCCATTTCATCATGGGCGAACTGGACGGCGACCAGATACGCCTGGAGATGTTCGACGAGGACGGGCGCCCGATCGATGCGGTCACTTTCACCGGCGGACATGCGGCGCCCAGGTGATGTGCCGCCGCATCAGAGGTTGCCGAGATACCTTCGGGTCAGCTGCTCCCACTCATCACTTGCAATGAAATCCAGGAGGATGAGGTTCATCTCGTTGCGCCAGGGACTGTCCAGCGGCAGCGCAATGCCGTAATACTGGTCGTTGAAGGTTCCGGGAAGCACGCGCACCTCGTTTCGGAAATCACGGACACTGTAATACCGGATGATGGGTGCATCGTGCACAAAAGCGTCGATCTGGTCGTCGGCCACGGCCTGCAGCCCGGCGTCGATGGTGGGGTAGCTCCGGTATTGGATTCGGTTCTCCTCCAGATAGTCGATAGTGGCGGACTGGTCCAGCACGCCGACCCGTACAAACGGCAGATCCTGCGGACCCGAAACACGACTGTCGAGCTGCGATACGGTCAGGCTGGAAGCGATGGATGCTGTGAAGAAGGAGATAAGGATGATGCCGGCAAACATCCAGACAAACCCGACGAAGCGTCCGGCAAAGGACTTCGGGGCCTTGTCGCCGTAGCCGACGGTGGTCATGGTCACAGCCGCCCACCAGAAACCGCTACCGATGCCCTCGGCCGGGGTGCCACCGAAATCATCGGGGTTGCGCACTCGTTCGAAATACCAGACAAGCACGCCCCAGAACATCAGAAGTAGCACAAGTAAAGCAACCACCCATAGGAATTCCGGAGAAAAGAAGGCCAGCATGGCCTCCCAGAGCCCGGTCGGTTTGTAAGGCACTGCAATTCCAAGTCCCGTCACAAAAAAAGGATGGGTGAAATCCAGTATCTCCTCGCGCTCGGCCGTGATGGTCAGGGCGGATGCTGCCGCGAACAGATGAGGGATTTCGGCGGATTCCACATCCGTTCCGATGCGCGATACGCCCGCAAGCAACCCGGCGATATCCAGTTCGCGATACTCGAAATCGATGTCCATCTGCGTTGCGATGTACTCCCACAGGTCAATCGTCAGCCCGCTGTAGGTGCCCTCCTCATCCAAAATCACAAAGGGGGGGACGACACGTACACCGACCAGCACCGGCTCTTCTTCCTGCGGTTGGCTGTGAGC
>SKWQ01000283.1 GCA_007128855.1 Balneolales bacterium
ATGATGACATCAATAAATACATTGCAGAGCATTCGCTTACAGATCTGAAAGGGATTGGAAAATCCATCGCTTCCGATATTTACGCCTACGCCGAAACCGGGTCGGTCCCGGTGCTGGAGAAGTTTCGGAAGCAGGTGCCGGACGCCCTCATCGCCTGGCTGGGCATCTCGGGAATGGGGCCGAAAAAGATCTACAAGATCCACAAGGAACTGGGCATCACCGAAATAACGGAGCTGAAGGAGAGGTGCCGGGATGGTTCCGTGGCCGCCCTGCCGGGCATGGGCGAAAAGACCGCCGAAAAAATCCTCAAATCCATCTCCTGGATGGAGGAGTTTTCCGAGCGCTGTCTGATCAACGAAGCCACGGCCGTGGCAGAGCTGTTCGTGGCCATGATGAAGGATGCGGACGGGGTGAAGGAAATATCGGTGGCCGGTTCGCTTCGGCGCAGCTCGGAGACCATCGGCGACATCGACCTCCTGATTGCCGCGGAAGAGCAGCACGCCCCGGCGCTCATGGAGCGGTTCGTGGGCCTGGACGGCGTGATGGAAGTGCTGGGACAGGGCGACACCAAAAGCTCCGTGCGGTCGAAGGAGGGGCGGCAGGTGGACCTGCGCATCGTCAGCCCGGAGCATTATCCCGCCGCGCTGATGTACTTCACCGGCAGCAAGGAGCACAATGTGGCCCTGCGCCAACGGGCCCGCGACAAGAAACTCCAGCTCAACGAATACGGACTCTTCCACCAGAATGAGGAGAAACAGGCGGATTTTGACCGGCCGATGAAGGCGGAGTCGGAGTCGGATATCTACCGTCATCTCGACCTGGGGTACATCCCGCCCGAACTGCGCGAAGATCACGGGGAGTTCGACCTGGCGTCCGGCGGCGGGGTCCCGGAGCTGGTGGAGCTGTCGGACCTGCGCGGCATCCTGCACGCGCACTCCACCTGGAGCGACGGCAAGCGGTCCATCCGCGAAATGGCCGAAGCGTGCATCGAGCGCGGATATGAATATCTCGGGCTGACCGACCATTCGCGCACCGCGGCCTATGCCGGCGGGCTCTCCATCGAGCGGGTCCGGCAGCAGTGGGAGGAAATCGACGCCCTGAACCGGGAGTTTGCGGATGAGGGCCGAAATTTCGTCATCCTGAAAGGGATCGAGTCGGACATCCTGTCGGACGGCCGGCTCGACTATCCCGACGATCTGCTCGCCGGATTCGATCTGGTGATCGGCAGTGTGCACTCCGGGCTGGACTATCCCCCGGAAAAGATGCTCGACCGGCTCATGACGGCGGCGGCACATCCGCATATCCACATGATCGGACATCCCACCGGGCGCCTGCTGCTCCGGCGCGACGGCAGCAAGGCCGATCTCAACCGGCTCATCGAACACGCCGCCGGGCACAAAACGGCCATCGAGATCAACGCCAATCCATGGCGGCTGGACCTGGACTGGCGTTACGGACGCAAGGCGCGCGAATGCGGACTGATGAGCGCCATCTGTCCCGACGCCCACGACATTGCAGGGATCGATCACGTGCGCTACGGCATCGGGATCGCGCGGAAGGCGGGGTTCAACGCCGGCCATATCCTCAATACCAAACCGCTTAGGGAGCTGAAACAATGGCTGAAGATATAAGCGGGAAAACTGGTGGAAAAGCAGGCGGAACGGCGACCGGCCCCTTCCGGAAAATTGAGCACATCGGCATTGCGGTGCGGGACCTCGACGAGGCCGTGGCGCGGTATGAGCGGACGATGGGAACGTCCTGCTACAAGCGCGAAACCGTGGAAAGCGAGGGTGTGGATACGGCCTTTTTCCGCGTCGGGGAGAGCAAGATCGAACTGCTTGCGGCTACCCGGGACGACTCGCCGGTCGCCCGGTTCCTGGAAAAACGCGGCGAGGGTATGCACCACATGGCCTTTGAAGTGGACGACATCCACGCGGAGATGGAGCGCTGCCGGATGCTGGGCTGCACCCTGCTGAGCGAAACACCCAGGCCCGGCGCCGACAACAAGCTGGTCGCCTTCCTGCATCCGAAGGAGCATCACGGCGTACTCATCGAGCTTTGCCAGGCCATTTAATCCTGATACATCTCGTAGTGCTTCTCGCCGGCGCGGATCGCGAACGGCATCCGGTTCTGGGGCGGCGGCAGCGGACAGGTGGTATGCGGATTGATGGCACACGGCGGATTATACGATACGTTGAAATCCACGATGGCCGGCTCACCGGGTGCCGGACGGTCGATATAGAGAAAGCGTCCACCCGGATAGGTCTCCGAGCCGGATGTCGCATCCGCGAACGGGATGAACAGGCGGTCACCGGTGCCAAGCGCCACGATCGACACCTCGTGTCCCTCCGCTGAAAACGTCAGCGTCCCGGCCACATCCCACTCGATCATCTGTCCCAGCACGTTTTCGATGAGCATGGTCGCGCCACTTTCCCGGGGCTCAAACCGTGCCTCCACGCGCCAGTTTTTGTCGATCTCATAGCGCTCGATCCCGTCAAAATGGCGCAGATGCGGACTGTTGTCGTCGAACAGGCGGATCCCGATGCGGTCCTCACGCCGGACCACGAACCATGTCAGCCCGCGGTAGGTGAGTTCGCGTGTCATCTCCGGGGTGGATATGACCCCTTCGCTGATCTGGCGATCCTGCTCGTCGCGGATGTCGATGTTGCCGACCACCCGCATGAACACGGTATCCTCCCTGACTTCGAAAATGCCTGCCATTTCCTGGATGGATCCCTCCGGGAAGCGGATCCGGGCGTGCTGGCCGCTGCCGAAGGACTGTTCACCCTCGTCCATCCAGTAGAGTCCGGCAAGGCGCAGCCAGCCACGGTCATCGTGAAGCCGTTCAATCCGGTTCTTGTGCCAGCCCTCCACGAACTCGTAATACTCGCGGTCGGCATCGGTGGTGTCACGCATCATGCCGGTGCCTTCGGAGGCGAGCACACCCGCATCCATCAGACCAAAAACCAGTAAAGTGAGGACGATTGCGCGCGGGCACAATGTCTTTGCGATCAGACCTATCATCTGTTTAAAAATAATGTACCTGTTGTAGCTTTGGGATTTCCTGTAACGCAGTAAAATAACTAAATATGCGTAAAAAAATCAGGGTCGGACGAGATTCAACGTCCGACCCACTTTCAGGTCTGAGACTTGTTGGCATCCCGCAAGGGGACAACCTCAAGCCCATATTCCTATAGAGCACAAAAGGGCACTTTCCTTACACACTTTTCTTAAAAAAAAGTTGGGGCCAAACCCAGAAACGGTCCACTCTTTCATTGCACCCGGAAAATTATCGGGGCAAAGACCGAATGAATAAGCAGTTAGGGATGTTACTAACGTTAATTGCTCTATTTTCACAAAAGATAAACTCAAATCCAGACTATTATGAATCAAAAGTCACACGGGGCCCGGAATCTTGATAACCTGCCCACCGATCAGAACATAGATGTCGCCCTGCTTCTGCTCCGTCTTGGTGTTGGTATCATTTTCATCTATGCGGGTTGGGGTAAGATTACGGGCATCGAAAACACCCAGGCATTTTTCGGAGGTCTCGGAATTCCCATGGCCGGTCTCATGGCCTGGGTCGTGGCCCTCGTGGAATTCATCGGAGGTATCATGGTATTGGCCGGTGCTTTTATCCGCGTGCCTGCCATTCTGCTGGCCATCATCATGGTCGTGGCCATCATCACAACCAAGATCGGGGAACCATTCCCGGCTTACCGAGTGGACTTGCTTCTGCTTCTCATGAGTGCTGCACTGGCGCTTACGGGACCAGGCCGCTACTCGGTGGATGACCTGCTTCCCAAGAGGTAACGCAGTCCAACCTGAAGTTTCCTACTTTACTTTCTCCCCTGAACCTGCAGTAAAGCCATACCGCAAACACTGAAACTGGCGGAAACTGGCGGAAACTCAAAATATTGATTGTTGACCCATAGACGGGATGTGGCAATACGGCCGCATCCCGTCCTCCTTTTTATGGACCCTCTTACCCACGGACTTACCGGCGCCGCTGCCGCTCAATCATTGGCCGGCAAAGAAAAACAGCGCCCGGCTGCCTTCACGGCGTTTGTCGCCGCACTGCTTCCCGATCTTGAGTTCTTCATCCACATCCCCTCCGACCCCCTGTTCAACATAGAGGTCCACCGGCAATTCACGCATTCCTTTCTGTTCATCCCCGCCGGCGCCCTGATCACCGCCGCACTCCTATGGTGGTTCCTTCGCCATCACCTCTCATTCCGCGAACTCTTCCTCTTCAGCGCGCTCGGCTTCGCCACGCACGGAATGCTGGACGCCGTCACCAGTTACGGCACCGAGCTGCTGTGGCCCTTCTCCGATGCCCGGTTCGCGTGGAACCTGCTCCCCATCATCGATCCGCTGCTCACCGGCGCGATGGCCGTCCTTGCCGGCCTTGCCTTCTGGTCCCGCCGCCGGATCTTCGGCTGGCTCTTTTTCGGCTGGCTTTTTCTCTATCTCAGCGCCGGTTTCGTGCAGCGCGAGCGCGGCGTCTCCGCCATGGAGGATATTGCAGCGCAACGCGGACACGACATCGAACGCCTTGTCGTCAAACCAACCATCGGCAATCTCATCCTCTGGCGCAGCACCTACATTGCCGCCGACACGGTCCGGGTGGATGCGGTCCGCTCCGGTATCTTCCGCCCGCAGCACATCTATGAGGGTGAAGCCGCGCCGCTCATCGTGCCTGAACGTGATTTTTCCGACTGGAAAGGGACCACACTGTATGGCGACATCCTTCGCTTCCAGCGGTTTTCGGATGACTACCTGACCTTTCATCCAGAGAAGCCGGACATCATCGGG
>SKWQ01000242.1 GCA_007128855.1 Balneolales bacterium
AATGAGAATATCCATACCAGCATCCCGGGCGTGACGGCGTTCCACGAGCTGGAGGACAATTTTGAGGTCAACAAGGATATCACGCTCACCGAAGAGGAGCTGCGCGACCTCCGAATGGATACGTCGCAGGGCGGACTGTTCTGTATGGGATGCGAGGAGTGCCTGGACCAGTGTCCGCATAACCTGCCGATCCCCGACTTCATGCGCACGTTCATGTACGCCTATGGATACCGGGACCTGTCGCTGGCCCGGTCGACCATGGATTCCCTGGCTTTGTGCGGCGATGCGTGCGAGAGCTGCGACGGATGCCATGTGACCTGCACGCAGGGATTCAACGTGGCCAAAAAGATCAGGGACATCGACCGGTTGCGGCATGTGCCGTCGGACTTTCTGGCATAGGGATGGTTTCTGACACAGGGCACCCTTCCAGGCATAGAATGGAACTTCAGCAAATGTCAAGCATCGTCAAGATAAGACGGGCTTGGGCAGCACAATACGGATTCGATGGCATCAGGCAGACTGTTGGCATGGAACGGACTTTATGGGAACAAAACAGGATCCACAATGAATAAAACGACTGGAAAAAGAGCGGCATGGCCCATGCTGGGCGTGGTCGCCCTGCTGCTGTTCGGGATCACGGCAACAGCCGGCGCAAGCGGAGCGGGCTTAACGGAAGCCGACAGGCACGGAAAGCTATTCCCCGCCCTCGAGGGGTGGGAGTCGCCCCGGGAAATCGATGTCTACGACTGGGACAGTTTGTGGGACATCATCAACGGCGCCGCGGATCTGTATTATGCGTATGATTTTCAGGCGATGTACTGGGGACGGTATGACAAGTCCGATGACGAGGAGACCTACATCGTCATGGAAATCTACCGCCAGGGCAGCCCGCTCATGGCATTCGGGGTGTATTCGCAAGAGCGGCCACGTCCACCCCGGCTGGTGGATGTCGGTGTGGAGGGTTTCGCCGCCCCCGGAGCGCTCCATTTTTTTGTGTCGGACTTGTACGTCCGGATGCGAAGCCATGACACTTCGGTGGAAACCGCCGCCGCCATGCTAAAGCTGGCCGAAAAAGTTGCTGGAATCGTCGATCCCGAGCCGGAACTCCCCGCAATTGTCCACAAGCTGCCGGAAGAGGGAAGGGTGGATTTCTCCGAGGAATACATCCACACCAACTTCCTCGGGCATACCTTCCTGCCGGGAGCGTTTGTTTCGGCCTATGAGGTGGACGGGACCCGTTTCAACCTGTTTGTGATGGAGCTTGAGGACGGCAACGCGTGCAAAGAGGTACTTGCGGATTACTATCAATTCAGCGGACAGGAGCCGGGTGAAATCACCGAGGGCATCCACCGGATTGAAGATCGTTGGAACGGCGAGGTTGGCATGGTCTGGAAGGGGAACGCACTTTACGGTTACTACAATCTTGAGGATACAGAACTACAGGAACAGTATCTTCAGTTGTTTTCACGCTGAACCCTGCTTCAGAATGAAGCCCCGTTGCAACACGACCCAATTCTTCCAAACTTCCATTGTCCAATCCCCACCCATCCATCAATTCAGTCACCTATCCACCCAGGCCTCAACCGGGTGCGACCCATTCACTATCCATCGGTCCATCAATAATTCATCCATAATTTATCATAATCACCGCTTTATGAATAAAAGTCTATTGCCGGCAATCCTCCTTGCCTTCATCCTTTCAGGTTGCACCACGCCGTTGACCGCGGCCGCTGAGAGCGATCAGCATGGCAACGGCAGCGCAAATGATGCCGACGAACTCTGGTCGCCGAAATATATGGTCGAGAATTTCAAGAGGGTGGGCGGTACGGAAATTTCACCTGACGGGGAATGGATCGCCTTTACGATCTCCGAGCCCCGGACCGAGGGGGAGCACAGCGACTTCCTGACCCACATCCACCTGGTCACCGCTGACGGCGCACGGCAATTCCAGCTCACGCGCGGGGACGAATCCGCATCCAACCCGCAATGGTCCCCCGACGGCGCGTACCTGAGCTTCACCACCACGCGGGGCGGCGACGGAAGCCAGATCTGGATGATCGATCCGAAGGGCGGCGAGGCCTGGCAGGTCACCGAAGCCGATGGCAGTGTGGCCCATTACCAGTGGTCACGCAACGGCGACCGTATCGCTTTCACCATGGTGGATCCGCAATCCGACGAAGACAAAGCGCGGCAGCGCGAGCGCCGGGATGTCAACGTGGAGGGCGAAAACCTGCGCTATGCGCACCTCTACACGGTCGCCGTCGACCCGGAACAGGCGAAACCGGGCGACATCCAGCGCCTCACGACCGGCGAATTCCACGTGGGCAGTTTCGACTGGTCACCGGATGACGCCACTATCGCGTTCGACCACCAACCGCGTCCGGGCACCGAATACTGGCCGCAAACCAGTATTTCCACGGTACCGTCCGACAGCGGGGCCGTGGAGCTGCTTGTCGACCTGGGCGGCAAGGATGCCAGCCCGCTCTACTCCCCGGATGGCCGTTACCTGGCGTTCATTTCCGACCGGGGCGAACCCCGCTGGCCGGGCTACGACGTCATCATGGTCAAGAGCCTGTCCGACGGCTCCATGAACAATCCCGGCGAGACATTTGACGACCGGCCGATGCTCCTGGATTGGTCGCCGGACGGCTCCCATATCTATTACATGGAGCGGCACCGGACCTCGGTGGACCTGTTTGCCCTGCCTGCCGCCGGCGGCAACTACCGCCAGGTCACCGAAGGCGCCGGCATGTTCTTCGGTTTTTCCCTGTCTGCTGATGGGTCCCGGCTGGCGGCAATTCATCAGGGTTTTGCCGTCCCGCCCGATGTCATCGTCTCGGATGTGCCGTCGTTCGATCCCGTGCGGCTCACCCGTGTCAACGAGGGATATGAGCAGACCGAAATCGCCCGCGCGGAAGTGATTTCCTACGAATCCTACGACGGAATGCAGATCGAGTCGGTGCTGATATACCCGCTCGATTATGAGGAGGGCAAGCGGTATCCGGTGCTTTTGCACGTCCATGGCGGACCCACCGGCGTGTTCGGCGAGAGCTACGTGGCCGCACCGCAGGTCTATCCCCTGCAAAAGTTTGCCGCCGAGGGGTACTTCATCCTGCGGCCCAACTTTCGCGGTTCGGGTGGATACGGCCGCGAGTTCCGATTTGCGAATATCTCCGACTGGGGCTTCGGGGACCTTCAGGATATGAAAGCCGGGTTGGACCTGCTGATCGGTCAGGGCAAAGCGGACCCGGACCGGCAGGCCATCATGGGCTGGTCCTACGGCGGATTCATGTCCTCTTTCGCCATCACTCAAACCGATCGCTTCAAGGCCTCTATGGTCGGTGCCGGGGTGACCAACCTGGTCAGCTTTGTGGGCACGGCGGACATCCCCAGTTTCCTGCCGGACTATTTTGAAGGCAACTACTGGGAAAATTACGAGCGTTTCAAGCGGCATTCGGCCATTTTCAACGTGGAGAACATCCGCACGCCGACCCTGATCCTGCATCCGGAGCAGGACATCCGTGTGCCTCCGTCGCAGGGCTACGAGCTTTACATTGCACTGGACCGCATGGGAGTGGACACCAAAATGGTGACCTATCCGCGCCAGCCGCACGGTCTCCGCGAGCCGAAGTTTATCATAGATGCAGCCGAACGGCAGCTCGAGTGGCTGGAGAAATATGTGAAGTGAACCTGATCAGTTCCGCTGCCTGGGCAGAATCAGGGCCGGGTAACCGGTCTGGTCGGACAGATGCGGTCCCAAAATCCTGAGCACGTTGTTCCGGGAGTTGGAACTGAGGAGGGCCAAGGCCAGATGTCCCGAAGCGAGGTCTTGCAGCATCTCGCTTACGCCGGGATAGAGTGGGATGCTGTCCGTCTCCCTCCAGCCAACCCAGGGAGTCGGCAAGAGTACCGTCATAATCAAACACGACCAGACTGTAGGGCGGGGATGCGTTCGGGATTTTCATGTCGGCAAAGTATGAAAAATTGAGCAGATTGGTAAAGGATGCGCGGCGCGGGATGCTCTGTTGCAAGCCATTCTGCACAGATTCCGGAAATCCGCACACCTTCCGAAAGGGTGGATGCGGGTGGCTCCACGTTCAAGATGAACCGAACACCGGATTCCTTACCTGCGTTGCCTGAGAAGTGGTCGCTGCCCGGATGCGAAATGCTTTCCGCGGAAAAAGGCCGATCAGTCAAAATTTTGCCGTTGAAGTAAGATTCGCCGGCCCTGCGGCATCTATGTATCAGTCTACGTCCACCCTGCATCATCAAACGGAGTAAAGTCATGTGGAAAACCCTGGTTATCTTGACTTTCTTACTTTCCTGCCTGAACGGAACCACCTTGGGCTACGGTCCGGATGCAAATGCGCTGCAAGTGGAGGAAAAAGAAGATGATCATCGCAGCAGTCCTGACTGGCAGGATCTCGGATCGGCGCAACTGCAAGCTTCCGATTCCTTTGGGCGCCAATCTTTCGAAGAATTCCGGGAACGTCACTGGTAAAGAACCCGTATTCGGTTATCATGGGTAATGTCCACAAAAACAAATAGATCCATATTTTAGATGAGTATCGAAAATTTCCTTGACTGGTTTATGGGGCTCGGTGAGCCGTACGGGGTGAACCCGGTCATTTTCGGCAGTATTTACGTCGGCGCCGTCCCGTTTTTCTGGCTGGCGATCGCATGGCTGGTCCGCAATCTGAGGAAAAGAAAGGCCATAGCCGGACCGGTACTCATGATGAGTGGCTGCGCTGTCTCGGCCTATGTATACCTGATCGTGGCTGG
>SKWQ01000016.1 GCA_007128855.1 Balneolales bacterium
CATGTGGATGGCGGGTACCGGTCTCCGGGTGCGTTCGACAATTACTTCCGCAATTACCATACTTCGGCTCCCATGATCGATGAGTCCCGCGAGGACTACTTCGATAACAACATGGCCTGGAGTGCCATGCAGGATGACGTGGGGCTGGACGGGGTGCCCTTCAGCGGGGCACGCGGCGAAGGGAACGGTTTCCCGACATCGGGCGCCGGCACACCTTTCCCCGGTGAACCCAACATCGACAAAACGAGTGTGGCCGAATCCGACATGATCGGGATCTCCTCGGTGACGTTTCCGCTTGCCGGTGCGCTGGGATCCGGATCCTCGTTCGCCCGAGACGGGGCGTTCTGGCGCAACCGGATGCTTCCCGGAAATTTGGGAGAAGAAGCCCAGCCGGGCGATGACACGGATATTCTGGTCACCTCATCGCTGTTCCCGCTCCAGCGCGGCCAGACCGAGCGATTCTCGGTGGCTGTCACCGTTTCTCAGACCAACAATCCGGATTACGATGCCCCGACAGGTGACCGTACCCGTGTGAACACCAACCTGGACCAGGCCTTCAACGCGTATGAGGCCGACTACCAGTTCGCCACGGCACCGCCGGCACCCAATGTGACGGCTGTTGCCGGCGACGGCAAAGTCACCCTGTACTGGGATGAAATAGCGGAGGATCACTTTGACAGGTACCTGTCGCGGCTTCCCGGCAACACCGATGCCGACGCCCGCAGCTTCCAGGGTTACAAGGTGTACCGGTCCACGGATCCCGGCTTCCAGGATATCCTAAACATCACCGATGCCGACGGCAACAGGATCTTCCACCAGCCGCTGGCCATCTACGACCTGGTGAACGAGTGGTCCGGGTTCCATCCGGTGCCCATCAACGGCGTACAGTTCAACCTGGGCTCCAACAGTGGCCTGCAACGCAAGTTTGTGGATGAAAACGTGGTAAACGGCAGGCGCTACTACTATGCCGTGACCTCGTTCTCCTTTGGCAATGCACGCAATGACATAACCCCCTCCGAATCCCCGATCTTCATCAGCATCAATCCGGATGGAAGCGTGGATACCGGTCCCAACGTCAATGTGGTGACACCCGCCGCTTCCAAAGCCGGCTACATCGACCCGGAAAACCCTCTGGCTACACCGGTGAGGGGAACCACGAGCGGGCAGGTATTCGTGGAGGTCTTCAATCCGGACGAGATCCGGGTGGACAATCTCTACCGTGTGACCTTCCGCGACACCCTGATTCCGTCGGGCCGGGACGACACCCCGGATACGCTGCGAACCAAGGATTTCTCGCTGTTCAATATCACCAGCGGAGATACCCTGTTCAAAAACTCGCCGAACTTCAATCTGGAAGACAATCCGGTGAAGGAGGGATTCCGCCTGACGCTGAACAACAGTGAACTGGAACTTTCGGTGAACCGTGACCGGTCCGGCTGGGCACCCAATACGGATTACGAGAGGAACGTCCACTCCTACGCCTTCTTCCTGGAAGGAACCCCCCGGGCGTCGGACTATAAGTTTGTGTTCGATGAGCTGGGGGTCGCGCAGTCCATCGACACCACCTATGCCGGGATTCCGTTGCCGGCCATGGACGTGAACTTCCGGATATTCAACACCTCTATCATGGATGAGGATGGCAATCCGCAGGAAGTGGATTTTGCCATGAACAACCTGCACAACAATCCCGAGGCAAACGCCAATGACCCGAATGTGACGCAGCCGGGAGAATTCAGCGCCGGCCTGGTCCGCCAGGGTCCGTTCGTGAACATGCGGCGCGACCAGATCTTCATCTACGAACCGGTGGGCGACAATCCGCGCACCCTGACATGGTCGCTGTTCATGAACCCGGCGGCGGAAGGGACCGGCCTGAACCGGACGATTCTCAGCCGAAACCCGCAGCCCGGCGACACCCTTCGCATCTTCACCCGCAAGCCGTTCACCTCGCTGGATGTGTTCGAATTCCGGATGTCGGACATGCAGAAAGGCATGGTGGATGCTGACAAGGCCCGGGAAGAGCTCGAGCGGATCCGCGTGGTGCCGAACCCGTACGTGGCAACCAACCCGTTTGAGCCGGCGCCCACCATGGCGCGGCCCGACCAGGTGCGCGAGCTGCACTTCACACGCCTTCCGGTGCCCAGCAAGATCCGGATCTTCACGGTGGACGGTCAGCTGGTGAAGACCATAGATGCCACCGAGGCCAATACTTTCAACGGTACCTACAAGTGGGATATGCTGACCAAGGACAATCTTGAGATTTCCTACGGTGTCTACATCTATCACGTTCAGGCACCCGACGTCGGCGAGCACGTCAGCAGATTTGCGGTGATCAAGTAATCCATAACACGAATTATCATGCAAGCAAGAATTTTTCTAACACTCCTTCTGATTTGCGCCGTCGGCATTGCGGATGCGGCAGCCCAGAGCGTAAGCAAAACCGGCACCACGGCCGGGGCCTTCCTGAAGATTCCGGTAGGGGCGCGCTCGGCGGCGCTGGGCGGTGCCGTTTCGGCTTCCGTGAACGATCCGTCGGCCATGCGCTGGAACCCCGGGGCCCTGACCAGCATCCGGCAGCCCACGGTGATGCTGGACCATGCGGACTGGCTCTATGTGCTCCGGCATTCCTATCTTGGTATCGTGCTGCCGGTCAACGGCAACTCGGCCGTCGGCATCAACATTACCGCACTGACCATGGACGATATGGAAGAGACCACCTTTGATCGTCAGGATGGAACAGGCCGCATGTTCGGCGCCTACAGCTATGCCGCCGGTGTCAGTTACGCGGTGCGCCTGCTCCCCAATTTCTCCCTGGGCGCCAATATGAAATTCATCAACGAAACCATCTGGAACACATCGGCAAGTGGCATTGCCTTCGATATCGGGACGACCTACGTCACTCCGTTTGACGGCATCGTCTTCGGTGTCGGCGTGACCAACTTCGGCCAGAAGTTCCAGATGCGCGGCGATGACCTTCTTGTCACCACGGATGTCGACGGTTCGTCCAGCGGCAACAACAGCAATGTCCCTGCGAACCTGAACACCGACCGGTTCGACTTGCCGCTCGCCCTGCGGGCCGGACTCATGTGGCATGCCTGGAACACCGAACCGCTCCGGCTTACGGTGATGGTGGATGGCCACAGTCCCAGCGACAACTACCAGAGCGTCAGTTTCGGCGCCGAAGTGGCATTTCTGGATGAGCTGGTGATCCTAAGAGGCGGGGTGCCGGAAATCGGTCTCCCCGAAGAGGACAGGATGTTTGAATTTGCACTTGGTGCAGGGCTCGGCTACTCGTTTGGCAATAATCTGGGACTCAAGTTTGATTATGCCTATCAGCAGCACAAGTACCTGGGCGGCACAAACCGGATTTCTGTATCAGTTGCATTCTGACAGGAAGTAAACAGCCATGTAGAATCATATAAGCAGTAAAGCAGCAAAAACGGATAAAACCGTAAATAACAACAAAAAAAAGAGGAAGATATGACAATGCTAGACAGTACAATGAAAGGGACGATCAGGACCTTTGCAGCACTGTTGTTGACGGCGTTCGTGCTGGGTTGGTCATTCCAGCCCGCACAAGCCCAGGTCGTGCTCTCCGATGCCGAATGGAGCATCGAGGCAGGTGACGTGGACTGGTTCGCCGATGATAACAATACGCGCGGCGGAGCCCTGAACCCGGCTACGGGTAATATGCTGGTAGTCAGCCGTTCGGGCGGACCTGGTGTATATATTATGGATCCAACCGACGGATCCGTACTTGGGCAGCTCAGCCTGGAAGGTGTATCAGGAGGAACTTTCCCAATCAACCTGGTTAAGGTCGCCAACGACGGAACCATCTATGCCGGCAACCTTGCCATCCCGGGCCAGGCCTTTAAGATCTACCGCTGGGATGACGAGGATAGTGATCCCGTAGTTGCGCTTGAGGATAATCTGAACAACCAGCGTTTCGGCGATGCTTTCGGCATCTATGAAGATGATGATAAATATGTCATTCTTGCCAGTGGTGGCGGAAACGAAGCTTTCCTTGCCCTCACATATGACAAGACTGCAGAAACGTATTCACATGAACTGATTGACGTTCCGGCGGGCTACGCCCGGGGTGGATTCGGTTCTGTGGATGGTGCCAACCAGGTGTGGATCAACGGCTTCGGAACACCACTGACACTGGTCGATCTTGGAACTGGTGATATCCTTCTTGAGGTACCGGCGGACGATATTCCGCATGCGACCATGGATGTTTCCTATGCCGAGATTGATGGCCGCGCAATTGCCGCCGTCTTCCCCAGTATCACTACCGATCCGGAAGGGCAGTACGTTTCCATCTACGATGTGAGCGACGCTGAAAACATCATTCAGATCGGCCGCACGGCCCAACTGGGTCCCAACGTCAACCTGAACGGTACCGGCACCGTGGAAATCGATGCCGACTCCAAGTCGCTCTATATTGTAGGAACCAACAATGCTGTGGCAAAATTCGACATCAGCCCGGCTCTTGATGCTGTACCTGTTGTGCTGAACTTCAACGCAGCCACCGTGCCCGATACGCTCAAAGCAGGTGATGTGGTCCAGGTGCGCGGCGCTGTTGCCGACCACGACTGGGAAAACGATCTGTACCTCGGCCAGGCCATCCGCTGGAACGCCGGTTCCTCCATCCTCGCTGAGAACATCGGCGGTGACTACTGGACGGCCACCATCATGATGATGCCGGGTGACAACCTCGAGTTCAAGTACTGGACCGGTTTCTCCCTGGATCCCGAAGAGCCCA
>SKWQ01000264.1 GCA_007128855.1 Balneolales bacterium
GGCTCCTGGCGCCCATGGGCGATGCCGTCGAAAACCCGCCGGCCATGCCGCTGATCCTGCTCCACAAATTTTATTTTGTCCGGCAGAAAGATTCCGATGTCAGCATTCACATTGATGGCCGGGAGCATGCCACGGACATGCTGCCCATGCCGATAGACCGTTCCCGCATGACGTTCATCCGCTACTGCACGGATCCACTCATAGCCATGTTGAATCCGGCCACGGATGGTGCGATGGAAATGCTCCGACTGGACTGGGCTGCATCCGCTCATGGGGAATCATTTCAGGGGGATAGCATTGTTGTTTCGGGCGATACCGAATACCTGCTCCAGTTTTCCGATGGGGTTCCCTTGCTGGGCGGACTGCAGCAGTGGTCCGGTGAACACCTGCTGAAGCTGACATTCGATCCTCCATTCCCCAACCTGATCCACATGAAATCGGATGCCATGGAAGGAAACTTCACGATTGCCGGGGACGAGTCCACCGGAAGTGTCCACGGGATTTACTCCATTGCCAGGAACGGCGGTAACACGGTAATCGTACTGGTCCCCTCGGGTGGATGGAGCCCCGCTCCGGACCGGCTTTCACTGCGGTTCTTATACCGGGTTGCCGGGGTTTTCAGGAAGTGGCCGGAAACGTACCGATGGACGGCCACCATAACCCGGGATAATCCGGAGCAGTGGCATATGCAATCGCATTGGGAGCGGACGAATTGACCGAAGCCGGTTCCAGAGTCTTGAGTCCGGTCCGTGTCTGGATGGATACCGACCGGCTCCCGGATCAATCCCGCAGTGTTCTCACGAGCTGATCCTTTCTGCGCTGCAGCCGTTCGCTCTCCTCCACCGCCGACCGGATTTCACGATAGCGCTCCATGGTCAGGCCGCATGACTCGACGATCGGTTTCATGGAGACGGTTTCCGTAAGGGGGTCGATCTCCAGCTGTGCCGCAAGATGATTCGCCCTTGCAAACACTTCCATCTCCCATTCGGTGATTTCGGTGGGAGTTGCAACTTGGGCGGCAATATCTTCGTGGTCCGGAGCAACGGTTAGCTGGTCCCGGGCAGGGCGTTCCATTTTGCAGGCGGCAACAGGAAGAAGCAGGAGAAGGATGGGCAGGTATTTCATCATGGCCATAACCTCCGTGTTCTGGTTGTTTTTCAGGCAAAAACACAATCCACCCGAGTGGTACAGCACGATAATGATACATCCTTATCCGATAACGGATGCCAGAATTGGTTATTTTGGCACAACCCATGCTGACTGGCGAAGCTTTTTGCGGTCAGGCACCCATCCAACTCTGAAATGTAAACGAAATGAAGTACAGGCCGATGTACAGCGGGGAAAGCAACAGGAAATGGCTCGCAGGATCAGCGCTGATCGTCGGAATTGCCATGGCCATGGCCCTGACGGGACTGATGATCGCGGCGGGGGAAGCGTTATCGAAGGAGATCACCGTTTTCATCCGGGTGGATGATGTGTTCATGCTCGAATCCGATATCCAGCCACAGGAAATCGACTCATTTCTCGCGGTGGCCGAACGCTACGGCGCCCGGGTCATGCTGGCCGCCATACCGAACCGGTTGACCCAGGTCACCAATCGGGACGGGGAAATGGCGCGTCAGCTGCGCGCGTTTCATGCGAGGGGGCACCAGGTCCTACAGCACGGTTTTGATCACCGGTGTCCGTTCACACAGTCCACGAGCTGGGAGTTTCATAACCCTGATGTGGACGACGGCTATACCCCGGAGCAGATTGCGGCCAGGGTGGCCGGGGGGAAGCGGCTGCTGGAAGAGGCCATCGGTGCCGAAGTGACGACCTACGTCGGGGCCGGGTACGATAACGGACTGGTCGTGCGTGATCATGAGGATCTGTACCGGGGGGTGGGGTTTCGGGTGCTCACGGACCAGAATGTCACCGAAATGTATCGTGACGGCGACAAGGGGTATTTTTTTGGCCTGCGTGACTATGCCTGGGCGCTCACCTCCGACAATTACGAGGAGCAGCTTGTCATGGCGCAGCAAAGTTTTGAAAAGGCGGCTGCATCAGGCAGACAATGGGGGATTATGTTCCATGACCATTTCACCAGAGCGGCTTACAACGAGGGCATAACGCTCCGCTGGTTCGGGGAACTGCTCGACTGGCTCACAGACCATCCCGATTACCAGGTCATTTTCCGGTCCATCGATGAATGGATGGAGTACGGATCGGATTGACCGGGATATACTACTCGTTCCCGTCGTATTCGCCGTCATCTTCCTCTGGCGGCACATGGAGAGGCACTTCCACGGTATCGCCTTCATCGACAGGAGAGGGCACTTCTTCCATAGGCGGTTCGGGGAGCGATCCGCTATCTTCAGGCTCTCTCTGATCCGTCTTGCAAGCGGAAAGGGAGAGTACAAGTGCAGCAATTATCAGTAATTTCAACATGATTTAATTGGTTTGGTTACCCATTAAAAATGACATGAATTTCATGATGGTTCATCAAATGTAATACATTGTAATAATTTGTAATCTTATTACTCACGATGAACAAAAACACGGCTTCCGGTTGCAACGTTCCACCGGTCAGTCTATCAGGGCATAGGCTATATCCTCATAGACCCGGAACATTATGTACCTGAGCCGCCGGCTATGGGCAATGGCTTCCTCCACCTCCAGATACCTGTCCATGTCAAATTCCGATCTGTCGGAGACATGTGTGTTGATAATATTCTCCACAAAATCCGGATCAGAGCAGTATCGGGCGCCATGATGATCCAGGAGCATCTGGATATAGACATAGGTCATGACCTCCATCTCGGAAACGGGATCGGGAACATCCACGTCCCGGACTTGCATCATGCGGAACCGGTCGGGAATGTCATCGGTGATGGGTACATCGAATTCACAAGCCAGCAATGTAAAACAGAAAAGGAATGGGACGACGTATTTTGCCATGGTTGCTACCCGCTGTTTTATGATGGTTAAACTGCTTCACAATACAACAAACAACAAGACATTCAACCTGAAGGTATAACGGCTCTGTTGGACCCTTATTTCAAATTTTTGTGGCAGCGGGGCAGGTGTGAAGCGGCGGGACAGGGCATCAGTCCCGGTTTTCGAACACCTTGGCCAGGAACAGGATGTGGTCGTTCAGTTCGGTGTGGATGAGTCCGGCGCCCTTGTGGATATCCTCCCGGCTTACATTGGCCGCGAAACGCTTGTCCTTGAGCTTCTTGGTCACCGATTTGGCTTTCATACCGCTGAAGCCGTCCGGTCGCATCAGCGATACGGCGTGCATGAACCCGCTGATCTCGTCGCAGGCGAAAAGATACCGCTCGATTTCCGTGTCAGGTTCCTTCCCGGTGCGCTCGGGGGCGTGGGCACGGATGGCCTCGGTGACCTCCTGCGGCAGGTCCGTTTTCGGGAAGACATGTTCCAGGGCATGGTTGGGATGGGCGTCGGGTTCCTTTTCCCAGTCGAGGTCGTGCAGCAGTCCGGCCAGCCACCAGTGCTCCACGGTCGCCTCATCCTTGCCCAGCTCCCTTGCATAAGCTTCCATGGCATCGGCCACCATGCGGCAGTGCAGCTGCAGGTTTTCGTTTTCAATCCACTGGACGAGAAGGGCTTCGGCTTCCTGGCGGGTCATGGCGATCGGTATTATGGGTGTTTGTTTTTTTGACGAACCGGTTACATATTAACAGCTAATCCGTCACAATTCAATGGGTAAATGAATACTGACCTCACCGATTACATCCATGCCGCAGGGGGGGACAACCAATGACCGGCTTTTCCGGATATTTCAACCGTCTTTGGAACGATGAAAAACGCCTTCGCCGCGTCTATGTGAGCCTGTTCGGGGTGATCATGATCTCCGGCCTGCTGACCGCCGGGAACATCCCGGAGCAGAATGGTCATTATGGGTTCTGGTCGGTGATGCCGCCGCTGGTGGCCATCCTGCTGGCGTTCTGGACCCGCGAGGTGATCAGTTCGCTGTTCGCCGGCATCCTGCTGGGGGGCATCATCTCCGGGAGACCGAACATCGTCGCCGACTTCCTGATCCCGTCCATCGGCACCGAGAGCTTCGCCATGATCCTGCTTGTTTACCTTTGGGCGCTGGGCGGGCTGATCGGTATCTGGACCCGCACCGGCGGCGCGGAGGCCTTTGCGACCCGGGCAAGCCAGTGGATGGTGCGCGGTCCCCGGTCCGCCAAGTTCTTCACCTGGATCATGGGCCTGATCTTCCACCAGGGCGGGACCATCAGCACGGTGCTCACCGGCGCCACGGTCCGTCCGGTGGCCGACAAAAAACGCGTCTCCCACGAAGAGCTTGCGTACATGGTGGACTCGACCGCTTCCCCGGCCGCCACCATCATCCCGTTCAATGTCTGGCCGTTCTACGTGAGCGGACTCATCATCGGCACCCTGCCCATGTTCGCCACCACGCAGGACGGTGTCCGCTTCTTCTTCAGCGCTCTGCCGTTCAATTTCTACGCTATTTTTGCGCTGATCCTGACCCTGCTCTTCGCGCTGGAGCTGCTGCCGTTCGTGCCGGGTAAGAAGATGCGTGCGGCTATCCGGCGGGCCCGGAAAAGCGGCGAGCTGAACCATGAGGATGCCACCCCCATGGCCGCCAAAGAGCTGACCCGCAGTCGCGTGCCAAAAGACTATAATCCGGGGCTCATCGACTTTTTCGGTCCGATCGGCGCGCTGCTCGGCGTGGCCATCCTGCCGTA
>SKWQ01000056.1 GCA_007128855.1 Balneolales bacterium
CAATGACCGACAGGCGGAACCGGAAGGGATTGCTGTTCCTGAGCCCGAATTCATCGCGCATCATAAAATGGAACCGCTCGTCAGTCACAGCGGTGATGCGACTGGTGATCACGGAATCGGGGGCTATCGCCAGGGTGTCCCCGCTGTTTTCAGCGATCATGTAAAGCTCCCTGAGCGGCTTGTTCTTCCGGGCACGGATCTCCAGTTGGGATCCAACCGCCGCCTCCATCCGGTTGAACGGATAGGTGAACGTCTCGCTGTCCAGACCGGTGTATCCGGGCGGATGTGCCGTTACGATGAGCTCCTGCAGCCGGGGGAGCAGCTCCACCCGGACACGGTAGGTCTCGGTGCGGAAACCGTCCATGTCCACAAAAAACTCGGCATCCTCAAACAGTTCGGTCTCGCGGGAGAGGAACGTACGCTCGTCGTGCCGGACCATGCCCTGGATCCGTGGGTCGTTTTCCTGCTCGGATCGAAGTCCCAGCCGCACCTGGCCGGGCACGTCCCCGTCAAACCGCACGGCCACCTGGAACGAGGAACCCTGCTCAATGGTCGTGTCGCCCGGCGTCACCGTAAATTCGAAGGGGATCGGACGCTGATACGATACCCAGAATGTGCCGCTCCGGTAAACGGCCTCACCCGCCCATAGCAGCACTCCCGCGAACAGGAGGATACCAGCCGCCGAGGCCAAAAGCGTGTATTTTCGCATGGTGGATGCCGGATGCCGGTCGCGGTAGACGCGGAGCCGCCCCTCCGGATCCTGCGGGGCGACCTGCTTCAGGTTCTGGCGTACCGCCGCTTCCGTGAATCCGGACTCCGTCGGATACCGGCTGTGCGACAGGTCCAGTATGTGACGTATCCCGGGCAGGTCGATCTCGTCGGCAGTCCGGCGGTAAAAATCGGTGAACGGGGACACGGAAACACGCTGCCGGATCACCCACACCGCAGCCAGGCCACTGCCGATCGCGACCATCCAGAAGGCGGCTTTTGCCCATGGGGAGAGATAGAGGACCTGCTCCAGCAGCACAAAAAGGACCAGCACCGCAATCAGCGCAGCCAACCCGCCGAGGACCAGCCCGGTGCGGTACCGCCCGCGCAGCGCACGGTGGCAATCGCGGAAGAGCTTCTCAAGGGTGCTTATCTGAAGATCCTGGTTCATATAATTGGTCATGTGGAAATGTCGGAGGGATGCGGGCGTGCCTATCCGTCATCCTGTTTATGCTACGGGTCGCGGTTCCTATTGGTTACGTAGACTGTGATGGGATAGTATGCCCTCAACGCCAAAAAGCACTGTTTTGGTGAACCGCTACAGGTCGTCCAGTGTTCCAGTCCAGGTCACTGACGGACGCTGCGGCGTATCGCCGAGCTTCACCAGCTCGTGTTGCGGATCGTGCTCCAGAAAGAGCAGGGTATTCTCCCGGATGCAACGGCCGAACACCCGTTTTTTGTCCTCCAGCGTGAGCAGTGGACGTGTGTCGAAGCCCATCACCCAGGGCAGGGGCAGGTGCACCGTGGTGGGCAGCAGGTCGGCCGCAAACAGCAGCTGCCGTTTTCCGTCCGTCAGCAGCGGAAGCTGCTGCCCCGGTGTGTGCCCATCCACTACGATGATCTCAAACCCGGGTTCGTAGACATGTCCGTCATCCACCAGCTGGATCTGCCCGGATTCCCTGAGCGGTTCGATGTTTTCGGGCAGGAAACTGGATATTTCACGTTCGTTGGGATGCAGCACATTGTCCCAATGCGCGGTGTGGACCCAGTGCGGGGCCTCTGGGAACGTCAGCTCCGGTTGCCCGTCCACGCCGTGTCTGACCGTACCGCCGCAGTGGTCGAAGTGCATGTGCGTAAACACCACATCGGTGATGTCGGAGGTGCGGAAACCGTGATGTTCCAGCGACGATTCCAGCGTGTGACCGGAAAAATCGAGTCCGTAGATCTTCACGAACTTCTCGTCAAATTTGTGGCCGATGCCCGAATCGATCAGGTACACCCGGCCGGTTGCCGCCGAATGGACCAGCAGGACCCGCGCGGTGAGCAGGATCCGGTTCTGTTCGTCGCACGCAAGGCGGCGCGACCAGAGCGTCTTCGGGACCACCCCGAATATCGACCCGCCATCCAGCCGGAACGTTCCCGTCTCCAGGGCAAAAAGCCTGAAATTGCCAAATTGTGCCTTACTAAGCGCCATAAACCAACCGATTTGTTACCAATTTCTTCGGCGCGGACCCGGGTTGCATGCAGGTGCAAAAGCCGTTCCGGACCGTACCGGGGGACCGTATCACACTTTGTTAAGCAGATCCGCCAGAAAAACCCGCACCCGGCTCAGATCCTGCGTCACTTCTACGGGCAGGGATGCCGATTCTTCCTTATCTTTGCCGCGGGAATCTTTTTTCTGTTCCCTGAGCACCTTGCGGGCACCGGCCGTCGAGTATTTTTTCTGCTGGATCAGCTCCCTGAGGGTGAGGACCACCTGGATGTCATTATCTTTGTAGACCCGCTTCCCGGCCCGGTTTTTGACGGGTGAGAGTTCAGGGAAGAGCGTCTCCCAGTATCTGAGAACATGCGGTTCCACCCCGGTCAGCTTGGAAACCTCCCCAATGGTGTAGTAGAGTTTATTCATTTTTCAGATATTTGTGAGTACGGTAGACTCCATAATAGCAATTTAACAAGAACAAATTTTGGTGAAAAATACAACAGGGACGAATCCCGATGTCAGCGTCGTCGTGCCGCTGCTGAACGAGGTCGACTCGCTTCAGGAACTCACGGACCGCATCCACCAGGCACTCTCAACCGAATGGACCTACGAGGTGATCCTTGTGGATGACGGATCGGATGACGGGTCGTGGCAGAAAATCCGGGAGCTCTCCGAAAAATCGCCGAATATCAGAGGGATACGGTTCCGCAGGAACTACGGCAAAAGCCCCGCGCTGCAGCAGGGCTTCCGCATGGCGGGCGGACGGTTCATCGCCACCATGGACGCTGACCTGCAGGACGATCCCGCCGAGGTGCCGCACATGATCCGCATGATCGAGGAGCAGGGCCTCGACCTGGTGAGCGGATGGAAAAAGGTACGCTACGACCCTATCAGCAAGACCATCCCGTCGCGCTTCTTCAACTACGTGACCTCGCTGACCACCGGCATCCGGCTCCACGATTTCAACTGCGGACTGAAAGTGTACCGCAGCGAAGTGGTCCGGCACCTGACGCTTTACGGCGAGCTGCACCGCTACATCCCCTACCTGGCCAAGCAGCAGGGGTTCAACCGCATCGACGAAAAAGTGGTGCAGCACCATCCCCGCAAGCACGGTGTTCCCAAATTCGGCCTCTCCAGGTTCATAAAGGGATTCCTGGATCTGGTGACGCTGCTGTTCCTGGGCCACTACATGAAGCGGCCAATGCACTTCTTCGGCGGCATCGGCACCCTGTTCCTGTTCATCGGCGGCGGTATCACCATCTACCTGACCATCCTGCGGCTTTTCTTCGAAGTGTACCTGGCCGGCCGGCCGCTCTTCCTGTTCGGCATCCTGTTCCTGATCCTGGGCGTGCAGCTCTTCGCCATCGGATTCCTCGGGGAGATCTTCAACCAGACGCGGGTGGACAAGGAAGGCGATCCCGTGAACATCAGTGAGTTGTCCGGGTTTGACGGTACCGGAAGCTCTGCCAGGGGGCCGGAATCGTCCGTCACCGGTCACGCCACCGGTTCCCAAACACAAGTCACCGATCACACCAACGGCCCTGATCCCCACGAACCCAAAAAGAGCGGAGCGTAGGCCCATGAGCAAAATCGCCTACGACCCCACCAAGGACAAATTCGCCCGCTGGATCCGCCGTTCGCGCCTGTTACGCACCCTGTTCTACAAGACCCTCGACCTGTTTTTCCTGCGGAGCTGGTACGTCCGCTCAGCGCTCCGAAGCTGTTTCCGCAACCGGTTCGCGACGCAAAGCCAATGGGACATCCTGGATGCCGGAAGCGGATTCGGGCAGTACGACCGCTTTATGCTCCGGGCGTTCCCCAGCGCAGTGATCCACGCCGTGGATGTCAAGAAGGATTACCTGCAGGATTGCCGCCACTATTTTGAAAAGGACATCAGCCGCGGACGCATCCGGTTCGAAACGCACGATCTGGTGACGGACGACCTTCCACCCGAATCGTTTGACCTGGCCCTTTGTGTGGATGTGCTCGAACATATCGAGGACGACACCGGCGTGATGCGGCGAGTCAGAAAAGCACTGCGTCCCGGCGGCATCTTCATTATGCACTCGCCGTCGCACTACTCCGAAGAGGATGCCGGGGAGGATGAGTTTTTTGTGGATGAGCACGCCCGTGCCGGCTATTCCAAAGAGGATCTGTCGGAGAAAATGCAGAAGGCGGAATTGGAGCCGGTCTCCCTCCATTACTCCTACGGCGCGTGGGGACACCGTGCCTGGGTCATGCTCATCAAGATCCCTATGCTCTGGTTCACACGCTTCGGGATGCTTACGCTGCTCTGGCTGCCTTTCTATTACCTGCTTACCCTTCTGCCCGGATTGGCGATGATGTGGCTGGACCGCCGCGGCGACAACGAGCGCGGGACCGGTATCCTGGGCATCGCCCGGAAAAAATAAAAGCCCGGCCTTCCGAAGAGACCGGGCTTTGATGTACCGCGTACGGGATTCGAACCCGTGCTACCGCCGTGAAAGGGCGGCGTCCTAGACCCCTAGACGAACGCGG
>SKWQ01000220.1 GCA_007128855.1 Balneolales bacterium
ACAACTATGCATGGAAAGAGCAGCACCACGATGCCGGAACGCTGAAATCACAGGCGAACGACACCCGCAAATCACACAAACCCATCCTCCGCGACTACGTTGTCATCCGCAAAGGGGCAACGCCCGCGTTCCCAGGCCAGCTCAGCTTTGTTGGTGGCAGCATGGGCGATCCCTCTGTGATACTGGAAGGGGTAGACAGCCAGGAGAGCCGCTCGGCCCTCTACTCCACCATCCACGGCGCGGGCCGTGTGATGTCGCGCACAAAAGCAGCGGGCAAATATCGCGGTCGCGGCAAGAAACGCAAGCAGATCCGGGCCGGCGAGGTAACCCCGAAAATGATGCAGGAGTGGCTCAGGAAGAAGAACGTCAAGCTGCGCGGAGGCGGACTCGACGAATCACCCCATGTCTACCGGCGCCTCACCGAGGTGCTCAACTCCCATCAGAACACCATCAAAATACGGCACTGGCTGCAACCACTTGGGGTCGTGATGGCCGGCCCCGATGTCTTCGACCCGTTCATCGACTGACAACCAGGTCCGCCGGCCATTTTCCTCTTGATTAACTCCCCGATTTCCATTACTTATGGTGATTCTTAGAACAACTCTTGCCGAATCCCCATGTCAGTACTGGCCATCCTTGCCGGAACCATCGCCATTCTATTGAGTGCATACCGGTTTTACGGGTCTTTCATCGCCCGTAAACTGGGTATCGACAATGCCAACATCACCCCGGCACACACCCGCAAGGATGGCGTCGATTATGTTCCAAGCAACCGGTTTGTGGTACTGGGACACCATTTTGCATCCATCGCCGGCGCCGGCCCCATCGTAGGCCCGATCATCGCCGTCTCTTTTGGATGGATACCCGCCCTGCTGTGGATCCTCATCGGCGGCATATTTTTCGGGGCCGTGCACGACATCACCTCCATGACCGCCTCCCTTCGGCATCAGGGCAAATCCATCGGAGAGATCATCCAGCAGTACATTGGCGACTCAGGAAAGAAGCTGTTCCTCATCTTCGCCTTCGCCACCCTGCTGCTTGTCATTGCCGTTTTCATGGATATTGTGGCCCGCACCTTTGTCACGGTTCCCGCTGCGGCCTCGGCATCGGTATTCTTCATCCTGCTTGCCCTGGTCTTCGGGCTTATCATCAACCGCCTTGGATTTCCCTTGTGGATCAGCACCATCTTCGGTGTCGCCCTGCTCTACTTCTTTGTCTACCTGGGCGAGATCTATCCCATTGAGATCAGTTACGGTGCCTGGATCGCCATCCTGATCGCCTACATCTTCCTTGCTGCCGTCACGCCGGTATCCATTCTATTGCAGCCCAGGGATTTCCTCAATTCCTTCCTGCTGTACGGCATGATCCTGTTCGGTGTCATCGGCATCCTGATCGGACAACCGCGCATCGAGATGACTTCGTCCGTGCAATTCCAGGTGGAAAACCTCGGATTCCTGTTTCCGGTCCTGTTTGTGACCATTGCCTGTGGCGCCATCTCCGGTTTCCATTCCCTGGTGGCATCCGGAACCACATCCAAACAGATAAACAAGGAAGGTGACGTCAAAATGATCGGTTTCGGAGGGATGCTGATCGAGACCCTGCTTGCCGTGATTGCCGTAATGGCGGTTGCGGTCATGTCCCGCGGTGACTTCTCCGCCCGCCTGGTCGAAGTGGGTCCGGTCACCCTCTTCTCCGAAGGACTTGGCGGATTCATTTCATCGATGGGGATTCCCTTATCGGTCGCCATCTCTTTTGTGGCCCTGACGGTGTCCGCCTTTGCGCTCACCACCCTCGACACCTGCACGCGCCTTGCCCGATTCATCATCCAGGAGTACGCCGATGACATCCCCTCCGCAAACATCCGCGGTACGCTCCGGAACCGTTTCCTGGCCACGATATTTGTCGTGATTCTGGCGGGCCTGCTGCTCCTGACCGGCCAGTTCGAACAGCTCTGGCCCATTTTCGGCTCCGCCAACCAGCTGCTTGCCGCCCTTGCACTCCTGGCCGGGACCGTCTGGCTGGCAAAAAAGAACGTGAATCCGTTTTTCACCGTCATCCCGATGATCTTCATGTTCTCCGTCACCCTCCTTTCGCTGCTCATCTTCGCGTGGAACCAGTTCCAACAGAACTCCTGGTTCCTGAGCATGCTGTCCGTCTCCCTTTTTGTGCTCGCCGTCATCCTCGTTGTGATGGCCCGGAACAGTCTCCGTGACTTCTATGAGGAAGAAAAACGCAGGAAGACGAAACCGGATGAAAAATCCGTAACCGCTCAATGAAACGCACTCTTTCCATCCTCTCCCGGGTCCGCGAACCCGCCAATGCCTACACGCATCTCGCCGGTGCCCTGCTTTCGGTGATTGGCCTGGTCCTGCTGATCCACAGATCCGTGCAGCACGGCCAGCCGACCCATGTCGTGGCTTTCTCGATCTTTGGCATCAGTATGGTCCTGCTCTATCTGGCAAGCACGCTGTACCACATGCTTCCCGTATCCGAAAAGGGCATACACACCCTGCGGCGCATCGACCACATCATGATCTATATTCTGATTGCCGGCACCTACACCCCTATCACACTGATCGTGCTGGAGGGTTTCATTGGCTGGGCGCTTTTCACTGCCGTGTGGACGATTGCGGTAGTGGGCGTGATCTTCAAGCTCGCCTGGTTCAACGCTCCGAAATGGATATCCCTGGTGCTCTACCTCGCCATGGGCTGGATGGTCCTCATCGTCTTTCCGGCACTCTGGCAGGTGTTCAGCTTCGGCGCCATTGCCTGGATCCTGATGGGTGGACTCGCCTATACCGTTGGCGCCATCATCTATGGTCTGAAGTGGCCAAATCCCTCTCCAAAACATTTTAATTTTCACGCGATTTGGCATATCATGGTGATGGCGGGCAGTTTCTGTTTCTTCTGGCTAATGTACCAGTATGTGATCTACTACTGAGGCAACTGGTTCAATTGACCTGTGATTGCCGAAACCGGCCCGCGCAACCTTTTGACCCGGCGTTCGGCCGATTCACCTGCCTTTGCCGAACCTGTATGCTTTTTGCCTGATTATCTATGGGGAAATATCTCTTAACGCGGTGTGCAGCACTGATACTGGTCCTCCTTTCCGGGGTGGATGCGGCCACGGCCCAGATATACGAAAATATCTACCGGCCGACACGTCCCGGATGGCAGCAGCTCCAAACACCCCATTTTCGCATCCTGTTCCAGGAAGGGGAAGAGACGGCCGCGCTCCGGTCTGCCTGGCTCCTTGAGGACCAGTACGATATCGTGCAGTCACTGGTCGGCGGATCGCTGTCCGCCATGCCCGTAGTCCTCAACAGCCAGAACGACCTTTCCAACGGATACGTTACCACCCAGAATTTCCGGATCGAGGTAGAGATACCACGGTTGAAAAGCAAGAGTATGAACCCGTCGGACGGCAACTGGCTGAACACCGTCATGCCGCATGAGCTGGTCCACGCCCTGCACCTGAACGTGATCCCGACTTTTGGGGTTGCCGGCTTCATCCGCCCGTTCTCGCCCGACCTGGCCCGGTCCATGCACCTGGCCGCACCGATCGGCATGATCGAGGGGATCGCCGTTTTCCATGAATCGCACCGGCAGTATGGGCTGAGCGGCCGCGGCAACCACCCCTACTTCACGCAGCAGTTCGAAACCATCTACGACAGCCGGCACCGCTGGTCGCTCGGACAGATGCTGATGGACCCGGCACGCACCTGGCCCTTTGACCGCCACTACATCGGCGGACACGAATTCATCCACTGGCTGCAGTACGAATACGGGATGGAGACCACGAAAAAAACCATCCGGTTTGTCTCGCGATGGCCCTTCATGGGATACGGGACGGCGCTCTGGTATCACACCGGAAAACGCCCGTCAAAACTCTATCGCCAGTTCCGGGAGCATCACGAAGAGAAAATGGACGCACAATCCGGCACAAACAGCCGGGATGTGATGGACTCCCCATCCAAAATATCCGCCCAGCGGGTCCGGCAACCCTTCTGGATCTCCGATCATGAAGTCCTTTTTTACGCTCTTTCGTACAATCAAAGACCCGGGATCTATCGCTTTGATGCACAAAGCGGCCATTCTTCCCTGTTCCTTGAAACCCGGTCGACGGATGATTACCGCTTCACGCTCAATGGCGACCGGAGCCGCTTCCTCTACTCCCGCTATCATCGCCACCCCTATTTTGACAATCACCAGCGGATGCGGGTATACGAAGCTGATGTTGACGGGAAGAGGGGAGTACGGCAGGCCGGCATATTCACGGATCAAAAAACAGGTAATGGAATTCTGGTGGACCGGATACACGCCCCTGTCTACGGTCCGGATGGCACCATTTGGGCACTGCAGACACATCACGAGCGCAATATTCTGGTATCCATCGGGGAATCACGTGTGGATACCCTGCTGATACCGGAACAGGGACATCTGGTCGAACTGGCTTTCCAACCGAATAATCCCGATTCCCTGGTCCTTTTGGCAAACCGGGAGGGACTCCAGGGGCTCTGGTTCCTGCATCGCGAGGACCTGGATCGGTTCAACCGGGAACCTGCGGATATCGCATTTGACCGGGCATCCATTTACGATCCCTCCTGGCATCCCGATGGCCACAGCCTGCTTTTTACGTCCGATGTGGACGGACGGATGAATCTGTACGAATATCATATTCCTTCATCGCAGG
>SKWQ01000202.1 GCA_007128855.1 Balneolales bacterium
GATCCCGATCATATCGTCATTCCGGCCAATTACAACACAAGCGGGCAGCTGGTTATTTCCGGACATGTTGCAGCCGTGGACGATGCCATGGAGCAATTGCGCGAGGCCGGAGCCAAGATCGTCAAAAAGCTGCCTGTCAGTGGTGCTTTCCACTCCTCACTCATGTCCTCAGCGCGTGATGAGCTGGATACCATACTGGACAAAATTGATTTCAAAGAGCCGGTGGCCGGTGTCTATTCCAACGTCAGCGGTACCGCGTCCGTGGATCCCGAGGAGATAAGGGGCCACCTGAAACAGCAGTTGCTGAAACCGGTTCGATGGGTACAGACGATGAACAACATGTATAAGGACGGAGCACGGCATTACGTGGAAGTAGGATCCGGAAATGTACTTCAGGGTCTGGCAAAAAGAACACTCACCGGTGTCGGCATATCCGGATTTCAATAAGAACAAAGCACCTAAATGTGGTATCTATGAATTTGGAAAAGTTTGCACTTGAAGGCAAGACTGCCCTGGTCACCGGTGGGAGCCGGGGGATTGGTAAAGCCATTGCCCTTCAACTGGCCCGTGCCGGGGCAAATGTGCTCATTACATATGCGCGCTCTGCCGAAGCCGCCGGGGAAGTTGTTCGCCAAATTGAAGATATGGGAACCAGGGCAATAGCAATACAGGCAGATGCCGTGGATTTCAAAGAGGCGGAAAAAGTCATTGGTGCTGCTCTGGAAGCGTTCAATGGGCTGGACATCCTGGTGAACAATGCCGGTATCACCCGTGATACCCTGATCATGCGCATGACGGAAGAGCAGTGGGACGAGGTGATCAGCACCAATCTGAAAAGTGTGTTCAATTACTCAAAAGCAGCCATTCGTCCCATGATGAAGGCCCGATCCGGTTCCATCATAAACATCAGTTCGGTGGTGGGTATTGCCGGAAACGCTGGACAGACAAACTACTCGGCTTCCAAGGCCGGTATCATCGGTTTTTCAAAATCACTGGCCAAGGAAGTGGCCTCCAGGAACATCCGGGTGAATGTCATTGCGCCCGGATACGTTTCCACCGAGATGACCGGGAAGCTTGACGAGAACATCCTCAAAAGCATTGAGGCGCAAATACCGCTCAAACGGGCCGGTGAACCGGATGAAGTGGCTCTTGCCGTTTCATTTCTTGCATCCGATGCCGCTTCCTACCTCACAGGAGCCGTACTGAACGTGGACGGAGGCATGGCGATGTAGCGGTGCTCTTCATGTTGATTTAACTGGAATCTATTTTTATTATAAAAGGCGTTTAAGCGAGCCCATTGGTATATTCCAAGAATCGCGAAATCAAACAGATAACTCACAATACACAGGTAACACATTATGTCGAAAGATATCGAAGTAAAAGTAAAAGCAATCATCGTTGACAAGCTCGGGGTCGATGAGTCCGAAGTGAACAACGAAGCCAATTTCACCAACGATCTGGGAGCAGATTCACTTGATACCGTGGAACTGATTATGGAATTCGAAAAGGAATTCGACATCAGTATACCCGATGAGGATGCCGAGAACATTGCAACCGTCGGCGATGCCATTGACTATCTGAAAGGGAAGATATCCTAACAGTCACCTACACATTCTTTGATGTCTAAACGTAGAGTAGTAATTACCGGCATAGGGGCCCTTACACCTGTTGGTAAAGGTGCCCCAGAGTTTTGGAACGGGTTGATATCCGGAAAAAGCGGTGTCAAGACCATCGATAATTTCGATATCAGCACTTCACCCACCAAGTTCGCAGCTCAGATAGAGGATTACGACGCCTCGCAGTACATGAACTCCAAGGAGGCCCGTCGTATGGACAAATTCTGTCAGTATGCGATGATTACGGCCGAGGAAGCGATCAATGACTCCGGGCTTGACCTGGACCAGATCGACAAGAACCGGGTCGCAGTCATTGTTGGCAGTGGGATAGGCGGCATGCAGGTCTTCTATGACCAGGCTGTCGAGTTCTATAAAAAAGGGCAGCGTGGTGTCTCACCGTTCTTCATTCCCATGTTGATACCTGATATCGCTGCCGGACAGATATCCATCAAGTACGGGTTCCGTGGACCCAATTTCTGTGCTGTCTCCGCTTGTGCTACAGGATCACATAATATCGGTCTGGCATATGATGCCATTGTAACCGGTCAGTCTGACTATGCTGTGACTGGCGGGGCGGAAGCTCCGGTCTTTGGCATGGGACTTGCCGGTTTCAATTCCGTAAGGGCCCTCTCCACACGCAACGACAGTCCGGAGACGGCGTCACGACCCTTCGATAAGACCCGGGATGGTTTTGTTCTTGGCGAAGGCGCCGGCATGATGATGCTTGAGTCTTACGAATCGGCTGTTGCCCGGGGAGCGCGTGTCTATGGTGAGATCGTGGGATATGGTTTTTCCGCGGATGCACATCATATCACGGCACCGGATCCGGAAGGCAAGGGGGTCATCCTGGCCATGACCAGTGGCCTGAAAGCCGCCGGCATCACGACCGAGGATGTGGACCATATCAACATGCACGGTACTTCCACACCACTTGGTGACATTGCCGAATCGCAATCCATCAAAAAAGTCTTTGGGGATCACGCCTACAAAATCAATCTGAATTCCACCAAATCGATGACAGGACACATGCTTGGCGCCGCAGGTGCCGCTGAGTCCATTGCCACCGTTCTGGCGATTTATCACGGTATCATCCCCCCGACGATCAACTACCAGCATCCGGACCCTGATTGTGACCTTAACTACACCACAAATGAGGCGGTAGTAAGGGACATCACATACGGAATAAACAATGCATTCGGATTTGGTGGCCATAACACAACCGTGGTATTCAAAAAATTCGTGGAATAGTGATTAAACGAATCCGGGCATTGCTTGAGTGGAAGCAGCTCGATTCTGACCAAAAACAGAAGATTAAAGCCATCAGTATACTGATAGGACTTCCTGTGTCCCGACCGGCATTATATCTGAAGGCATTGAGGCACAGGTCGATAGTTGCTGAAAAGAAATTGGCGGCCACCGAGTCCTATGAGCAGCTTGAGTTTATAGGGGATGCTGTTCTTGATCTTGTAGTCTCGGAAATTATTTTCAAAAAATATCCGGATGCCGGGGAAGGGCTCCTGACCCAGCTGCGTTCCCGGTTGGTGAATGGAGGAATGCTTGCCCAAATCGGTCGTAATATCCGGTTGATGGAGTACATCGAGCTAGGGGACCGGGTGAAGAACCAGGGGGTGGAATACTCCGAAAGTGTATTGGCTGACGCCTTTGAAGCCCTTGTCGGTGCGGTATATCAGGATCACGGCTATGATATATGTCGTGACTTTGTTGCCCGTCTCTACCATCAATTCGTGAATTTTGATGAGATGGTCAGTGCGCGAGACAACTACAAAAGCATGCTTTTGGAAGCAGCCCAGGCTAAAAAAATGCCCGCCCCTGTGTATCGCATTGTTCAGGAATCAGGCCCCGGTCACGAAAAGGTTTTCGAAGTGGAGGTTCGGGTGAATGACAATGTTCTGGGAACCGGCAGTGGAAAAAACAAGAAAAAAGCGGAACAGGTTGCCGCCCAGCAGGCACTCAATATCCTTAAGAACATATAGTTAAACTGTTGTATCTTCCATTCAACAATATTAGGTTTTCCCGTTTGGTATCCTTCAAAATAATTCCCAGCAGTGTATGTCACAATTGACCGTTGAAATCAAAAGGACTCCCCATTCCCGGCTATCAGAGATAGATTTCGATAATCTGACATTTGGAGAACAGTTCTCTGATCACATGCTTGAGGTCCGCTTCAGTGAAGGTGCCTGGCGTGACCCCCTGATCCTTCCTTACGGACAGATTCCGATGTATCCGGCTGTTTCCACACTTCATTATGGCCAGGCGGTTTTCGAAGGGATGAAAGCGTTCCATTACAGCGGCGGCAAAGTGAATGTTTTCCGGATGGACAAGCACTATGAGCGATTCCGGCGCTCCTGCGAACGTGTGTGCATCCCCGAGGTCCCCGAGGAGATATTCAAGGATGGCATGAAGACCCTTGTTGAAACCGACAGGGATTGGGTTCCAAAATCAAGATACAAATCACTGTACATCAGGCCGATTGTCTTTGCATCAGACCAGACTTTGGGGCTGCGGGCATCCGGGAACTATCGTTTTTATATCATCTGCAGTCCGGTCGGAAATTATTACTCGGAAGGGATCAAGCCCATCCGGCTCACCACCATGCCCAAGTATGTGAGGGCCGTTATGGGTGGGGTCGGTGATGTAAAGGTGCCCGGCAACTATGCAGCAAGCCTGCAGCCGACAATGAAAGCGCAGCAGCTTGGCTACACACAGGTATTATGGCTGGATGCCCTGGAGCACAGATATGTCGAGGAGGTGGGAAGCATGAACATTTTCTTCGTTATCGGTGATGTGCTCGTTACGCCTCCGCTCAACGGAAGCATTTTACCTGGAATCACCCGAAACAGTGTTCTTGAGCTTGCCAGGGCAAAGGGTATGCCTGTTGAGGAGCGTCCCGTAACCATTGACGAGCTGGCCGATTACCACAGGCAGGGCAAGCTGAAAGAGATATTTGGGGCAGGCACGGCCGCCGTGATATCGCCGGTGGGAACCATCCACCATGATGACTACCAGATAGCCATTGGCGCTGACGAAATGGGTCCGGTGGCCCGATGGTTCTATGCCAACATAACCGGTATCCAGCATGGAGAAATTGCCGATCCCGATTCCTGGTGCACCCTTATTTGAATTGATTAGAATAACTGAAACGGAGTTTCCATGAAGGCATATCTGGACCTGGTCGATCGCGTCTTGGAAAAGGGCGTCCGTAAAGAAAACCGCACCGGCGTTGACACCATTTCCTCGTTCAGCGAGTTCTACAAGGTGGACCTGGCGGACGGCTTTCCGTTGCTTACCACCAAAAAAGTCCCATTCCGTTCGGTCATCCTGGAACTGCTGTGGTACCTGAGGGGTGAAGACCACATCCGCTGGCTGCGCGACGAGAAAGATTGTCACATCTGGGATGCATGGGCCGGTGAAGATGGACATGTGGGACCGATATATCCGGTCATGTGGCGGCGCTTTCCCTATTTTGAAGAGGAGGAGATCAGCCTGGAAGGTGACGCAGGCACACTGCAAAAGACCGTGTACGACAAGAAAGAATCCGACCAGATCAGAAATGCCCTGGAGCTCCTGCGCACCAATCCGCACAGCCGGCGTATCGTTGTCAGTGCCTGGCATCCGGGCCTCCTGGGGAAAATGGCACTTCCACCGTGCCATGTCATGTTCATTTTCAACGTGGCCAACGGCCGGCTTAACTGCCATCTTACACAGCGGTCCGGTGATATCGCACTGGGAATCCCGTTCAACCTCGCTTGCTATTCAGCCCTGACCATGGTCATGGCAAAACTCACAGGGCTCGAGCCCGGATTTTTCGCCCACACCATTGTGGATGCGCATATCTATGTAAACCATGTTGAAGGCTTGAAAGAACAGCTTACGCGTGAACCACGGACGCTCCCCCGGCTTGAAATCAATGCCAGGGATATCGATGAACTGAGTTTTGAAGATTTCAAGCTCGTTGACTATCACCCGCACCCGCGCATACCATTTGAAGTGGCGGTCTGACCAATGGGCATCAAGATAATAAGCATGATCGCAGCGCACGACCCCGATCTGGTGATCGGGAGGGATGGGAAACTCCCATGGCATATTCCAGAAGACCTTGCGCATTTTAAAGAAAGGACCCGCGGACACGCGATCGTAATGGGCCGTGCCGTGTTTGAGGAACTGCAGCACAGACCACTCCCTGACAGACGGAATGTCGTATTGACCCGAAGCCGGACCTACGATAACGTGGAGGTGTGCCGAAGCCCTGAAGAGGCAATCGAGCTTCTTTCGGACTATGAAAAAATCTACATCATCGGCGGGGCTGAGGTTTACCGTCAATATTTCCCATTGTGCAACCGGCTTGAAATGACGCATATCCACAAAAACTATCACGGGGATACCTTTTTTCCGGAATACCGGCATGAAATTGGAAAGGTATGGAAAGAAATCGCCAGGCAGGAGCATGATGAGCTCACTTTTATTGACTACGCCAGGATATCATAGCCAATGAAGGCATTAGCGTTTCCATTCCTGATATTATCCTTTCAGGCAGCCATTCTGGTAACCGGTTGCACTGCAAGGGCAGATATTCCGGTGACCGTACCACTGAAAGAGTACGAAAACAGCATTCTGGACTCCGGTGGAAAGCTGATCGAAGAGCAGGCGGCGCTGGATGTGCATTATTACGACCTGGATCTGACCGTGGATCCGGAAGACAGTTCCCTTTCTGGAATTGTCCACACCCACGCACTGATCGTCGGTAGAACCAATGTGTTTGTGGCACATCTGGATACTGTTTTTACCGTTTCCCGGGTTATCCAAAATGGAACCGGCGGAGGGGCTGGTGACAAGAATGAAGCTGTCCTGGATTTTTATCACGAAGACGGACTGATAGTCGCGGATCTTGGCCGGACCTTTCATCCGGGCGATTACCTGAAAGTATCCGTTACCTACTCAGGAAGGCCGAGGATGGCACCGAACCCACCATGGGAAGGGGGATTCACCTGGGCCCGGACAGAAAGCGGGTTGCCTTGGATTGGCGTCTCATGCCAGGTAAACGGGGCGGACATCTGGTGGCCCGTAAAGGACCATCCTTCAGACCGGGCTGATTCCGTCTCCATTCGCATTACGGTCCCGGAAGAGGTGACCGCAGTTTCAAACGGTGTGTTGCGAAGTGTTGCTGCAGAACGCCAGCCCGGTACGCGTACGTTTCACTGGGTCACTAACGCACCCATCAGCAACTATGCGGTCAGCATCAACATCGCACCCTATGAAGAAATTGTGCGAGAATACGAGAGCGTGTCCGGTGACGTTTTCCCGATCATTTTCTGGGCCCTCCCGGAAAACAGGGGCAAAGCGGAAATCCTGATGGATCAGGTTGTGGACCATATGCGCTTCTTTGAGGAGCTCCTTGGGCCCTATCCATACAGGCACGAAAAATACGGTGTTGCGGAGGCCCCGTTTTTTGGGATGGAACACCAGACGATCATCGCCTACGGAGCCGGGTATGTGGACGACACGGTCTTTGATACTGGTTCGGGCTTCGACGACCTGCACCATCATGAACTGTCCCATGAGTGGTGGGGGAACTTTGTGACGGCTGCTGACTGGAAGGATTTCTGGATCCACGAAGGGTTTGGCACCTATATGCAGCCGTTGTATGCGGAATACCTGCATGGAAAGGAACAGTATCGCTATTTCATGAAGCGCATCCACGAGCGGATCATGAACAATATGCCTATCGCGCCTGAAGAGTCGCGCTCCACCAGGGAGATGTTCGAGGGGCGGGATATCTACATGAAAGGCGCCTGGGTGCTGCACACCCTGCGAAAAATGATCGGGGATGACCATTTTTTTTCAACGCTCAGGCAGATGACATATCCGGGAGGGTATCAGACCGCTTCGAGCGAAACGGCTGTCACAGTTGTCCCTGCGCGTTTAACGGACACCGATGAGTACATTGCCATTGCAGAACGGATATCAGGAAAGGAACTGGACTGGTTTTTTGATGCCTATCTTCGTTACAGTGAGTTGCCCGTACTGCACCAGGTGATGCGGGAAGGAGGTGTGGTGCTTTCATGGACCGTTCCGTCCGGCAGGGAGTTCCCCATGCCTGTTGAAATATGGGACGGAAATGAGCGCAGGACCGTGGTCCCGGATGGATCAACTATCATCCCCGTTTCCGATCCAGAAAAGCTCAGGATCGATCCGGACAACAAGGTTCTCAGGGCAGGCATGTTCCATTGACCGTCACTTCGGTAATCCTCTGGTTTTTCCGCGAACTGCCTGTTGTACTGCACAGGATAGTTTCTGCTATAACTGTCTGCTGTCTGGATAGACAGAGGTCGTAGACTCACCGTGTTTCGGGTCGCTGTGGGCCCCTTGCGAGGAGTTGGCTTCATTATCGGGATAGGCATCCGATCTGGGATCAGCAATGAAATTTATGGGATCTGACCAATCACCGGTGACTCCATAATAATCGATGGCCATAACCCTGGCCACATACCTGCCTGGGGAAGTGATTTCGGCAGCGATTTCACTTCGATGATGGAGGGTCAACGAGTGGTGGATCTTCCCGTCGTTTTGCTCGAAAATGTGTACCAGGTACTGATCAGCCATGGGAACGGGGTTCCACACAATAGTGGCTGTGTAGCCGGCATCCTTGTTGGTTGTGTCAGGTGCATCCGTTTCGGGGCCATCGGATGCAGACCATTTTGGCACCACGTAGGCAGTGACCATCCTTGGCCGGTCAGGAAGGGTGATACTTGAAAAGTTTGCCGTTGTAATCCGTCCCATCAGGCCTTCACCTGCCAGTATCTCACAGGGCGAACCCTGGCAACTCCACCACATGGATCCTATTTTGGTCGTTAGGATCATTCCCGACTCGCCGCGGCAGTGGATCCCGAATGACATCGGAACGGTCCCTGAATTGTGATATGTCGACTCATCAAAGCATCGGACAACTTCCGGGAATGAAGATTTGGTCTGGTCATTTTCAAAAAGAATTTCTGCACCATTAAGTGTCAGCTGTGAGCCATCCTGATCCAAGACGGCTTTTGAAGCCGGAAAGAGGATCATGGAACCGCCCGGATAGAAATCAATTATCGCAAAGTGCTTTGAGCAGGTTTCCAGAATGTCCCCGGGCAGCAAGTTTGCGTCACGTGCACCTCCAAGTGTTTCACCGTTCCTCTTTATTTTCATACAGTCATGAGAGTAGGATACCCGTGCAAAGCTGGTGTCACCTGGCATGAAGTTTCCACTGGCACCTTCATCATAAAGTGAATCCCTGAGTATAACATCACTGCCATCGTGAGCCGGATCCGAATTCTCGATCACAGAAACGACGGGAATACTTTCCGCTGAAAACAATCCTGTTTTTGTAAAAGGTAAAGTGGAAATGAGACCTGTTGCCAGGATCAGTGCAATTATTCGGAAATTCATGGGGTCATTTGTGCAGGGACACGTTTTTCAGATGTACTATATAGTGCTTGATCACCGGTTTGGTCAGAGCAAGAATGTGCTGATTGTCTGAGGCCTTCGAGAACTCAACCGCAACATCGTCATCTTGAAGTATCCAGATGCCGTCATTATGATACGTATAGGCCTCGCTTTGGCTGAAATCATGAAAAAAATAGCAATCCACCGTTTCACTGTCAAAGGGTAAGCCCATACTGTCCAAAACGGAAGCCGTCCGTTTTCTCCATTGTGCGAGTTCTTTCTCCGTTGGTTTCTTGTCAAGTAAAGTAGTACGGAAGAAGTCACGGTTCAGAAAGCGCCGGCACAAATCCTGCAGAACAATTTGATCGGAATGCTGCCAGTATTTCAAATTCACCAAAATATCATTATCGTCGAGGTCAATAAAAGAATCCAAAACCTTTTTCGTCACTTTTCTGGACCTTGCATTCTTGTTCCTGAAAAAAAACTCAAGGGCTGGTGAGTAAAATGGGAGTTCGGCCTCCTGATGTAACAGTTGATGGACACGCTTTAGTATGGCGAGCAACAATTTATCACCACCAAGCACGGTTTTGTGCAGATAGACCTGCATGTACATGAGCCGCCTGGCTACCACGTAGTTCTCGATAGCATAGATACCTTTTTTGTCGATGACGATATTCCCCTGATGAACCCTCATGGTCCGTATGATCCGGTCAATGCCGATAGCCCCTTCCTGAACACCGGTGAACATGCTGTCCCGTCGGATGTAGTCAAGGCGGTCTATGTCCAGTTGGGAAGAAATGAGTTGATGCAGGAATTTTTTTGGATACCGACCGGTAAAAATGGCAATGGCCGTATCCAGCTGACCCTCAAACTGACGGTTGAGTTCTTCCATCAGCATCAGAGTGAGTTCTTCATGGTTGGTGTTTCGAATGATGCTGTTTTCGAGCGTATGAGAAAAGGGCCCATGGCCAATGTCATGAAGCAGAATGGCGACCAGGGTACTCTCGAATTCCTTGTGTGTGATGGTGGTATCGCGTTCGCGCAAATGCTGGAGCACTCGCTGCATCAGTCCAAGGGAACCGAGTGCATGGGAGAACCGGGAGTGTTCGGCTCCCGGGAAGACCGTATTTGCCAGACCCAGCTGCCTGATCCTTCTCAGTCGTTGAACGTAGGGGTGTTCAAGCAACTTCAGGACCAGCCCCTTTGGAACATGGATGAAACCGTGCACCGGATCTGTGAAAATTTTGTATTGCGTGGATTTATCCATAGAGAAGAGAAACTGCTGCGGATGCGGTATTGGCCAATCAGTTTCATTTTTAGTGCAGTATGTTCCTGCCGGGAATATAATAAGCCCGTTTTGAAAAGACTTTTACAAAGTACTGAAATGGTCTGTGAAAATAAGTATTATTTGATGTTATAATCATGAATCCATGGGTCTAATATGACATTTGACAAAAGAACGGAAGAATTCCTTGAGAAACTGCTCGTCACACCGAGTCCGGCCGGTTTTGAGAAAGCGGGTCAGCAAGTTTGGCTGGATTTTGTAAAACCCGTTGCCGATGTGGTGGAGACGGATGCCTACGGATCCGCGGCAGCACGGCTGGATATCGATCCGGCTGCCACCACGGTCATGCTTGAGGCACATTGTGACGAAATAGGCATGATCGTGCAGTACGTGGACGAATCGGGGTTCGTATACATAAACCGGGTTGGCGGCAGTGATCCGGGAATCGCCCGGGCACGCAAAGTATTTATCCATAGCCGGGATGGCATCGTAAGCGGTGTCATCGGCAACACTGCCATACATCTCCAGGACCGTGAAAACAACAAGCTTCCGAAGTGGAGCGATCTGTTTATTGACATCGGGGCATCGAACAGGGAAGAGGCGTTGGGCATGATCCGTATTGGCGATCCGATCACACTGGCCGAGCAGTTTGAATTCCTGTCTGACGAGTTGATCAGCGGACGCGCACTGGATAACCGGCTTGGTGGATTTGTCATCGCCCGGGTCCTTGAGATACTCAAACTCAGAAGATCCGAACTGAGCGTAAACGTGATAGTCCTGAATGCCGTGCAGGAGGAGGTGGGCGGATTTGGTGCACGGATGATGGCGTACCGTTATGAACCCGATGTGGCTTTTGTTACGGATGTGACGCATGCCACAGATACACCCGGCATCAATCACAAACAGCATGGACTGGTGAAGCTTGGCAATGGACCGGTCATCAACCATGGGGGTGCCAATCACCCCGTGGTGCTTGAACATTTTGAACAGGTGTCAGAAAAAACGGGCATCGGGCTTCAGAGAGAAGCTTCTGGTTCGCGTACCGGAACGGATGCGGACAGTATTTTCTATCAAAAGCGGGGTATTCCCATCGGGTTGGTCTCGCTTCCGTTGCGCTACATGCATAGCCCTGTGGAAATGGCATCCCTCTCCGATGTTTCACAGCTCACGGATTTCCTTGCCGAGTCGGTACTTGCTGTACAAGCTAACCAGCGATTCTCCCTGTTCGACTGATTCTGGTTCTGATTCTGGGTTTCTTTCCGGTTTAATGTAAAAAAAGCCATTTCGATTGCTCGAGATGGCTTTCTAAAAACAAAAAAAAAGCAACGTTTCGTTACTTTTACTGTTTTTTATTGCTCTGGATATCGACACGGATATCCTGGGACAATTTTTTAAGATCCTGGAGTGTTTTTCTTGCGCGAGTTCCAGCAGTTTTGTTGCCCTTGCTGTAGAACTTCTCCATATCCACCTCTAGTTCATCAACCAAAGCTTTTATTTCGTTGAATCTGTTCATGAATTAACTCCGTTATTTTTCAATTGAATTACAAGTTACAAGAAGACGTCTCGCCTCCGTTTCATGGAAGCTAAATATAAGCAATCCAACATGTCAAGTTAAAAATCGCTAATTAGGCGATTAAAAAGCAGTTTTAAGTAATTATTTTCAGGAAAAGGCCCAAAACACGACCATGTCTTCACAAAACTGGCTGCAATCCTCCTTTATCGGGTAGTTTTCCAAAGGCATCAGCGTTGCCCAAATAAGTATTTTTGGGAGGGGGGATGAGTTCCCGGGGCAGCAGTTCAATCAGTTTCTTCTGTTTTTTAACCTCTTTCGCTTTTCGATTGCCGGTGACGGCGGGATCCTTCACGTCGTTGGCAGGGAATGCAATGACGGTTTCGATTTTCAGCTGTTCACCCAGGGCTTCTGCAAGGGTACGCAACGGCAGCGGCACGATTTTTCGATGAAGTGTATCCCAGACCAGGTTTGAGAGAATGAGATGTGTGCCGGCTGGACGGGCCTCGATCCACTCGTGATCAACCGTGACCTCTTTGCCTGATATCTGAATGAGCCTTTTTTGGAAGCCGTTTACACCAACTCCCGAAACGCCACTGTCAGCCAGAAGTGCCACGATCCTGTGATTCAGGTCCCTGGTGCTTCGCATGACCGCATCCACCCTCATCATCCCGGTTTGGATCAGGCGTTCCGTGTAGTTGCTGTCAGCATGGATTATGATGCCGGTACATCCTCGTTGCTGCCCCATTGCCTCCGAAAAGGATTTCATGAAAAAGGTGTGATCCAAATGGTCATAATCCAGTATGGCGATATATTTCATGTCAATTCCCTCAATGTTGTTTGTGACCAAGACTTCCTGCCTTGAACTGGTATGGCAAAAGGTCTGCCACGGTCAATCTGGATGTTTCCACATCATTGTGATGCATATACATGACACCATCGCCCATGTGTTCTACGAGTACCTGTCGGCATGCGCCACAGGGGCTGACATAGTCACTTTGCGGAGCGTATACATGGATTTCCTGGAAGGAGGCGGCCCCTGAAGCCCGGGCTTTGGCAATGGCTACCCTTTCGGCACAAAGCCCTTTCTGCCAGTCATCGACTTCAATGTTAACCCCTGAAAAAATCCCGGCGTCTGTAACAAGGAGCGCTGTGACTGGAAAGGCGGAATAAGGAATGATGCATCTGTCCGTGAGTTCCCGGAGTCGCACAATGTCAGCATTCTGCTCATTTGTCTGGAAAAATCGCTCATCCGTACCTGAAACAGGGTGGGAGCTTGTGTTGCATTTCAGCCCGAATTCATCGCACCAGTAGAGCAACTCTTTCTCGGAGCATGAGGAGGTCTTCCGGGTATGATCCTTTGTTTCGATCTTATCTGGAAAAAGCAATGCCCCGGGGGTGTCTCCTTCACTGAGACAGGAAAAAATGGCTGCCTGGGCCGCCCCGATACTTAGCGGAAAGGATATGTTTTCCACCCTGACACCCGGATGCAGAACGCCGGAAGACCCTTTTACCATGCAGAAGTCTTTGAGACCGGAGTAGGGCGCATAACAGCGTGTTTCAAGATCGATCCACTTCATTTTTGTTCATTGTTTACTCAAGGTTCCAGTGGAAGAGTGATGCCGTCACCAGTCAAATATAACGGGGGAATCGAAACCTGCAACCGTCCGTTCACGGCCGCGGTGCCCAGAAGAGCTCCAGCAACGGCTTCCTGCTGGCGTCTGTTGGGCGACCATCCCAGAACGTGCACATCTGCTTCGGCCATATTGAGGACAACGTAGGGTGTTCCCAGTGAGACTGCAACCACCGGCTTTTCTCCTTCGATCAAGCGGCCCATGAACGGGGAAACGGCATCATCGAGATTGATATCTTCAGCTGTTCTGATAGCAATATGTGACACGGCGATCACCAGGTCAGATGCCCTGATGGCTTCAGTCGCAACAAGGCTGTCGCGTGGGCATTGTCCCGGAAACATTTCAACGGAAGTGATGTTTTTGAAATGGCCGTCCAAAATACGGGATATGTGGTCATCGGGACGTCGTCTTCCATCAGATATGTGCAGAATGCTCACATTTTCGAACCGGCTGCTGTCAATGGGGAGCAGTTGGCCCTGGTTTTTCAGGACAGTGATGGATTTTTTTGCGATATGATCTGCTATGAGCCGGTGTTCCCTGGTATTTACCTGCTCCGGCAGCAGCTCCAGGTCCACAACCTGTTTGCTGTGGAAAAGTCCGGCCCGGGTCTTTTCGTTTAGAATCCTTCGGACAGAGTCGTCTATGCGCGACTCCGGGATTTCACCGGATATCACAGCCAGATGCACCGCATCGATTGCCTCAACAAGATCCGCAGGCAGCAATATCTGGTCTATTCCGGCTTTTACGGCAAGTACCGCGGCTTCCCCTGCTTCAAAATAGTCTCGGATTCCCCGCATACCCATGCCATCCGTGACGATCAGCCCGTCAAACGCGAGACTGTCCCGGAGAAGCGCCCCCGTAATATATGGGTCGAGCGTACCCGGATAGCCGGCATTCCTGGCAATAGCCGGCAACGCAATATGTGCCGTCATCACACTCGGCAGTCCGGCATTGATCGCATCCCGGAAGGGAATCAGTTCCAGAGTGGACAGGCGAGCATAGTCAAAAGTCAGCACCGGCAGGTCCAGATGCGAATCGACATCGGTATCTCCATGACCAGGAAAGTGTTTGGCCGTTGCCATTACCCCGGCATCCCGGACGCCCTTCATGAAAGCGATACCGTACAGGGATACCGTATCGGGGTTCTCGGAATAGGATCTGACATTGATGACCGGATTCAGAGGATTGTTGTTTACATCAAGGACCGGCGCATAGATCTGATGGATTCCGAGGGCAGAGGCCTCACGCCCCGTGATGTACCCCTTCTGATAAGCGTAATGTGGGTTTCCCGTGGCAGCAATACCCATGGCAGGCGTAAAATATGTGGCCTGAGGAATTCTCATGGCTGCCCCGAATTCCATATCCTGGCTCACCCACAGTGGAATGCGGCTGATATCCTGCAGACGGTTGGTTACGATGGCCTGATCATGGATATTGCCACCGAAAAACATGATTCCACCCACTTCATGTTCTACTACTGCCTCGGTCATACGCTGCCATGCTGGTTCATCATGCGGATAAAAGCCTCCACGAGCTGCGACAACGAACATCTGCCCGATCTTCTGCCGGAGCGACAAACTACCCAGGCTCCGCTCCATATCTGTTTGCGCATCCGAAAGCAGCAAGCGCTCCTTGGTTTCTGCAGAGGAAGCTGGTGAAGAGTCATCGGACAATGTGGCTGATGGTCCGCACGAAGTCAGTGTCAGGAAGCCGATAAGAAATAATAATGACAAAATGTATGTCGAAGCAGTTGATATCTTTCTGTTTGTTAGTCCCTGAATCATGGTAATAGATATTGAGTATTGTCAATGTTACGAATTTCGCTGGATGGGAGTGTGACAGATTCTTTCATCAATCCATCGTTCCACAAAATAAGCTGGTCGCTGAAGTGTCCGGAAAAGAGGTTGCCGGATTGGCCTGTGCTCAAGATGGAGTGATAAGAGTGATGTGGATGCAATACCATGACACGCTTGTGTGTTGTGGCTGCTGAAATGTTCAAAGTCTGGTCAAAGCCTGGTTGCATGGAGTTCAGGGTATGAGCGGAGCCTGAAACCGTGATATTCTGAGGTTGAAAGAGGTTTCGTTCGGCGAGTCGGGCCGGCAGACTGGTGATCCGCGTCTCATCAAACAGAATCGGTGCAAAGGTACCATCCAGGACCCGGGTCCATTGCCAGTCAAATGGTTCGGTGCCATATCTGTCCGACAGAAATCCAACCGCTTCGCTCATGCTGCTGGAAATCCATTCCTGGAATGAATACGGATGGGTGTCCGGCCAGCGATGGGGATTCAACAGCAGTGAGGAGACTGCTGTTTGTGGGATATGTGGCGTAATGAAGAGCCTTTTCATCGCGGGCTCATCTATCCATGGCATGTAGAGGTTACTTGCAGCCCGGTGAAAAAAAAGCTGGAAAAGTGTTGCTGCTGTTTCGTTGGGACCGAATTCGTAATTCCAGTTTTTCAAATAGGGGATGACAAGCTCCAGCATGGGGTCTGAATCCGGCAAACCGGCAGCCAGCTCAAGGACTCCGGTGATATGCGGCGTCAGTTCTGCAGCAAAGGACGAATAAGTGTCATTATGCCAATGAAGCGTTGCATCGGAAAGCAACCGGTCTGGCGGTGTCTGGTCGATTAGCTGGCCAATCCGCAAAGCCCTGTCCCATGGAGGGGAGAACAGGCATTTGTTTCCGACAGCAGGTCTGGCCGAAGCTGGCTGATCGAGGAAGGTGACCGGTGCCCCCGTGGCATGTCGGACATGGGGAATGATGCGCGAAGCCGGTACTGAAAGGGATGAAATGACGGAATCAGCGATACCTAAGGGATATGGGCTCACAAGCATCCGGCCTGCCGAAATCCTGCCCGTCTGTCCGTCAGCAGTGCCATACAGCAACTGAAGGGCCGTAGAGGTCATGGATTCTGCCGCATCCACCAGCTGTGAGGGTGATCGGGAAGTGGAGATTGCCCTTAGCGACCCGAAATCCGTGGAATGGCTGGATCCGGCCCAGTCAAAAGCAAGGAACCTGTTGAATTCTTCGGATATGGCCACGACCGGTTTGCCGGACGCTTTTTTCAAAACCAGCTGCTTTTCGCCGCCGTTCCTCAGATTCAGGATGTGACGCTCGACTGTCACCTTTTCATCGAGGCGGTATGTGACGGTCGGATCCTGCTCCCAGTCTGTGGGGTTACCGGTGGGTTCCCTGAAGAGTCTCCCCGTAAAAAAATCACCGTCGTCAGTTACAATCGGCATGAGGGCCCAGGCAAGGTATTCGTTTTGTCCCGCAATCATTGCAGGCAAGCCCGGAATGGTGACACCGGACCGCCATCCACGATCACTTTGCAGCACCATTTCATAAGTGCCATCGGGAATGGTCATAAGTGACTCCCTGGAGTATGTCAGCAGGCCGGTTTGGTCGGGGCCGGGTAATGTCATGGCCAGACCGACACCGGAATAACCCGCGACAGCGGGGACTACGGTATTGGTAAAGTTCAGATAATCATCCATCAGCGACTGAAAAGCGTGTTCGTGAAGCGTCGGGGCTTCCGGACCGAACAGGATTTCCCCGGGGACATCCGCTCCTGTCAGCGCCCTGATGAGCATCTCGTCATCGATATGCTGAAGAGAGGTCAAGGCAAGTTTTGACCAGAATGACTGTTGATTGTTCCAATGCCAGAGTAAAAGCACACCCACAGAATGCCATGGTTCCCAGTCCAGTGGTTTCACGTCACTGAGGGAGAATTCCGGCGGAAGGTGCTTTCGGTTTTTTCGAACAAAAGAATTGACGCCATGTGCATATGCTTCCAGATGCGCCTTATCCTGCTGTGAAAGCCCCTCATAGGCTACTCTCGCAGTCTGGCCAAAGGACATGGTGAGGTAAAACATATCCTTTGCCATCAGGCCTTCTCCCAGCTCTCTGGAATGAAGACCTTCGAGTTTGTATTGTTGCCGTGTCATTTGCCAGAGGCGGTCCCGGGCATGCAGGTAGCCCATTGTGACATACAGATCCGTTTCCTGCTGAGCCAAGACATGAGGTACCTGATATGCGTCCCATTGGATGGTCACCCTGTTATGCAACTCCGTCAGTCTTACGCTGCCATCCAGGGGTGGGACGACCCGGTGGAAGGTCCAGTAAAACGACAACCCGGTGATAACCGAAATGAGGATGATAAACAGGATGGCAATCCAGACAGCGGAAAGCTGTGATGACCATTTCATCAAACAGGAAAATATGTGTAAGTTTAGGGATTACGTCTGAATGCACAAATTACGAATTCTATACCAGAACCGTTTCAATAAATGCAATCCAATCATCCTCTGCCGGTTGACCCCGACCGCCTGCAAGCAATTGCGCAAAAATGGGGTACGCCCACCTATGTATACATGGAATCCATGATCCGTGAGCGTTGCCGCATGCTGAAAACACTGTTCCCGGACCTGCCGGTATCCTGGTTGTATGCCGTCAAGGCTAATGACAATCCACACGTCATCCGGATCATTGCCGGTGAGGGGCTGGGGTTTGATACGGTAAGCTATGAGGAAGTGCTTTTATGTCTGCGACTTGATACCGATCCCAGAGATATTTTCTACACTGAAAATAACATGACCGATGCGGAAATGCACGGAGCGGCAAGGCAGGGTGTCGTTCTGAATATCGGATCACTTGGCCGATTGAAGGCATTTTGCAGTGCCTATCCGGGATCGGAATGCAGTATTCGCATCAAACCGGACATCAGTGACGGACATCATGCGAAAGTGGATACCGGCAACCAGGACAGCAAGTTCGGTATCCGGATGGACCTTATCGCGCAGGCAGTTGCGATTGCCCGGGACCACGGGGTCCGGATCCGGGGCATCCATGCGCACATTGGCAGCGGGATACAGGAGCCGGAAAACCTGCTGGCCGAAATCGAGGTTTTGCTGAAATCATCTTCACTACTTGAGGATTTGGCGTTCATCAATTTCGGCGGCGGAATCCCGATACCTTACCGTGCCAATGAAACCCCGTTCGACCTGCAGCGCTTTGCGCAACTGGCATCCGGTCGGTTGCGGGATTTCCTTTCGACGGTTGGCAAACCGGTCACTTTTTTCTTCGAACCTGGCAGATGGATAGTGGGACCGGCTGGCCTGCTTCTCACTCAGGTCAACACGGTGAAAGACCAGGGCCGTAAAAAGTTCATAGGCACGGACACAGGATTCAACCATTTGCTCAGGCCGGCCTTGTACGATGCCTATCATGAGGTTGTGAGCATCACTGCCAGGGAAGCCAAATCAACCCAGACCTACCATGTCGCCGGAAATATTTGTGAGAGCGGGGATATGCTGGGTCTTGACAGGTCACTCCCGGAGAGCAAGCCCGGAGACTATCTTGCTATCCTCGATGCCGGCGCATATGGCATGACCATGGCATCCCAATACAACAGAAGGGCCCTGCCGGCAGAAGTGCTGATCACTTCCGATGGTTACCACAAGACAATCCGGAGCAGGAAGTCACCTGAGGAAACCGTGGATGATTTTCTGAGGGAAACCGGATTGGCTGCCAATCAAGTTGGTGAAGTGTCATGATAGACCTTCGAAGCGACACCGTGACCTGTCCAACCGATGGTATGTGGGATGCCATGTACAAGGCACCGGTTGGTGACGATGTATTTGGCGAAGATCCCGGCCTGAATGCCCTGGAGAAGAAAGTTTCGGGTATGTTCGGCATGGAGAACGGGGTGTTCGTCCCCAGTGGCACCATGGGTAATCAGATTGGGTTGAAGGTGCATACCCAGCCGGCTGACGAGGTGATCATTGATGAGAACGCCCATATCTATCACTCGGAAGGTGCTGCCGGCTCCCTCATATCCGGCATTCAGCTCAGACCGCTTCCGGGTAATCGTGGTGTAGTGAACTGCGATATCGTCCGGCCTGCTATCCGAACGCGCAATGACTGGGATCCCCACACAAGGGTAGTGGCTCTTGAAAATACCTCAAACAAGGGCGGGGGCACCTGCTACCCATTGGAAGTTATGAAGGAGCTCTTTCTGCTGACAAGGGAGCATGGACTGGCCCTGCACATGGATGGGGCGCGGATCTGGAACGCGGCCGTGGCCACCGGCACGGATCTTCGTGAATACGGCGCTCTCTGTGACACTATCTCGGTTTGTTTCAGCAAAGGCCTTGGAGCTCCGGCCGGTTCCATGCTGCTGGGTAATGAGGATGTCATCAAAAAGGCCCGAAGGTTCCGCAAGATACTTGGAGGAGGGATGAGACAGGCCGGTATGCTTGCCGCCGCTGCGTCATATGCCGTGGATCATCATTTTGACAAATTGGAAGAAGACCACAAAAAAGCAAAGAAACTGGCCGAAGCCGTTGCTGAATCCCCCTGTTTCGACATAGATCCCGATCATGTCGAGACAAACATTGTCCTTTTCAGGGTGATACGCGGTTCTGAAGAACAGGCACTGGCATGGTTCGACAGCAAGGGGGTAGCCATGATCCCCTTCGGTGACGAGACCATCCGTGCCACGTTTCACTTCCAGGTTTCTGACCGGGATCTTGATACGGCGCTGGATGCCGTGAAAACGTACACCGGGGAAGAAAAGTCACATCCGTGAATATCCTTCAGTTTTCGGTCCGGTACAAACGACTGATCCTGTTCGGATTTGCCCTTACCTTCTTTTCCAGTTTTGGTCAGACGTTTCTCGTTTCCGTTTTTGTTCCGGGCTTTCTGGAAGCATTTAACATATCAAATGCGTACTTCGGCGTACTCTATTCTGTCGCAACACTTGGAAGTGCCGGTATCCTGGCCTGGGCAGGCGCCCTGATCGACCGGGTTCCCCTGAAACGGTATGCGCTGATGGTAGCCGCAGGATATGTTGTCTCCTTGTTGTTCGTGGCTTCTTCCCAGTGGATATGGATGCTTCTGGCAGGACTGCTTGGTGTCCGTCTATTTGGACAGGGACTGTGCGGGCATATTGCTCATACTGCCATGGCCCGCTACTTCATTACCTTGCGGGGACGTGCATTGAGCCTGTCAAATCTCGGTTTTTCCCTGGGGGAAGCAGTCCTCCCAGTGACGGTGACTGCAATGATCGGTGTTATTGGGTGGAGGATGGGATGGACGGTTATCAGCATGTTCGTAATGCTGTTTCTCCCACTGCTGATCATGGCAACGCTGGGCAGGGACCCTCGTGAGCATTCAGAATCAGCCATGAGCGATGATTCCGATTTGAATACGCAGGAAACCGGTCATCAATGGCGCAGGCGCCTGGTATTGAGGGATATGCGTTTTTACCTGATGTTACCTGGGGCGGTTGCGTCACCGTTTTTGCTTACCGGTTTTTTCCTCTACCAGACACAACTGGCTGTTTTTAAAGGATGGGATTTTGACATCATGGCCTCCGCGTTCATAGCTTTCGCTCTTTCGAAGTCGGGCTCTTCACTGCTCTCCGGCTCCCTTATCGACAGATTCACTGCCTGCCGTCTCTTCCCGTTCTTCCTGATACCGCTTCTGGCAGGTTTTTTCCTGCTCATCCATTTTTCGCAGCCTCTAACAGTTTTTGCATTCATGTTCCTGGCTGGAATTTCCATGGGAGCTGCTTCCAATATCACCACCTCTATCTTTGCTGAATTGTACGGAACGGTCAACCTTGGCTCCATCAGGAGTATGATGACCATGTTCATGGTCATCAGCACCGCAATCAGTCCCGTCCTGTTTGGATTCATTCTGGATGCCGGACATCCCTTTTCGGTCATAATCAATGGATCGATCGCATTTGTGATATTGTCCGTCATCCTTGCTATTTTTGTGTACCGGCAATCCGGAAATATCACACCTTAAACAACAGTTATGAGCAAACAAGAACTGATCCTGTCTGGCAAGGCATCTTTTTATCTGGAGGTCCCGTACCGGCTCTACCGTGCAGGTAATGTCGGCAAGCAACCACTGTATGTCTATCTCCACGAAACCGGCCGGAACCTGGCCACCCTCGAGAAAATGATTGCTCCGCTCAGGACCATGCCCGGCTATCACCTTCTCATCCAGGCTCCGTACCCGGATGTTCTGCCGGACACGGAAGACCGGTCATATTACTGGATCCCGAATCACAAGGATGAACAGACCATTACCGCGGCCAGGGAATATGTCTCCGAGTTCCTGCAGGAGGTCATCGATGGCTTGCTGCCGCACATTGAAGCCGAGCGACTGGTTCTTGTCGGGTGGCAGGGATCCCGGAATCAGGTTTCCTATTTTTGTGCCACGAGGCCGCACTACATCAATGAAATGGTGTTGTTCGGGGGTTCGGTCAACAGGGTCTGGATGGAGCAGGACAGTTCCAGGTACAAGCACCTCAGGATACTTGGATTATCCGGTAAGGATGCGGAAATCAGTGAGGATACGGCAAATATCATCCAACAATGGATTCACGGTGGACAAGAAAAATAAAATAGGTCCTGGGCCAGCCTGAACGGAAAAGGTCCGGTTCCCTGTGAATAAACCATTGGTCATTGGGCCCCTTGAAGTCCAGACAGTATTATATTTTAGGTATACTGGTAAATAATTGCTTTTTAATCTGGAATTTTCACTATTTTTTAGATGATTTGGAGTCATGTGTCACACGATTTGCTCAACAAGAACTATAGTATTCCGTTGGCATTTTATTACTATGGATCAGTACATCTCGAGCTTCTATGAAAATACTTGTTATTGAAGACGACAGGATAGTTCGCACCCTGGTTAAGCACGTTTTGGAGAATGAGGGGCACGAAGTGACCGTCGCAGACAGAGCTGATACCGGAGAGAAAATGGCCTTGGAAGATGATTTTGAAATCATCATCCTGGATCTCGGTCTTCCTGACAAAAGTGGGCTAGAGGTATGTAAAACACTGCGCGACAATAATATAAAAACCCCAATCCTCATTCTGTCTGCCTATCAGAATACGGATACGAAAATTGCCGGTCTGAATACCGGGGCCGACGACTACCTTACAAAACCTTTTGACAACAAGGAATTGCTGGCACGTATCAACGCCATCATCCGGCGTGTGAAGAAAGGGGATGAGACGAACAATACCTATGAGTGCGGGGAACTCAAAATAGATCTGGTCAACCGGGAATTTTTCGTTAGGGACACCAAGGTCATGCTGACCAACAATGAGTTCAACCTCATGGCCTACTTCATGAAGAATCCTGACCGGATCCTGTACAAGGACGAGCTGACAAACAATGTCTGGGATATCAATTTTGACACCAACACCAATTTCCTGAATGTCTATATCAGTTATATCAGGAAAAAGATTGAAGAACTCACACCCGTAAACTACATCCAGACGGTTCGCAAGAAAGGATTCAAGCTCAACAGCAATCCGGTGCGTGAGTACGATTAGTTTTACAGCCACAATGGCAAACAACCCGGAAATCAGAATCAGAAAGCAGCAAACTTCTTTTTTTGCCCAGTACGTGAGTGACCACAGGAAAAAGCTGTTTCAGGATATCCTCAAAAACCGCACACGCTTTGTCACTGTGGTCCTGGAGGACATCTACCAGCCGCAAAATGCGTCAGCCGTGCTCCGCAGTTGTGATGCCTTTGGTATCCAGGACGTCCACGTAATAGAAAACCGGAACGTGTTTGATGTGGACAAAGGGGTCACCATCGGATCGGACAAGTGGCTCAGTATTCACCGTTACCGCCAAAAGGGGAAGAACAACACATCAGCAGCTTATCAGGAGTTGCGTAAAAAGGGGTATCGTATCATAGCAACAACCCCCCATGAAAAACAGGTTGCGCTCCCGGAGTATGTACCGGAAGGTCCCATAGCCCTGGTCTTCGGCACTGAAAAACTGGGACTGACACCCTATGCGATCAAAGAGGCAGACGAATGGCTCCACATCCCCATGCATGGATTCAGTGAGAGTTTCAATATATCCGTAAGCGTGGCCTTGTGCCTGTATCACCTGCGCATGCATCTGGAGGAGCAAAGGTGCGACTGGTCCCTGTCCACCGGAGAGAGAGACGAGCTGTACCTGCAGTGGCTCCGAAAATCAGTTCACCGACTGCCGGCGCTGGACCGAAAATTCAAAGAGCTTCTGGAGAATTCTTCCCTGCCAGCTCCAGACTGATACGTCCCCGCTGTTCATCCACCTCAAGAATTGCGACCCGGATGATATCACCAACCGATACCACATCGTGTGGATTTGCAACACGTCGGCCGCCGCCCATTTTAGAGATATGCAACAGTCCGTCCTGTTTCACTCCGATGTCAACAAACGCCCCGAAATCCACAACGTTGCGGACCGTTCCTTCCAGTTCTAGACCCACACTGAGGTCGCTCATCGATAGTATTTCCTGACGCAGCAGCGGTTTGGAAAGGGACTCCCTGGGATCGCGTCCCGGCCTTTGCAACTGCTCCATGATCAGTTGCAGTGTTGGCAATCCGATGCCAAGGTCCCCCGCCGTCTGCTCCGGATCGATGTTCCGGAACTTGATTGGAAACATGGTGATGGACTCTCCGATGTCATCCATTTTCACACCTATGGAATTGCAGAGTTTCTGTGCCGCATCATAACTTTCCGGGTGGATGGCGGTATTGTCCAAAGGGTTGGACGAATTCGGGATGCGAAGAAAACCGGCGGCCTGCTGAAAACGGAATGCGCCAAGGCCTGAGACGCGGAGCAGCTCCTGACGATCCCGGAACGGACCGTTTTCGTTGCGGTAAGCGACAATTTTTTCGCCAATGGAACTGCTCAGTCCGGAAACATATGTCAGAAGGGAGGAACTCGCCGAATTCAGGTTAACACCTACGCTGTTGACGCAGCTTTCAACCACGTCATCCAGTTTTCGGGATAGATTTGCCTGATTGACGTCATGCTGATACAAACCCACACCGATGGACTTGGGATCGATTTTAACCAGTTCGGCCAGCGGGTCCTGCACCCGGCGCGCTATGGATATGTTGCCCCTCATGGCCGCCTCAAGGTCAGGAAACTCCTGCTTTGCAAGCGGAGATGCCGAGTATACAGATGCTCCGGCCTCATTCACTATAAGATAGTGAAGGTCATCTCCCTTCTGCTTGCCCTGCCGCTCCGAAATGAGTTCAGCAACTACCTGCTCGGTCTCACGGCTTCCTGTACCGTTGCCGATTGCGATAAGTGAAACGCCATGGGCATCAATGAGACTGTCCATCACATCGATCGACTCCCTGACCTTCTTCAGCGGCGGTGTTGGGTAGATGGTGGTTCCTTCCAGGTATTTGCCCGTACCATCCACCACCGCCACCTTGCAGCCGGTGCGATATCCGGGATCTATGCCCATCACCGTACGTGCCGACAGGGGAGGTTGCAGGAGCAGATTCCTGAGGTTTTCCGCAAAAGTCCGGATAGCGTGCTCTTCCGCTTTCTCCGTGAGCTCCTTTCGTGCTTCCCTTTCAAGCGCAGGGAAAAGCAGACGTTTGAAACTGTCTTTTAGAGCCAGTACAAGATGTTCAGTGAATACAGATCTGCGATTTGTTAAGATAAAGCGCTCCATGTGTTCAAGCGCCTTGCCCTCCATGATTTCCAGCTTTACTTTCAGTACACCTTCGCGCTCACCCCGGTTGATGGCAAGTATCTGGTGGGGCTTCAGGTAGCTGAGTTTACCGCTGAATTCATAGTACTCCCGGTAGGTTCCGCGCTCATCCGGCTCCGTGGAACGGGCAACCTGCACAATCCCATGTCGCTGTATCTGATTGCGCAGGCCATTGCGCAGATCCACTTCTTCGCTGACCCATTCCGCGCAGATGTCGCGTGCCCCCTGGAGTGCCTCATGTACATCGGCAACACCTTTTTCCGGGTCGACAAATGCCCGGGCTTCCGATTCTGCATTCCCTGTTGTGGTTTCTTCTTCCCATATCATCCCGGCGAGCGGTTCCAGTCCTTTTTCCTTTGCAGCACTTGCCCGTGTTTTTCTTTTGGGTTTGTAGGGGAGGTACAGGTCCTCGAGGTTCTTGAGTGAGGAGCATGACCGGATCTGCTCTTCGAGTTCGGATGACAGCATTCCCTGTTCCCGGATGGACGACAGGACCGTTTCCTTGCGTTCGCCGAGCAGACGAAGATATTCCAAACGGTCGCGGATGCTGCGCAGCACTTCTTCATCAAGCCCGCCGGTTCTTTCCTGGCGGTATCGCGCTATGAATGGAATGGTAGCTCCTTCGTCCAGCAAAGAGATTACCGCTGCCACCTGTCCGGTTGCAAGTGAAAGTTCTTTTGAGATCGCAGAAAATATTCCGTCAGATGACATGATTTTTGCTATTTTGTCGTTTCATATCGAGAGCACTGCATGCCGGTAAAACAAGTAAACGTGCCCGGGCAGATGCCAAATATATCAGCCGTATCATCTATTTACAATGGAACAGAAAATTAAAGAGGAACTCCTGCAGTTTGCAATTTACCTGGCCAGGACGGCCGGCAAGGACACACTGGCGCATTTCCGGAAAAAAATTGACATCGAACGCAAAGGCGATGATTCACCCGTTACCGTTGCCGACCGTGAAGCGGAAAAATGGATGCGGGGGCGAATTGCGGAACGTTTTCCGGATCATGGAATCGTAGGAGAGGAGTACGGCACGGAGAGAGAGTCTTCATCCGTTCGCTGGATTCTGGATCCGATTGACGGGACACTTTCGTTTATCCATGGAATTCCTCTCTATACGACACTGATCGGTGTGACCATTGATAATGAACCTGAAATCGGCGTGATCTATGCTCCTGCCACGGATGAGCTTTGCGAGGCGGGAATCGGCCTGGGTGCCAGGTACAATGGCAAGGACTGCCGCGTTTCCGACACATCGGTAATGCGCAAGGCAACCCTTCTGAGCACGGACATGACCACCATCATCAGTGAGGGGTTGGTAGATCCGTTTCGCATTCTGCTTGACGAATGCCGTATGCACCGCACCTGGGGCGATGCTTATGGACACATGATGGTTGCCAGCGGACGAGCCGATATCATGTTCGATCCTGTGCTGAACATCTGGGACGCCGCTCCATTGCTGCCCATTCTACAGGAATCCGGCGGGGTGTTTCTCGACTTTTCGGGGCATGCGGCCATAGACAGTGGCCATGGCTTTTCATCAAATGAGAAGCTGGCATCCATTGTGCTCTCCGTCATGGAATCCACACGCTGATCTGCTACCTGGAAATCCTTCATATCATGGAAAGAGTTACCATGTCAACGAAATCATTTTTACTGCCAGTGCTCATCACCGTGCTGTTTACTGCAGCGGCACACGAAGTACGCGCATCAGGTGAAAATCCCGGTGCACTGCACGATTATCCAACCAGACCAGATTCCCAGGTTCGTTATACCGGTCTGGAATTGCACCTGGAAGCAGGTTTTGATGAAGGGACGGTCCGGGGCACGGCAACCTATCGCTTCCACCCAAAACATGCCTATCTGGAAGAGCTTGCATTGTCGGCACCCGGTATGCAGATCCGGGAACTGACCATCAACGGGGAACAGGTTGCCTACCAGAAACGGGGTGACACTCTCAGCATCCCGTTTCGGGAGAATCCAGACACGGACAGGGAGCACGTGCTTTCTGTGAGTTATGTCACGAGTCCGGTGTTCGGCGTCCATTTCAGGCATAACGGGACCATAGTATCATCATCACTGCCGGGCAGCACCATGCATTGGCTCCCCGGTCCGGCACATCCCGGTCCGGCCATGCCAATCGTGACAAGACTGGAAGTACCCGGCGATCTGACGGGAGTTGCCAGCGGAGCACTGGAAAGGCAGACCTCCACCGATAAAGGGCGCCTCTATGTATTTCGCACCGGGGTGGAAGTGCCGATTACCGATTTGTTTTTTGCGGTTGGGAATTTCGAAGTGGATGATGCTTTTTCCGGAACAAAAAACCTGAGGGTCTACTGGGAACAGGGCGTGACGGATCCGGATCAGGCTCAGGACTACATCACATTCTTGACCCGGCGCGTGCGTGATTTCGAACGACTGTTGCAAAGTGAAATGCCCGTTCAGGCCTTTCATGCCATCATTTTGTCGGACAACATGTGGGAAACCCGTCCCTATTATGCGGGGGCAGCCGTGGTTCAGGGCAGACCCGATCAGATTAAAACAATGATGTCCCGGTCCATAGCCGCCCAATGGCTGGGAATCGCATTGAGGCCCGAAAAGTGGGACGAATCAGGTCACATTACATTGCTCCAGGCACTGGCGGCTGAAAGGCTGGGTGAACCGGATTGGGAATACGCTACTGATCCGATGGGGGATGCTTTTGTCGTACCTGAAACGGCGTATCGCCGAAAGGGCATGGAAGCCTGGCAGGGGTCGCGGGATTTCCTGCGAAAAAAGTCCATGCCGATCCTGAAAGAAGCCATGGATTCCGCCCTTATGGGTCTGGCTGCACGAAGGGGCGTACTCACATCCTATGAATTTTCCGCACTCATCTACGAAAAAACCGGCCTCTGGATGGAAATACCGCAGGCTACGCAACCGGAACCCAAAACAAAACTCCGTTACCTGGTAAACGCTGATGAAATCCGGGGATCGGACCGGTTTATGCTAACGGTGGAGCCGCTGGAAGACATAACCGACAAAGAGCTCGGCATCAGGGTTTACTGGATCCGGGACGGGGAAATCCGAAACACCCAGCTGACTTTTTCAGGTAGTGGGGACCAGCTGGAAATCAGTCCGGGTGGTTCCATCAGCAATATCTGGGTCGAATCTGACGATGCCAAGAGCCATGGGTTCGAGATCCGTAAACCATTTTCACACTGGCTGTACCAGCTCCGAAGGGATGAGCGACCGGAAATGAGAAAAGAGGCTGCCCTGGCACTAAAGGGCTATTCCAGGGATCCCGATCTACAGCTCGCCGTTCAGGATCTTCTGAACAGGGAGCAGGATCCGGAGGCATTGGCCGCCATGCACCGGCTCATGGCGGAACTCACGGCCGGTGCCAGCGGTACCGAGCGCCGATTCCTCGACGGCATCACTTCCCGGCATGAGCAGGTCCGTTTTGAGTCGATGAAAGCCTTGCAAAACTACAGAAATAACACACAGGTAGAAAACCAGGTCTTCTCCATAATACAGTCATCGGATGATATCTCACTGGTCAACGAGGCCATCCGCACTTACCGAAAACTAGTATCGGAAGAACAATTCCGTGATTTTGCGATTCAATTCCTCCGGGAAGACAGGCAGGAGCAGATGTTCACTGAAACTCTGATCTCGGAACTCTTTGAAGTAACAACCAATGATACTGTCCTGGAAACAGTTGCGGAATATCTAAACCCGGGTTACAATTTTCAGCTTCGCTGGTTGGCTTATCGACTGCTCAGGCAGCATGCTGCTGGTACAGGATGGCAGGATGGCTTTGTTCGGGAATATTATGACGATCCGGATCCGAGGATACGGTTCATCGCACTATTTTCCATACCGGCAATGAATTTTGAGGAGCGGGGACCTTTTTTGGAGTCACGTATGTTGGTTGAGTACGATATTCGTATATTGCTACAGGCGAGCGTTCTCGCTGACGCAGAATAATACACCAGGAGTCTATCCAGAATGAATTACATCATCAAACTACCGCCAAAATCTAAGCGTGATGACATCGTCGATGCCTGGGTAAGTGATGTTCTGAACGACCATGACTACAGCAGGTTAAGAGCGACGCTCAACCAGCTTATCGAGAGCGGATTCAACAGGGATGGTGTAATGTTCATGTTCCTTCACCGGACCACACACGAGATTGCATGCAAAAGAATCATCCAGCAGTCACGCTACGAATTGGCCGAAATAGCCTTCAGCAATCCGATCAGTCTCAATTAGAAAGGAACATCCAATCCGGCTCCACTCAATGGGAAAAGGACCGGATTATCATTTCTCCCGTACCCATCTCCACAATTCCCTGAAACTGGCCTTTTTGCCATACATCAGTATTCCCGTGCGATAAATCCTGGAGCTCATCCAGATCAGTACGACAAAGGTCATGATCATCAGTACAATGGTCAGGCCGAATTGCCACAAGGGGACCTGAAGCACAGCCATGCGCACCGGCATGAGTATCGGGGCAAAGAAAGGCACCATCGATAAAGTGACAGCCAGAGTTGAAGCCGGGTCATCTGACACAGGGAAGAGGAACATCAGCGGGATGATGATCAGCATGATGATGGGTAGCTGGAGCTGCTGGCTGTCCGATTCCTGATCTACTGCGGATCCTACAGCGGCAAAAAGCGAGCTGTAAATCAAAAAGCCCAGCAGGAAAAACAGTACAAAGCCGATCCATATCATGGGTCCGATGGGAGGGATGCTGAATGCAGCCACATCGGAAGCAGCCTCAGCCGCCTGGGCCGTTTCCGGACCGGAACCCATGAACAGGGAGATCACGGGACCGGCTGCAACCATCAGAAGGGCACCGGCTACAGCCCAGATGGCGAATTGCGTTAGCCCCAACAACGCTACTCCAATAACCTTGCCCATGAGCAATTCAAACGGCCGGACCGATGAGGCGATGACTTCCACGATGCGGCTTGTCTTTTCTTCCATGACACTGCGCATTATGACTGCCCCATAGCCAAACATGGCACCGTAGATAATGAAACCCATGATAAATCCAAGAAACATGTAAAATCCACTGTCGGCGGCTTCTTCACCTTCGGCGGTTATGGTAAGGTTTTCTGTCTGCACACGATCGGCTAGGATCTGCTTTACTTCTTCTGATGCCTCAATCCGATCCAGCCGGATATTCCTGACAATTTGCTGCAGATCGGACCGGATGCGCGAGGTGACCGACATCCCGGCCGTCCCGCCATGATAGAAAACAGCCTTCCCCTGACCATCCAGTACTTCATGCGGAACTACCAGATAGCCCTCAATCTCGCCCCGCATAAGGGATTCCCGAAGCTCATCAGGTGTGTTTTCGGCCATGCGGTAGTAGGCCGAGTCACTTGCTACCATTTCCGTTCCGATTATACCGGTTTCATCATAGACCAGGAACTGTCGTACCCGATCACCGGACATGGTCTGGATAACGGCTGGCAGGACCAGAAGCAGTATCATGACAACCGGGGCCAGTATGGTCGATACGATGAATATCTTGCTCTTGAGCCGCGTCATATACTCGCGTTGAATGATCAGCAGCAACTTTTCTTTTTGTATCATCCCTGTACCTCCCCGGAGACCGAATCGATGAATATTTCCTGGATGCTTGGCTGGACAAGCTCGAATCCCTGGACACGGACGTGTTGCTGCGCTTGACTCAGGATGGCCTGGTCGTCTGCGCCATCCAGCAGCCGGATCTCTGCAAAGTTCGTGGACCGGTTGTTGATCCTGACGTTTTGCAACTCAGACAGGAAACGACTATCGCCGGTGAAACGCAGCCGGATGCTGTTGTGCCCGTAGGAGGAGCGGATCTGGTCAAGATTCCCGTTCAGGATCAGTTTCCCATTGTGAAACAGGGCGATGTCATCACAGAGTTGTTCCACCTGTTCCATTCTGTGCGTGGCAAAAAAAATGGTCTTTCCCGCATCCCGAAGTTCCAGTATTACCTCTTTCAGCATTTCACTGTTAATGGGGTCAAGCCCGCTGAACGGTTCGTCAAAAATCAGGCAATCGGGATCGTGAGCAATCGTTGCCACAAACTGGATTTTTTGCTGCATCCCCTTGGAAAGCTCCCCAACCTCTTTTCCGATCCAGCCGTAGGCATCAAAACGTTCCAGCCAGAGACGGATCCGCTGTCGGGCATCCTGGCGTGTAAGACCGCGCAGACGGCAAAGATAGATCAGTTGTTCTCCAACTTTCATTTTCTTGTACAGGCCACGTTCTTCCGGCAGATATCCCAGGCGGGCCTGGGTTTCGGATCCCACCGGCGTTCCAAAGAGCCTGATACTGCCGGAATCCGGTTTCAGTATGTAGGTGAGCATTCGTATACTGGTGGTCTTGCCGGCTCCGTTAGGTCCGAGCAATCCAAAAATCCGCCCCTGGTTTACATCAAAACTGACATTGTCCACTGCACGGAAATCACCGAACTGCTTGGTCACACCCTCAAATTCAACTATGGAATCACTCATGAAAAATCACTGTTATTGTAGTATCTGTGATTATGGTCAATCGGAAAATAAAGTTTGTAAGATAGTCTTTGAATTTCTTATATACCTGTAATTGAATGCATTTTTCGATATTTCAATTGGACAACATAAAGCCTGACAATGGCAATGTCGCATTGGAGTTTCGTACTCAATGGCAATAAAAACAGCTTCTACGAATATCATAGCAGATAGTTTCACATGCAGGTACTCCACATCAGTTTTGAATGTTATCCGGTAGCAAAAGCCGGAGGTTTGGCCGATGTCGTCGGCGCTCTCCCAAAGTATTTACAGGAATTTGACGTCGATTCATGGGTCGTGATGCCCCACTTCGACATCGAGTGGGTCCGAAACCATCAACTGGATACCGTGCACAGCGGTGTTGCCCACATGGGGGATGAGCGTTTCGAATACCGGATTGTCCGGGAAGCAGGTGGTGTGCTCGGTTTCCCGTTGTATCTCGTTGATATCCCCGGCAGGCTCGACCGACCTGGCATCTACATCGACCCCCAGAGCGATTTCCCTTATTGGGATGAGTTCGAGCGTTTCGCATCATTTCAGATTGCCGTGCTGGACTGGCTCAAATCCTTCAGTAAAAAACCGGATATCATCCATTGCCACGACCATCACACGGCGCTCATCCCGTTTCTGATGACCAGTTCCCCGGTGTATCATGAATTCCGGTCCATTCCGTCGGTATTGACCATTCACAACGGACACTACCAGGGCTGGTACGATTCGGGCAAGCGCTATCTGCTCCCGAAAATTGAACCGGAACGGGAGGGCTTTCTCTACTGGAATGGCCGGATGAACGCCCTGTCTGCCGGAATCCGAACCGCGTGGAACATCACTACCGTTTCGGAATCCTATCTTCATGAATTGCAGCACTCGTGCAAAGGTCTTGAATCCCTGCTCTCCTACGAGCAAATGAAATCGCATGGCATCATAAACGGCATCGACACCGATGTCTGGAACCCGGAGACGGATCCGCTGATCGTGGACAACTTTAGCCCTAAAACCTTTCCGGAAGGCAAGTCGAAGAATAAGGAGTGGATTTGCAGTGAATTCGGATTTGATCCGGCACTGCCCCTGTTTTCCTTCATCGGCAGGCTTGTAGAAGAAAAGGGGGCCGATCTCCTTCCGGATTTGATCGTACGGTATCTGGAGACCGGACTCAAGGGCAGTTTCCTCTTGCTTGGCACCGGGGAGCCCTGGCTCCACACCAGGTTCAGGGATATGAAAAGCCACTATGTGAATTTCTTTGATGCTTCACTTACCTACAACGAGGAGCTGGCTCACCGCATGTACGCCGGCAGCGACTTTCTGATCATGCCCTCGCGGGTGGAACCATGCGGGCTCAATCAGATGTACGCCATGAGATATGGCACTCTTCCCATTGTCAGAAGCATCGGGGGGCTGCGGGATACGGTGCAGGATTTTTCCCAACCCGACGGATACGGAATCCTGTTCAACTATTTCAGCCAGGACGATGCCTACCATGCCCTCCAGCGTGCCGCTGCATTATATCATGACAGTCAATTGATGAATGAATTGCAGAAAAGGGCGATATCCAAAGATTTTTCCTGGCATAGCTCAGCAGAAAAGTATGTCAACATGTACAAATCATTAATCAAGGAGAAGTAACCATGATGGAATCAACCATAGCTGTTATCCTGGGTGGCGGAGCTGGAAGCCGTCTGTTTCCGCTTACTAAAAACAGATCGAAACCCGCCGTTCCGGTAGGTGGAAAGTATCGTCTTGTGGACATTCCCATTTCCAATTGCCTCCACTCGGACATCCGCCAGATCTATGTTCTCACCCAATTCAACTCTGCCTCCCTGAATTCGCATGTAAAAAACACATTTCACTTCGATGCTTTCTCAAGAGGATTTGTTGATATCCTTGCGGCAGAACAGACTCCCAGTTCGCATCAGTGGTATCAGGGAACGGCGGACGCCGTGCGGCAAACCTTTCGCTACCTGCAAAACCACCGCGCCGACAAGGTCCTGATCCTGTCCGGAGACCAGCTCTACCAGATGGATTACCGGCATATGATGCAGGCTCACGAAGAGAACAATGCGGAGCTTACCATCGGAACCATCCCCGTCAACTCTCATGATGCCACCGGGTTCGGTATCATGAAAACGGATGACAAGGGAATGATCGAAAGTTTCATTGAAAAACCCACACTTGAACAGCTTTCCGGTTGGGAGTCACAGGTACCGGATGAAATGAAAGCGCTGGGAAAAGTCTACCTCGCCTCCATGGGCATCTATATCTTCAATAAGGATACGCTATGGAGTCTTATCAACGATAATCCGGAAGCTCTTGATTTCGGAAGAGAGATCATCCCCAAAGCGATTGAATCACAAATGGGTGTGGCCAGTTACAAGTACACCGGTTACTGGACCGATATAGGAACCATACGGTCTTTCTATGACGCCAATCTTGAACTGGCAGATCCAATGCCACAGTTTGATCTGTACGCTACTGGAAAAAAAATATTTACCAGGCCAAGGCTGCTCCCGCCGACGAAGATATTCGGGACCACTACGGATCGCTCCCTGATTGCTGAAGGATGTGTGATTGAGGCCGAATCCATTTTTCACTCGGTTATTGGAATCCGCTCCCGGATCGGTCCGAAGAGTGTGGTTAAGGAATCCATCATGATGGGTAACGATTTCTACCCGTCCATTGAAGAACTCACTGAATCCAATCCGGACATGCCCGCGCGTGGCATAGGAGCTGGTTGCCATATCGAGCGCGCCATTATCGATAAAAACGCCCGAATCGGTAACGATGTCCGCATTGTTGGCGGCGATCACCTGGAAAATACCAGAAATGAAAACTACTCCATTGTAGATGGAATCATTGTGGTTGAAAAAAACGGAATCATCAAAGACGGAACGGTGATCTGAAATAAATATGATATCCTGAAGTCAACCTGTCGATCATGAAGCTGATAAAAAAACCGCTGCCGTCAGAAGTCGGAACGGGCAAGTGGAATACCTTTGCCCTGATTTTGACTGTACTGCTTTTGGTGGCTGTCCTGAGCAGTTGCGGTCAGGAACGTGAAACGGAAAGCCCCCTATCTGTGCCACTGGCCGAAGGCGATACCGTCAGCATCGCCGTTATGGCAACGACCGACGTGCACGGATGGGTAAGGGCATGGGATTACTACCGGGATCAGGTTGAACCGGGTTATGCGCTGTCAAAGGTCGCATCGCTGGTTGACTCTGTGCGCACGTTCCACCCGAATACAATACTGCTGGATGCAGGAGACTGGCTTCAGGGCAATCCCTTTGCCGAATATTTCGCCCTGCACGATCCGCAGGAACGTCACTATCCGTTCCTTGCGGCTGCCGACCACATGCGGTACGATGCTATTGTGCTGGGTAATCATGAATTCAATTTCGGACTGGAGTATCTGGACAGGCAGATTGCGCAGACCGGGACCCCCGTTCTTGGCGGCAATATCTATCATCATGGTACCGATGACCCGGCCTATGCACCATATATCATCAGGGATGTTGCCGGCGTCCGGGTCGCTGTCGTCGGGTTGACCACGCCGGGTTCCGCGGTATGGGACAGGTCTCGTGTGGAAGGTGTACTCGATTTCGGGGACGGATTGGAAGCAGCCCGGCGATTTGTCGGCAAAGTTCGTGAGGATCACCAGGCCGAGGTGGTGATCGTACTGGCACATTCCGGACTGGAGGGCAGCAGCAGCTACCAGCGTGATGGCCTCGGCGAGGAAAATTTCGGCAGAGCCGTTGGGGAGCAGGTCCCGGGTGTCGATCTGCTCGTACTGGGTCACACCCACCGTACTATTGATGATGTCGTCCTGCGGGGATCTGACGGGCGGGAAGTCGGGGTCATTCAACCCGGACGCTGGGCATCCCATTTGGGCGTCGCCGAAATGAAGATGACACGTGATTCCACCGGAACGGTCCGCGTTGTCGACATTTCAACTTCCAACCACTCCGCGGAGAGGGTGGAGGAGCATCACGAAATCGTGGAACTGACCCTTGAGGCACACGAGGATGTCGTCCGTTTTGTGACGGAACCCATGGCTCATACGGATGATACCTGGTCTGCCACGGATGCAAGGAGAAGAGATACCCCTGTCATTGACCTGATCCAGACCGTTCAGAAAAAGCAGACCGGCGCACAGCTCTCTGCGGCAGCAGCTTTCAACACTTCCGTCTCATTCGGACCGGGAGCCATTACCAGAGGTGACATCGCCCTGCTATATCCCTACTTCAACACCCTTTACAAGCTGGAGATTTCCGGAGCACAGATCCGCAGTTTTCTTGAGCACACATCACAATACTACACAAGTGAAACCGATGAACAGGGGAATCCTGTCGTCAACAGAGGATGGCCCGGCTTCAACTTTGACATGCTGGCGGGCGTATCCTATGTCCTTGACCTGAGAAACCCTCCGGGGGAGCGGGTCACCAAACTGACCTATAACGATACCCCGGTAGGTGACGATGACCGGTTTACCATTGCCATCAACTCTTACAGAGCCGAAGGCGGAGGCGGCTTCGATATGCTGCAGGATGCTCCTGTCCTGATGACCATTGACCGCTCCGTCGGCGACATGATACTGGAGTATCTTCAGGAAGCGGAAGTGATCCGGCATGATGACGTATTCGAAGAAAACTGGCATCTTGCATACTGATATCATATGAACATCCTTCTGGTCGAGCCATTCCTTGGTGGATCCCACCGGGCCTTCATTGAAGGGTTGCGCGAACATTCCCGTCACCGCATATTCACGGCCACCATGATCGGCAGCCACTGGAAGTGGCGGATGAGCGGCGGTGCCGTCACACTTGCGGAAAAAACCGACGCGATAATGGAGGATATCGACCTGGTCTTTGCCAGCAGCATGACCAATCTCCCGGCCTTCATTGCACTCACCAACCCGCGTTTTGCTAATGTGCCAATCGTTCTGTACATGCATGAAAACCAACTGACCCAGCCGGTTCCTGAAAACGAAGAACGCGACATCACCTACTGCTATATCAACTACCTGAGTGTACTGGCAGCGGATTATGTATACTTTAATTCCGATTTTCATAAAAAATCATTCCTGGATGCATTGCCAGGTCTGCTTGCCCGGTTCCCGGATTATCAGCAGTCAGAATCCATAGGAAAGATTTCAGCAAAAGCTGATTTGTTGTATCCGGGACTGGATCTGATGGCGTTTGATGAAGCCGTAAAAATGAGAAAGATGAGACCCCCTAATACAAGGCCGGTCGTGGTGTGGAATCAGCGCTGGTCATTCGACAAAGACCCCGGGAAGTTTTTTCGTGTCATCGACAAACTGGATGATGCCGAGTGTGCCTTTGACCTCATCTTTGCCGGCGACCATCATCACGACCAGTCCGGGTTGTTCGAACAGGCCTGGAAAAGATACGGCAGCCGCATCCTGCATTACGGCTTTGTGGAGAATACCGAGCAATATGCTAACTTGTTGCAGAGAGGGGATTTTGTGGTCTCCACGTCACAGCATGAATTTTTCTGTACGGCTGTCATGGAAGCCGTGTATTGCGGCTGCCATCCCGTATTGCCCCGCAGTCTGACCTATCCCGAACTTATTCCCAAAGCCCTGCAGGAACCGTTGCTGCATGGTCCGGTTTTCTATGATGATGAGACGGATCTGTTCCGGAAGATGAAGAAACTTCTGGACGGCACCCATAAAAGGCTGCCACTCGCCACGCTGCAATCAATCAACCGCGAGTTGGACTGGAGCCGCATCATCACAAAATACGACAGGATATTTGAGTATATCAGAAAGGACTTTCCTCGTCGTCGGGAGGCGGGGTAAAGCCCGTTTTCCGGGCTCTTCGTTCGCCTGAGTCATCGCCCTGGGTCACTTCGGTGAGACGTTCGGCACCCTCAGAGGGGTCAGACGCCAAATAGGAGGGATCCCCATAAGCACGGGACAGGTTTTCAAACCGGGCATACTGCTTGATGAATTGCAGGCTCACGGTGCCGACCGGACCATTCCGCTGCTTGCCGACGATGAGCTCCGCGACCCCCTCGGTTGAATTGCCCTGGTCGTCCGTGGTGATCTTGTAGTACTCCGGACGATAGAGAAAACAGACAACGTCAGCATCCTGCTCGATGGATCCCGATTCGCGCAGGTCACTGAGTTGCGGGCGCTTATCACCGCCCCGCTGTTCCACCGCCCGGCTGAGCTGTGAAAGGCCGATCACGGGCACATCGATTTCCTTGGCCAATGCCTTCAGGCCTCGCGAAATACCGGCTATTTCCTGCTCGCGGTTCTGCCGGTCGTTCTGCATGCCTGTCATCAGCTGGAGGTAGTCGACGACGATCAGTCCCACTCCGTGTTCGCTCTTGAGCCTGCGGCACTTCGACCGGAGTTCCATGATACTGATGGACGGCGTGTCATCAATGAAAATAGGTGCGGTGTGCAACCGGCCGGCCGCTTCCAGGAGTTTCTTGAACTCGTTGTCATCGAGCTTGCCCGTTCGTGCCTTCTGGGCATCGACGCGGGCTTCCATGGTCAACAGTCGCTGTACAAGAGCCTGATCCGACATCTCAAGACTGAAGACGGCAACCGGCGTTCTCTTTTCGGGATCCTGGTTCAGGGCGGCGTTCCTTGCAACGGTAAGCGTGAACGCCGTTTTCCCCATGGATGGACGGGCGGCAATGATGATCAGGTCGCCTTTCTGCCAGCCGGCTGTAATGTTGTCAACATCAAGCCCGGTTGGCACACCGGTAATGCCCTGCTTCTTGCCCCGGATTTCCTCCAGATAGGATATCGTAGTTTTCAGGATATCGACAAGTGCCCTGTTGCCACCCCGTGCCTTGGCATTGGTGATATCATAGATCCGCTGTTCGGCGCCATCCAGCACCTCGAAGGAATCGCTGGTGCTGTCGTAGGCATCCTGGATAATATCGGAACAGCTCAGGATCAAGTGTCTTTTCAACGCCTTTTCCGCAACGATCTGGCAATGATACTCGATGTTCGCTGCCGAACTGACCGATCTCGTCAGCTCCGTGAGGTATCTGCTTCCACCGATCGTTTCCAGCAGGTCCCTGTCCCGCAACTCATTTTCAACCGTTAGCAAGTCCAGCGGATTGTCGCGCTCATAAAGTTTGGTGAGCACTTCATAAATATGCCTGTGCGCCGGCTTGTAAAAATCGTCCGTTTCCAGCATCTCAATGGCTACCGAAGCAGCCTGTTCTTCGATAAGCATGCTGCCCAGTATGGCTTCCTCTATCTCAACGGCCTGCGGAGGTATGCGTCCCTGTGACTCAAGCTGCGCATAGCTGTCTGTCCGGTTGGGCTTTTTTTGTTCTTTGTTCGCCATAACGATAAGAAATGCAATATGATAACGATCTATAACAGGGACTTTTCCGGGTGGCTGGACCCACTTGGCCGAAACCTTTTCTGATGACAGGCAACGCATTTGCAGCCGAACTCAGAGCGGAATGAAAAGGTATAAAAAAAACAGGACGAGTGCTTAGTCCGGTTCGAAAAATCTCACCCTTGTTTGCCTGTCAATTCGTCATATCGCTTGCGAAGGAGTTGGACATCCTCCCAGGTGTCCCGTTTCCATGCGGGGTTGCGCAACAGCGCGGCTGGGTGGAAAGTGACAAGGAGCTCCGCTCCGTTTTGGAACGGATGGAACCTTCCGCGAAGGTTCTTCATCGGCTCAGTGGTATTGAGGAGCGTCTGTGCCGATATGCGGCCAAGGCAAAGGATGAGCTTCGGCTGGATGAGCTCAATCTGACGGTAGAGGTAGGGGAGGCTGCGTTCGCGTTCTTCTGGATGGGGATCCCTGTTGTTGGGCGGCCTGTGCTTCAGGATGTTGGCAATGTAGACATCCTCCCGCCGGAAGGAGATGGCCTCAAGGATCTTGTTGAGAAGCTGACCCGCTTTCCCAACGAACGGCTCGCCCTCTTTGTCCTCCTGGAATCCGGGCGCCTCGCCAATGAGCATGAGGTCGGCATCCGGGTTCCCGGTACCGAAAACCAGCCTCGTGTCAGCCAGATCAGTGCGCAGCACTTCAGCGGCAAGGCAAATCTCGAAGAGTTCATCGAGAGTCCGGGCGGCGGCCGGGCCGGAGTTTTCTGCAGGGGTTGTGCCGGTCAAACCGGTATTCATATAATCGGCTTCGGTGTTTGAGACCTGCGTTTCAGTCGATATACTTCCCGAAATACTACCCGAACCATCATCTGATGAAGCGTCGGAATGTTCTGGGGCCGATTTGGCGTCATGGGGCGGTTCCGGGATCTCAAACCGGCCGTATGTCTCTTCTTCGCTTGCAAGAAATTCACGGACTGAACGGAACAGCGAGCCCTCTTCTGGCAAATCCTGCTTTTGCCCGCTGTCACTGGCATCGGTTTCTCCGGTCACCTCCTCATTTCCCCTGGTTTGCCTGCTCAATTCCTTGTTGTGATTTGACATATGTCAGGTAACTTTTTGATGGTGTGATTTATATGTCCCGTTGAAACCAACCGCATTCAGGGTCCAGCATTGACCATTCCTGTGGCGGTGGCACCCATTTGTTTCCATTCGGGGTGGGATTCCGGAGTATTAACCGTCAAGGTGCCCAGAACGGCATGGGAAGGGTTACGCGCATCCAACCGGCAATATATGATTTTGTTGATCAGTGACGGGTCGTGTGGCAGGGATACGCGGATATAGTTATCGGTCCAGCCGAAAATCCTGCCGTCATTAATTTCCTGCTCCATGAGCACGGGCCGAACCGTTCCGAGGAACCGGCTGTCGAACTCAAACCGCTTCTGTTCGGAGACGCGCCTCAGTTTATGGGTCCGTTCCTTGCGCACCTTTTTGGGTACGTCACCGTGCAGTTCCAGCGCCGTGGTGTTGGGCCTTTCAGAATAGGTGAATACGTGGAGGTATCCAACGGGCAAGGATTGCAGGAATGCCATGGTGGTGCGGAAGTGTCCGTCCGTCTCTCCGGGGTGGCCGGTGATCACATCCACGCCGATGCATGCATCTGGCATCAGATCAAGGATGGTTTCGACCCTGCTGCGGTAGAGATCTGTCCGGTACCGGCGTTTCATGAGCTGAAGGATCTCGTCCGATCCGCTTTGAAGGGGAATGTGGAAGTGCGGCTGCACCGTTTTTGAGCTGGCCACAAATGCAATGATCTCATCGGTGAGCAGGTTGGGCTCGATGGATGAAATCCGGATGCGATCCATTCCGGGCAATTGGTCCAGCTGAACCAGCAGATCCAGAAATGTCTCATCGTATTGCCTGCCAAAATCCCCGACGTTCACTCCGGTCAGCACGATTTCGCGATATCCATCCGCGATGACGCTTCGGGCATTATCCACCACCTCGCTGATGGAGGGGCTCCGGCTTTTTCCGCGGGCGAGGGGGATGGTACAGAAGCTGCATTTGTAGTCGCATCCGTCCTGCACCTTCAAAAAGGCCCTGGTGCGGTCATTTGCGGAGAATGCATGGTGGAAATCGACCGCTTCGTTCACATCGGTCCGGTGGATGATGGTCTGGTCGGGTTTTTCGAAGTTTCCTGCAAGTGCCAGAATATCGAATTTGTCCCGTGCACCCACGACCAGGTCCACGCCATCGATAGCGGCGATTTCCTCCGGTTCGAGCTGGGCGTAGCAGCCGGTCACTACGATGAATGCCCCGGGGTTGCGTCGTTGGGCGCGGCGTACGGCTTTTCTGCAGTCCCTGTTGGCATCCTGCGTGACAGAGCAGGTGTTGATGACATAGACATCGGCCGTGTCCTCAAAGGGCAGGATCTCAAAATCCATCCCGCTGAAATGTCGCTTGAGCGTGGAGGTTTCAGCAAAGTTCAGTTTGCAACCCAGTGTGCAGAAAGCCACACTTCGTGAAGATTTTGCAGATATGTCGTAATTCGTGTTTGTCATTGTTCAGATGCCTGCAAGGGCAAGGAGCTGTGGAGGAAGCGATCCGGATGCGTACCATCGGTGATCGGTATGATACACCAGGCAGCCGACCGGCTGTTCCGAAACAGAAGGATACCGGTTTACCCGGCAAGGACCAACCGGTGC
>SKWQ01000233.1 GCA_007128855.1 Balneolales bacterium
AAACGAGCATGACAGCCACCGGCTGGCACACATGAGCATGATTAAAAACGTCATGGACATTCTATCTGACGATATGAATCAAAATAATTTAAACACATGAAACTCCGAAGCACATCCGGCATGCGCCCCCTCCTGTCCCTCATGTTCTGCGCTGCCTTGCTTTTTTCCTGCGCGCACACCTCGGCTGAACAGGCAGCACCATCCACGGCAAACAGTCCCGAACAGACCGCACTCCGGTCACAGTGGCCCGAAATCACCTCGTTCACCCGTTCCTTTGAAAAGCAGGACGGATTTTTCCCCCTCTACTGGGATGATCAGCGGGGACGGCTTTTCCTTGAAATTCCGGAAAACATGATGGGCGAGGAGTTCCTCTACCTGATCGGTACCGGCACGGGCGGAGGCATGAACGGCCCCCGGCTCGACCGCGCACAGGTGGGCGACGAACATCTTGCGCGCTTCGAACGGGTCGGCCCGAAGATCCATTTCATCCTCATAAACCACCGATTTGTGTCCACCGACCCGGACAACCCGCACATGGCCCGTTCCGTCGAGGAATCTTTCCCCGTTTCGGTGGTCGGTTCGTTTGACATTGCGGCAGAGCAGGACGGCCGCTACCTCATTGACGCCACATCCTACTTCCTCACCGATGCCTTCGATGTGCGCCGCCTCTTCCGCGGCAGCAACCTCGGGACGTACCGGGTGGAAACCTCCCGCAGCTACATCTACCTGCCGCGCACCAAGGCCTTCCCGAAGAACACGGAGATCGAAGCGGCGATCACACTGACATCGGACAGTCCGGCATGGGCTATCCGCCGGCACGCCCCCGACGGCCGCTCCGTCACCATGCGCCAGCACCACTCGCTGGTCAGGCTGCCGGACAATGGATTCCGTCCGCGTAAATACGATCCCAGGGGCGGGTACCTCAACATCTCGTTCCATGACTACTCCAAAGGGTTCGACGAAGACCTGATCACCCGATATGCCGTGCGGCACCGACTCGAAAAAAAGGATCCCGGGGCGGAAATCTCCGATCCGGTGGAACCGATCACCTATTACATGGATCCCGCCATCCCCGAACCCTACCGCACCGCCTTCCGTGAAGGCATGGAGTGGATGAACGGGGTCTTTGAGGCCGCCGGTTTCCGTAACGCATTTGTGCTTAAGGATATGCCGGAGGATATGGACCCGATGGATGCACGCTACAATGTCGTCATGTGGGTGCACCGGTCCGAAGCCGGCGCCTCCATTGGTCCCACCTTCCGCGATCCACGCACCGGGGAGATCATCAAAGCGGCCGTGCGGATGGATTCGCACCGTTCGCTTGTGAACTTCAACCAGTACGCCGGTTTCATACCCGCATTGGAATCCGGTGCTCCGGAAAGCAGCGGCTTCGGTTCCCTCGAATCGCTTGGTGCCGCTGATGCCGAAGGCGCCCTTGAATGGATGGCCACGCTGGATCCGGAAATTGATGCAGAGGAATTCGTGATGTCGCGCCGCCGGCAGCACGCCGCCCACGAACTTGGCCACACACTTGGCCTCGCACACAATTTTGCCGCCGAAAGCATGGGCCGCGCCTCCATCATGGACTATCCCGGTGCCCATGTGCAACTTCGCGACGGCAAACTGGACCTCAGCCGCGCCTACGCTCCCGGCCCCGGGGCTTTCGACACACTGTCCATCCGCTGGGGATATACCCAGTTTGATCCCGAACAGGAAGCGGCCGGCCTGGAAGCCATCATCCAGGAGGGTCTCGAAAACGGACTTTACCACATCAGCGCCCCGCATACCCGTCCTTTCGGATCGCATCCACAGGTACAGGCATGGGCGCTCGCCGAAGATCCGATTACGGAACTCAAAGAGTCCCTGGAGGTCCGCCGGTTCCTGATGGAGAACTTCGACGAACGGGCCATCCGGGAGGGTGAGCCTTTGTTCCTGCTTCGGGAGCGGTTCGTCCCCATTTACGTCATGCACCGCTTCCTGCTCTCCTCGGTCACAAAATACATCGGGGGGATGGAGTTCCGCTATGCGCTTCGCGGCGACGGACAGGTGCCCACGCAGATCATACCGGCAGAAAAACAGCGCGAGGCGCTTCAGACCCTGCTGACGGCGCTGCATACGGAAGAACTTGCCGTACCCGAGCGTATCCTCGAACTGATGGCGCCTGCCCCCTGGGGCTATTCGGAGAGCGATCGTTCGTTTTCGAGTCCGGCCACCCCGGCAGCCGACCAGCTTGAGTTTGTCAGGTCCCTGTCCGCGCGCATCTTTTCTGAGCTGCTCGAGCCCCGCCGGACAGCGCGGCTGATCGCGTTTGCTGACCGAGATCCGGACCTGCCTACCCTTGAGGAGGTGCTCGGTACCGTGACCGGAGAGGTGTTCGGACCTGATAATTCGAGGACCCTGGCCCGCTGGCTGGAAGCGGAAACCCGTCCGGCCATCCGCCGGATCGTGCAGCGGATGTACGTGGAAGCGCTGATGGAGGCCGCCGGCAACAACCAGACGGTTGCCGAAGCCCGTGCCGCCGCCGAGTGGGAACTTGGCCGAATTTCCGGTCAGATCGACGCCATTCTGGAAACCGTATCGGGTTCCGCAGGCAATTCGGGCAGAGTATCCGCAGCAAAGGCCGCTGCCGTTTCCCAATACACGCTCATGCAGCAGGATATTCAGCGTTTTTTGAGCGAAGGAACGTTCGAGCCTTCGATCCGACCGTCGCCGCGCATGCCCAACATGTTTCCGCTGGGTCAGTAATGCCGTTGGCATAGTGTTCCATGGATGTACCAATCCGAGAGCAATGCTATCTGTCGGTGATGCTCAGATCAGCGCAAAGGCGGCGGGGTCCACGCCACTCCCACGATAAAGCCAAGGCCGCTGCTCTGCCGGCTGAAGCTGTTGCCGTAGGTGAAGTCCATTTCCAGCAGATCTGGCAGCAGTTCCAGGCGAAAACCCACCTGGAAATCGGGCCTGTCGCTGTTTTCTCCAAACAGTTCCCCCAGAAGGGAAACCGGACCGAATGCGGCGATATCGGCCCGTACGCCCCATGTAAGCAGATGGTCATCGCGGGTATGGGTGTGGTCTCCGTGCTGCTCATCGTGACGTTCCAGCATGTATCCGAGATTGCCATGCAGGACAGCACGCTCATCCAGCAGCGGAAACGTGACCGGGATGTAGGAGTAGAATTCCCCGAACGGTGCGATCAGCGTTCCGGCAACAAGCCCGAATCCGGCGCGGTTGTTTGCCGGCGCCCGGAACATGTACTTGGCTTCGGTAACGGCGAACGTCTCATCGTCCGTGATCACTGCCCCGGCGACCAGTTCAAGCCTCCCAACCGGGCTGAATACCGGAAGGATCCAGGACTCTTCGGTTCCCAGCCAGGCCTCCAGCTGGAAGCCCCGGTATTCGGATGTTTCGGCTTCATCCACGACCAGTTGCTGGCCGTATATCACGCCATTGGATATCATCAAAAGAAAAAAAAGAACGGATCGGAACATATATCTACCAATGTAAAACATGGTGTACAAGTAAGTCAGTGTGATTCAGACATGATCAAGAATCCTTTTGTTTTCAAAGAGTTTCAGCATTGAAAATTGCTACTCTGCTTATTTGAAAGTGGCATGCAATGGCAGGCCATGGACAAAGTGTCAGGTTCCAAACACTCTTGCAATCGCTGTCAAAAAGCTCATAAGATAGGAAATTTAGAAGAATTTTTTCAGAAAGAGCCCTCGACCCTTATGCCATAGATACGTTCATAGGTACGCATGGACTTCTCCAGCAGTTCCATGGCTTCTGCTCCGTCCCCGGCATACTGTATTTCCATGACGCCTTCTCCCCTTGTAGTTCTTAAGCCATGTGATGAGGATTTCCAGGGCGCCCGGAAATTGCGCCTGCAGGTCTTCCAGCGAGTGGACGGCATAAAACCAGCTTTCCGGATCTATGGCAATGAGTTTATCATCCTAAACGTCTTTGAGGAGATGGCCGAGGAATTTATTCCCACCTACTCCGAGGGTTCTACCCTACAAGTAATGGGTGGTAGTAACTACTTCGGAGATCCGGGGGATTACAATCCCCTGTTTGTCAACTATGATATCGATCGCTACTCCATGGATAACTACAACGCCGGTGAACCCCAACCTCTGGAAATGAATATTGCTTCGCCCTGGGATTTCAGGCTGCAAAGCGGCTCCCCCGCCATTGGATCCGGGCGGACAAATTTTTACCCGGTCCCTGTTACCTTTACCCTTACCGGTGATGCCGCTCCTACGATCATGCAGCCCAGTGCCGATCTTGGCGCCTACCCGTCAAATGGCGGTGGACTTCAGTTGAACTAAATCTTCATGAAATGAACATGACAGCCTCCGGCTGACTCACAGGAGCATGATCAAATCCTGTCATGTGAACTCATTCTGACCATATGAATCTTATTTGATTTAAACAGGTGAAAAAAGTCCAAATGCTGCCGGGACCGTAATGCCATTTTGCGGTTCCGGCAGTATTTCTTTTTTCTCTTTTTTATTTGGCAACGAACGCTTCCGTCATATTCCTCGAATATTTGAGTTATTTCTGTTGCGTCATCGGATGTTTTTCCCGGGCAGCAGGCAACCGCAGAATGGGATGCGGCAGATCAAGGTGATAGAGCCGGTTGCGCTCATCACTCACCAGATAAATA
>SKWQ01000162.1 GCA_007128855.1 Balneolales bacterium
CACGGTTGTTCCTTCAAATCGTGTGCGCACATCCACAAACTAAGGACGAGGTAGCCTTGAGTAAAAGCAACGCCATCCAAACGCATACCGGACGCATATCCTTCGCTCGCACCCAGAATATATTAGACTACCCCGATTTTCTCGATGTCCAGCTTGAATCCTTTCGCCGTTTTACGCAATGGGACATCGACCCCGAAGATCGGGATGAATCAGGCCTGCAGAAAATCTTCATGGAGCATTTCCCGATTCAGGACACACGGGAACAGAGTACGCTGGAGTTCATATACTACTCCGTCGATACTCCGAAATACTCCATAGAAGAGTGCCAGGAGCGGGGTCTGACCTATGCGCTTCCGCTGAAAGCAAAACTTAGACTGTCTTCATCCGATCCCGGTGATGATGCCAGCGAGACCATCGAGCAGGAGGTCTTCCTCGGAGATCTGCCCTGGATGACCGATAGCGGTACGTTCATCATCAACGGCTCGGAGCGTGTCATCGTAAGCCAGCTCCACCGTTCACCCGGAGTCTTCTTCGGCCAGTCATTGCATCCCAACGGCAGCCAGCTCTACTCTGCCCGTGTGATTCCGTTCAAGGGATCCTGGATCGAACTGACCACGGACATCCGCGACGTACTCTGGGCCTACATCGACAGGAAAAAGAAACTTCCCGTCACCACGCTGCTGCGCGCCCTGGGCTACTCCACAGATTATGACATCCTCAGCATCTTCGATCTGTCGGACGAAATCAGCATCAAGACGGCCAAGGCCTTCAAGACTGCCATTGGCAGAAAACTGGCCACCGATATCGTGGAAGATGTGGTCGAAGAGGTGGTCGACGACGAGACCGGCGAGGTCACCGAGGCAAAACGGAGGAACATCATGTTCCCGAGGGATCACGAGATCACCGACGAGGACTTCAATGCCTTCAAGAATGCCGGTGTGACCAGCATCCATGTGCTCAAGGCCAGGGACGAAGATCACGAAGAATCCGTGATCCTCAACACCATGCGCAAGGACACCAGCTACGACGAAGAAAGTGCCCTTGCCGAAGTGTACCGCCAGATCCGTTCCGGCGACATGCCGGACATGGAAACGGCCCGCTCCGTGCTGGACCGGCTGTTCTTCAGCGACAAGCGCTATGACCTTGGCGAAGTGGGCCGGTACCGGCTCAACAAGCGCCTCCACCTGGAAGAATCACTGGATCTGCAGGTGCTGACCAAAAACGATATCATCGCGATCATCAGGGAACTGATCCGCCTGAAGGACCTGAAATCCCAGGTGGATGACATCGATCACCTCAGCAACAGAAGGGTCCGTACCGTGGGCGAACAGCTTGCCCAGCAATTCGGGCTCGGTCTGGCCCGCATGACCCGCACCATCCGCGAACGGATGAACTCACGCGACGCGGAGCAGTTCACCCCGCAGGATCTGGTCAATGCACGCACCATCTCCAGCGTGATCAATACCTTCTTTGGAACCAACCAGCTCTCCCAGTTCATGGATCAGACCAATCCGCTGGCAGAACTGACCCACAAGCGCCGGATGTCGGCGCTCGGTCCGGGCGGTCTGACAAGAGAGCGCGCCGGATTCGAGGTCCGCGACGTCCACTACACGCATTATGGCCGTCTGTGTCCCATCGAGACCCCGGAAGGACCCAACATCGGACTGATCTCCTCGCTGTGTGTCCATGCCAAGGTAAACGACTTCGGTTTCATCGAGACACCGTACCGCAAAGTGGAAAAAGGCAGTGTCTCCCGGAAGATCGAATACCTGGCCGCAGAACAGGAAGATGAGACCATCATTGCACAGGCAAATGCCACGCTGACCAAGGACAGCAAATTCGAGAACGACCTGATCTTCTCCCGCTTCCGGGACAGCAACGTCGGCCTGGCATCGCCGGATGAAGTGCGGTACATGGATATTTCCCCGAACCAGATCGTATCGGTTGCCGCGGGAATGGTACCCTTCATCGAGCATGACGATGCCAACCGGGCCCTCATGGGATCCAACATGCAGCGTCAGGCCGTGCCCTTGCTCAGACCGGAGCCGCCGATTGTCGGAACCGGACTGGAATACCGTGCCGCCCGTGACTCCCGTGCACTGATCGTTGCCTCGGGAAGCGGTGAGGTGGTCTACGTAAGCGCCAACGAGGTGCACATCCGCTACGACCGCGACGAACTGGAATCCCTGGCCCATTTTGATGACGGAATCGTCCGTTATCCTCTCAGGAAATTCGAGCGGACCAACCAGGACACCACATCCAACCAGCGTCCGCTGGTGAAGGTAGGTGACAAGGTGGTCGAAGGCCAGCCCGTTGCCGATGGCTGTGCAACCCAGAACGGGGAGCTTGCCCTCGGGCGCAACCTGCTGGTCGCCTTTATGCCGTGGCGTGGTTACAACTTCGAGGATGCCATCGTGGTCAGCGAACGCGTGGTCTCCGAAGACATCTACACATCCATCCACATCCAGGAGTTCGAACAGCAGGTGCGTGACACCAAGCGTGGCGAGGAAGAGCTTACACGGGAAATCCCGAACGTGAGCGAGGAAGCCACCCGGAACCTGGACGAAAACGGCATCATCCGGGTCGGTGCCAAGATCAAGTCCGGCGACATCATCGTCGGAAAGATCACGCCCAAAGGTGAGACCGATCCGACACCGGAGGAGAAACTGCTCCGGGCCATCTTCGGCGACAAGGCCGGCGATGTGAAAGATGCTTCGCTCAAGACGCCCCCGGGTGTTTCCGGTGTGGTCATCGACACCAAGCTCTTCAGCCGCAAAAAAGACGAGCAACTCTCAAGAAAAGAGGAAAAAGAGCTTGTTGAGCGGGAAAACGAGTTGTACCGGGAACAGGTGACAAAACTCAACACCCAGTGGGCCGATCGCATCTACAAGCTTCTTAAGGATAAAACATCACCCGGCGTGGTCGACCACCTCGGAAATGAGGTCATCCCCAAAGGCGAAAAGTACCGCAAGCAGATTTTCGAGGGCATCGATCCCCTGATCCTCAAAAGCCGTCAGGCCTGGTGCCAGGACGACAAGGTCAACGGACATATCGTGACCCTGCTCCTGAACTACCGCAATCTGCGCCGTCAGTTCGAAACCGATCTGAAACGCAGGAAATACTCCATCCAGGTCGGAGATGAGCTGCCCCCGGGCATCGTTCAGAAGGCCAAGGTCTACGTGGCCAAAAAGCGCAAACTGGGCGTGGGTGACAAAATGGCCGGACGTCACGGAAACAAAGGTGTCGTGGCCAAGGTGGTCCCGGCTGAAGACATGCCGTTCCTCGAAGATGGAACGCCGGTCGACATCGTCCTGAACCCGCTTGGTGTACCGTCACGGATGAACCTGGGACAGATCTACGAAACGATCCTGGGTTGGGCCGGACAAAAGCTCGGTGTCACATTTGCGACCCCGACATTCGATGGCGCGATCTATGACGACATCCAGGGATGGCTGGAAAAAGCAGGCCTTCCGAAGGACGGCCGCACCTTCCTTTACGACGGTCAGACCGGCGAAAGGTTCCAGCAGATGACTACGGTGGGCTACATCTACATGCTCAAGCTGAACCACTTGATCGAGGACAAGATCCATGCCCGGTCGATTGGTCCCTACTCGCTGATCACGCAGCAGCCGTTGGGTGGAAAAGCCCAGTTCGGCGGTCAGCGTCTCGGAGAGATGGAGGTTTGGGCCCTGTATGCCTATGGCGCGTCCAACATCCTGAAAGAAATGCTCACTGTAAAAAGTGATGACGTAAAAGGTCGCTCGAAAGTCTACGAGGCCATCGTGAAAGGTGAAAATCTGCCGGATGGATCCACTCCGGAGTCCTTCAATGTGCTTGTACGGGAACTTCAGGGTCTGGGACTCGAAGTCAGCATTGAATAGGCCGGCCGATCGGTCACCGATAGCGAACAGTACAACTTTTTCAAACATTTAACGGAGGTACATCCTTGCCGTTTACCAAAAGCGAATCCGTCTCAAAAGATTTCAAGAGTATTCGTGTTTCCCTTGCATCGGCCGAATCGATCCTGTCGCGGTCGAACGGGGAGGTGCTGAATCCTGAAACCATCAACTATCGCACGTTCAAGCCGGAAAAAGACGGTCTGTTCTGCGAAAAGATCTTTGGTCCGGTCAAAGACTGGGAGTGCCATTGCGGTAAATACAAGAGGATCCGCTACAAGGGGATCATCTGCGACCGTTGCGGCGTTGAAGTGACCCGAAAGGCCGTCCGCCGCGAGCGCATGGGGCATATCACCCTGTGTGTGCCGGTGGTGCATATCTGGTACTTCAAGTCCATGCCCAACAAGATCGCGTACCTGCTCGGACTCTCATCCAAAAACCTGGAGAAGATCGTCTACTACGAGAACTTCGTGGTGGTCCATCCGGGACTGGCACGGGATCTCGGGTACAAGGTGGGCGACATGATTTCCGAGGAAGAGTACTACGAAATCATGGGCCAGCTCCCCGATGACCATCGCAATCTTGATGACGAGGATCCGGACAAATTTGTCGTGAGGATGGGGGCCGAGGCCATTGAGGCGCTGCTCGCCAACATCGAGCTGGACAAGTCCGCGTACAAATACCGCGAGTCCGTGAAGAACGAAACTTCGGCCATGCGGAAAAAGAAATTCCTGAAGCGTCTCCAGGTCATCGAGTCGTTCCGTACAGCCAGTAAATCCCGCGAAAACCGTCCGGAGTGGATGGTGATGCGGGTCGTTCCGGTGATCCCGCCCGAACTGCGGCCACTGGTACCGTTGGAAGGCGGACGTTTTGCCACTTCCGACCTGAACGACCTGTACCGCCGCGTAATCATCCGCAACAACCGGTTGAAGCGACTGATCGACATCAAGGCGCCGGACGTGATCCTGCGCAACGAAAAACGCATGCTCCAGGAGGCCGTCGACTCGCTGTTCGACAACTCGCGGAAAATGAACGCGGTCCGAAGCAACAACCGACCGCTCAAGTCGCTGAGCGATATGCTGAAAGGCAAGAGCGGCCGTTTCCGCCAGAACCTGCTTGGAAAGCGCGTCGACTACTCCGGCCGTTCTGTGATCGTGGTCGGACCGGAACTCAAACTGCACGAATGCGGCCTGCCCAAAGAGATGGCGGTGGAGCTGTACAAACCGTTTATCATCCGCCGGCTCATTGAGCGCGGTTACGTCAAGACCGTAAAAAGCGCCAAGAAGGTGGTTGACCGTCGCGACGATGTGGTCTGGGATGTACTCGAAAAGGTGATCGACGGACACCCGGTGCTGCTCAACCGAGCGCCGACACTTCACCGTCTCGGTATCCAGGCCTATCAGCCGGTGCTGATCGAGGACAAGGCCATCCGCCTGCATCCCCTCTCATGTACCGCGTTCAACGCCGACTTTGACGGTGACCAGATGGCCGTGCACCTTCCGCTGAGCCATGACGCGATCCTTGAGGCCTCCGTGCTGATGCTCGGCTCGCATAATATCATGAACCCGGCCAACGGAAGCCCCATCACGGTGCCCTCGCAGGACATGGTCCTTGGCATCTATTACCTTACAAAAATGGCCGACGGCGCCAAAGGAGAAGGTAAGACTTTCGCATCCCCGGAAGAGGTGAAAATTGCCTACGACCGCGGTCATGTGGACTTGCATACCAAGATCAATGTACGCATCAGGCTGAAGCGTGACGGTGAGGAATTCAAAAAAGTCTTCAAGACCACCACCGGTCGCGTGCTCTTCAACGAGATCATCCCGAATGAGCTGGGGTACATCAACCTCACCTTCGGCAAGAAGGAGCTGCGCAACCTGATCGGCGCGGTCTTCACACAAACGGGCACCCTCAGGACCGCCCGGTTCCTGGACGACATGAAGTTCCTCGGATTCGAGCACGCCACTATCGGCGGTCTTTCGTTCAGTCTTGAGGATATCGTCATCCCCAAAGAGAAGGCCGAGTTCATTGAACAGGCACAGAGCGAAGTGCGCCTGATCCAGGACCGGTACGAAAACGGTTTCATCACCGACAACGAGCGATACAACCAGGTGATCGACAAGTGGACCAGCACCACGAACCGTGTGTCCGAAACCCTGTTCCAGGCGTTGACCGAGGACAAGGGCGGATTCAACCCGGTATTCATGATGGCCGATTCCGGCGCCCGGGGTTCCAAGGAGCAGATCCGGCAGCTGGGCGGTATGCGTGGTCTGATGGCCAAGCCGCAAAAAAGCTCGCTGCAGACCGGAAACGAGGTTATCGAACAGCCCATCCTCTCCAGCTTCAAGGAGGGACTGACGGTCCTTGAATACTTTATCTCGACACACGGTGCGCGGAAAGGTCTGGCCGATACGGCCCTGAAAACAGCCGATGCCGGTTACCTGACCCGGCGTCTGGTGGATGTTTCGCAGGATCTTATCGTGACCGAAGATGACTGCGGAACACTTCGGGGCATCAGGATCCAGGCGCTTAAGGACAACGAGGACGTCGTGGAGAGCCTTGAAGACCGTATCCTCGGACGGGTCTCCATGCATGAAGTCTACGATCCGCTTACGGATGAGCTCCTTGTCAGCTCGAACCAGTTGATCGATGAGAAGACCGCTTCCAAGGTGGCTGAAACCTCACTGGAAGAGGTTGAGATCCGTTCGGTGCTTACCTGTGAATCAGCAAGAGGTGTGTGCGCCAAGTGCTACGGCCGCGACCTCTCCCGCGGCAAGCCGGTCCAGGTCGGTGAAGCGGTCGGCGTAATTGCTGCCCAGTCCATCGGTGAGCCGGGTACACAGCTTACCCTGCGTACGTTCCACGTGGGTGGTACGGCGTCACGTCTTGAGGCCGAATCACAGCATAAATCAAAATTTGCCGGAAAAGTGGTCTTCGAGAACGTCCGGGCCGTCGATTATGATGACGGTGAGGACATTACCACCGTGGTCCTGAGCCGCGCCGGTGAAATCCGGATTGTGGATGATACCGACAAAACGCTGATCACCTACAACATTCCGTACGGTTCCGAGCTGCTCGTCGAAGATGGCGACATGGTTCCAAAAGGTATTCCGATCTGTAAGTGGGATCCCTACAACGCCCTCATATTCTCCGAACTGGATGGAGCCATTGAATATCGTGACATCGTCCATGGGGTGACTTACAAGGACGAGACCGATTCCCAGACCGGACACAAGGAGAAGGTGATCACCGATTCCCGTGACCGGAGCCTTGTGCCGACCGTGATCGTGAAGGGTGAAGGCGACCGTATCCGTGAGACCACCCTTCCCGTGGGAGCCCACGTTGTGGTGGATCATGGCGAAACGGTTGCTTCCGGACAGGTGCTCGCGAAAATTCCGCGTACCTCCGCATCCAAATCGAAGGATATCACCGCTGGTCTGCCGCGGATTACCGAGCTCTTCGAAGCGCGGCCGCCGAAAGATCCCGCAGTCGTTTCCGAGATTGAAGGTGTGGTCAATATGGGAGCCCGCAAGCGTGGTTCCCAGGAAGTCATCGTCACCAGCAAGGACGGTACTGAAAGCAAGACCTACCTTATCTCCCTTGCCAAGCACATACTGGTTCAGGAGAACGACTTTGTAAAAGCCGGACAGGCACTGTCTGACGGTGTGATCATGCCTCAGGACATCCTCAACATCCTCGGGCCCTTTGCGGTACAGTCCTACCTGGTAAACGAGATCCAGGAAGTGTACCGTCTGCAGGGTGTGAAGATCAGTGACAAGCACATCGAGACGATCGTGCGCACGATGATGCAGAAGGTGGAAATCACCGATTCCGGCGACACCATGTATCTGGAAGGCGATAAAGTGGACCGGTTTGAAGTGAACCGCACCAATGACTCGCTCATCGGAAAATTCGTTGTCACCAATCCGGGCGACAGTGACATTCCGCTTGGCAAACTTCTGGAGCGCCGCGAGATCCGTGAGATAAACGCCAAACTGATCACCCAGGACAAAAAGGAGATGGAAACCCGTCCGGCTGAGCCGGCGATTTCCAAACCGATCCTTCTCGGTATCACCCGCGCAGCGCTGTCAACCGACAGCTGGCTGTCGGCATCCTCCTTCCAGGAAACCACGAAAGTCCTTACTCAGGCAGCAATTGAGGCGAAAGCCGACAACTTGCTTGGACTCAAGGAGAACGTGGTGGTTGGACATCGGGTGCCTGCGGGTACGGGACTGCGCAAATACCAGGACATCATTGTCGGATCCAAAGAGGACATGGAAGATGTTGGCGCGGCCAGCAGGGTATTCCAGGAACTCGGCGCCGACAGTCCGGCTGTACAGGACGTGAAGCAGGAGGAGGACAAGGAGTAATTTCCCGGATGTTACCGTGCGGCGGTCAATACACAAGGCGCACAGCCCTGTGATGGCCGGTGCATTTGCCGGGGATGCCTTTTCAGCATCCATGCCTTAAGGCAGGAGACGAAAATAAAAAAGCCTGTGTCGACTGACGGCACAGGCTTTTATTTTTTCAAATGTGTCACGAAAAATACCGGGAACGACGTCTATAATAAGAGGTTTCCATTTCGGCGATGAAAAGGCGGGAAAATTCACAGCACCACGGTGAAGCATTCTGGTGAGAATGCAATGCCACAAGGTTCAAGCGGTGAGTCGTGGTTACTTTTTGCGGGTGTCGCCGATGTTTTCGAGCAGTTTTTCTGCCTCGGAAATCAGGTCTTCTGCCCGTTTCTGCGCCTCTTCAACAACGAGATCACCCTCTTTCTTGGCTTCGGATACAAAGCTCTCGTCCTGCAGGCGATCGATGAGCTGGCTCAGCTCATCCATGTAGTTGTTGAGCCGGTAACTGATCTTGTCACGCGTGTTGGCCCCTTTGTCCGGTGCGTAGAGCAGGGCAACAAGAGAGCCGATGACGGAGCCTGAAATCAGGCCTAAAAGGAATCCTTTTGGGAAGTTGCTCATGACGTAATGGTTATGAGTGGTGTGTGAATGAATTTTTGTATTTTGGAAAATATAGGTTTTTTTTTCGAAGAGCGCGAGAATTCTTGTCAGGAAACCATTTCAAGTATAACACAAAAGAAATAGGACTATTGCAATGAAATTTTTTATCGATACCGCAAATCTAAAGGAAATCCGGGAAGCCCATGCCATGGGTGTTCTTGACGGTGTGACCACCAACCCGTCCCTCTGTGCCAAGGAGGGCATCTCCGATTTTGAAGGGTTCATCGCCGAGGTGTGCAGTACGGTCGAAGGGGATGTTTCCGCGGAGGTGGTTTCCACAGATTACGAAGAGATACTGGCTGAAGGACGCAAACTGGCCAAAATTGCCAACAATGTCGTGGTCAAGGTACCACTGATCAAAGAAGGGATCAAAGCGATCAAGACATTCTCCGATGAGGGCATCAAGACCAACTGCACGCTCTGTTTCTCGTCGACCCAGGCACTTGTTGCGGCCAAGGCCGGGGCTACCTACATCTCGCCCTTCGTCGGCCGTCTGGACGATATCTCGACCAACGGCATGCAGCTGATCGCGGAAATCGTGCAGATCTACCAGAACTATGGGTATGATACCGAGGTCCTGGTCGCCAGCATCCGCCATCCCATTCACGTTGTGGAGGCGGCACAGATCGGTGCAGACGTGGCAACGATGCCCTTCGGCGTCATTGAGCGGTTGATCAAGCATCCGCTGACCGACATCGGACTTAAGAACTTCCTGGCTGATTGGGATAAATTGCAGGAATCACTCAAAAAGTAATACTTTCCGGCCAAAAGTACCTGCCGGCACCGTCCGCTCATACGGTATGCACCAGCGAATGGACGGTTCCGGTTTTTCAGGGCCGGCGGCTTCCGTCCGATGTCTTCTCAGTGGCTTCCGTTCAGCGGCAGATCCTGTTTGATCAGGTTCTCGGCGATGACCGACGAGGAGAGCACGCCCGGCAATCCGGCTCCCGGATGTGTACCGGCACCTACGAAATAGAGGTTCGGAAACTCTTCAGACCGGTTATGCGGGCGGAACCACGCCGATTGCGTCAGCAGCGGCTGGACCGAGAACGCTGACCCTTTATGGCTGTTCAGGGTGTCCCGGAAGTGGATCGGGTCGATGTGCAGCCGTGCCTTGATATGCTTGTTCAGGTTCGGCAGATAGTTTTCTTCCAGGAAATTAAGGATGCGGTTGCCGTACTCCTCGGCTGTTTCGCTCCAGTCGGTGTCACCGTCAAGATGGGGCACCGGCGATAGCACGTAGAAAGATTCCCCGCCTTCCGGGGCAAGAGAGGGATCGGTATAGGTCGGCATGTGCAGGTAGAGGGAAAAATCATCCGCCAGCACCTTCTTGTCGAAAATATCCGTGAGCAGTTCTTTGTACCGCTCGCTCATGATGATGTTGTGATGCCTCAGCTTGGTGTCGGTGTATCGGCGGTCCGTCCCGAAATAGAGCACGAAGAGCGACATGCTGTATTTCATCCGGTCGATTTTACGGTTCGTATAGGTCTTCCGGTGCACCTCGTCGATCATGTTCCGGTAAGTGAACGCCACATCGGCATTGGAGATGACCGCGTCGTAAGGAATGAATTCGTCCCTGAGCTCAAGCCCTTCCACCTTTCTGTCCGCCCCGATCCGTATCCTCGAAATTTCCGTGTTCAGGTGGATCTTTCCACCCAGTTCTTCAATCAGTTTTACGAAACCATTCACGATGGAGCCGGTTCCACCCATGGCGTAGTGGACCCCCCACTCCCGCTCAAGGTAGTGGATCATGGAGTAGATGGAGGTGGTGTCGAAGGGGTTGCCTCCCACCAAAAGCGGATGAAATGAAAAGCAGCGACGCAGGAATTCGTTTTTCACGTATTTCGACACGTACTGGTAGACGTTCTGGTGCGATTTGAGGCGGATGAGGTCGGGCGCCACCCGCATCATGTCCATGAACGTGAGGAACGGTTTGTCGGCCAGCTCCACGAAACCTTTCTGGAAGATCGGCTTGGTGGTTTCCATAAACTTGCGGTAACCCTCCTTGTCCTCCGGATTCCATCGGTCGATTTCCGAGTAGATGAAATTTTCGTCACTGTTGTAGTCGAAATATTTTCCTTCGTGGTTGAAGATGCGGTAGAACGGCTCGCAAGGCACCAGTTCAAAATAATCGCTTCGCTTTTTTCCCGCTTTTTCGAAAATCTCGTCGAACATGAAGGGAGCGGTGATCACAGTCGGACCGCCGTCGAAGCGGTACCCGTTCTGCTCGTAGACATAGGCCCGTCCGCCGGGTTTGTCCCTTTTTTCGAACATTTCAACCTGGTAGCCCTCTGACAGCAGACGGGCTGCGGCACCGAGCGCGCCAAAGCCGGTTCCGATGATGGCAATCTTTTTGGACATATGTTTTTCGGTAATGGGTGGAAATCGCGGGAAATAATATGGTTACGGCGACTGCAATAGCAAACCTCTTGCCGGACAACCAATTTAGTGAAAAAACCGAAACGCAGGTCCATGATCCAGCGTTCGCCGGAAAATAAAAATTCCTGTTTTGACAGGATGCCGGAATCTGTCTGTGCTCGCGCGGCCGGACCGACGTCGAAGCGAGCCGTACTGTATGCAGACGCAGGACGTCAGCCGGAATCTGCCGGGTTGCTGCGGGTCACAGGTTGGCGTTTGCCAGGGGCAGCAGCCGGAGTCCGCGAGGGTTGTTGCCGGCGTAGTTCAGGACGCCAAGCTGAATGCCGTTCAGATGGCGGGCATAGTTGAATAATCCGATGGTGATGCCATGCTGCTGTCCGCGTATGTGGTTGAATGCGCTCAGGCTGATACCCTGCAAGCGGCCTTCCTCGATCCGGAAATACGCCGGAGCGATAAAGGCGCCCCGTGCCAGTTCGAAGGCTCCGGCCGCAGGGCTGACCGTGATGCCTTGGAGGCGCTGAGAGGCGATACCGAGTCCGGCAAAGGAGATGCCGGTTACGGATTCTCCGGAAGCGATGCCCAGACCGGCAAGGGAAATGCCGCGGATGTCATCCCCGGCGGCCAGGCCGAGTCCGGCCATGTTCACTCCGGTAATGGAACCGCCAGCGCCCACTCCACCCGCGGCAAAATTGAGGCCGCGCACATCCTCCCCGGCTCCGAGGCCTAAAAAGGCCGCGTTGATTCCGGTTGCGTTTTCGCCTGCGCCGAATCCCAGGCCTGCGAGATTGATTCCGGTCGCGTTATCGCCTGCGCCGAAACCGAGCATGGCGAAACTGATCCCGGAGACATTGCCGCCCGTGCCGAAACCAATACCGGCCACGCTGATCCCGCTGACGTTGCCATCCGCACCGAAACCCAGTCCGGCCACGCTGATCCCGCTGACGTTGCCGTCGGACCCGAAACCCAATCCGGCGACGGTTATGCCGGCCAGGTTGCCGCCGGCCCCGAGTCCCAGGCCGGCCAGGTTCAGGCCGCGAACATCCCCGCCGGACCCGAAGCCGAGTCCGGCCACCGTGATGCCGGAGATGCCGCTGCCGGCACCGATCCCCAGAAACGCGACCTGTATTCCTCGTATCGACTCGTCCGAGGTGATGCCACCAAGGGCTGCGGAAATGCCGGTGATGCTGGCGCCGCCCGTCATGGGCAGCCCAAGGGCGAGTCCCCGTACGGTTCCGTAGGAGGGCTCCCTGGGAGTCATGATGGTGATATTGACCCCGTTGACCCTGTTCAGGTTGGTGTCGCGGAAGTTGAACCGCAGGCCGTGCACGACGGGGATATCGCCGAATGCGACACCATAATTGTTGACGGTCAGCGCAAGTCCCCTTTCGTTGGGGTTTCCCCCGGCGCTGTCGGGTTGTGCGAAAACGGTTGCGGCGCCCGCCAGGAGCAGGCAGAAGACGGTAATGAAGAAAATTGATTTTTTGATGACACCAGCAGCGAAAGCAGCGATAGTGCGGAGGGTTTCAGCAATCATAGCGTAATCCATGGCCTGTTGAAGTTGAATACGTTTCTATCCGGCATGGCAGTCGTGAAATGTTGATGCGCGGGAAATGGTAATGTTGGGATATGTCCCGGGCAGCCACGCGCGGTTCATTCCATCCATACGAATTCAGGCACAAAACGTTGCAGGTTCGGGCAAGGAACATAGCGTTGAGTGCTGGCTGTGAAAAGGGCATCCCAAAATGTCCCGGAATTCAACGAAAAAAGTGACCGGTGCACGTGGAGCGAAACCGGGTCAGTTCTGGACCTGCCGGATGTAGCCCTCGTATCCATCCCGTTTGAAACGTTCCAGGTCCTGGCGCGCATCGGCGGCACTCCGGTACCGGCCGTAGTAGACCCGGTACACAGTCCGTCCATCCACTTCGCCCGTGGCCACCCTGCTTCGCGGAATCTGCGCGGAATAGGCCTCGGCATCACTGCGGCGATGATACGCAGCCAGTTGTATCGTGAATTCCTCCTGCCGGATGCTGCCCGGACCCCGGGTGCGGATCGGCTGCTCGGTGCTGACCAGGACCAGGCGGACCGGCGCGATGCCCGAGTCCACCATGTCGATACGCCGGGCGGCTTCTTTGGACAGGTCGATGATGCGACCGCGGGCGTAGGGACCGCGGTCATTGATGCGCACGTTCACCGCTTTTCCATTGTCCAGGTTGATCACCCGCACAACGGTGTTGAAGGGGAGGGTCCGGTGGGCGGCGGTCAGCCTGTCCTGGTCGTACGTCTCGCCGTTGGCGGTGGTGCGACCATGGAAACCGGGTCCGTACCAGCTGGCCTCACCCTGCTCAAGCACCCGGCCGTGTCGGGTGGTGGCGCAGGATGCCAGCAGGAGCAGCAAAAGGGGAAGCAGAAGCGGAGCGGCAGTACGACGATTCATGGCGGTGCTAACGGTATCCGTGGGGCTCAGTCAATGTCCACAACCCTGAAAATAAAAAATTTCAGGTAACCGGTCTCGGGCATTTCCGGGAGCACGGGGTGGTCGGATGGATGTCCGCCATTGAACAGAAGCTGCACACGGCGTCCGCTGTCCCGGCAGGCCCTCCGCACGGAGTCCAGAAACGCGTCTTCGGTGATATGGTGCGAGCAGGAGGCCGTGGCAAGGATTCCGCCGGGCTCGAGCAGCTCAAGCGCCGCGCGGTGGAGCTTCCGGTAGCCGCGCAGTGCGGGTCCGACCGATTTCCTGTTGGTGGCGAAGTTGGGCGGATCCAGGTTGATCGCGTTGAATTTTGTCTTGCCGTCGCCGGCCATTTCCGGAAGCAGTTTCATCAGGTCCGCTTTCCGGGTGGATACGACATGGTCCAGTCCGTTCTCCCGGATATTCTTGCCGGTGTACTCAAGCACGGTTTCGGAATCGTCCACAGCGAGCACGTCGCCCGCTCCGGCCAGGGCGGCATGCATCGCAAAGCCGCCGAAATGGCAGAAGGCATCCAGCACGCGGTCCCCGGACCGGATGAACCGGCGGAAGACCATCCGGTGGTCACGCTGGTCGATGTAGAAGCCGGTTTTATGTCCATCTAGCGGATCAACCAGATAGGACACCGAATTTTCGGTGATGGTCACCGGTATATCGCTGTCATCGCCGACCAGGAACTGCTTTTCCTGCGTCAATCCTTCCCGTTCACGCATGTGGTGATCATTCCTGAGAATGAGGAATTTGGGCTGGAGCATTTCGCGGAGGACATCCACAACGATATCCCGTTGCCGTTCCATGCCGGCGCTGAGGATCTGCAGCACCAGCCCGTCGCCATACCGGTCGACGATGAGCCCGGGCAGGCCGTCGCTTTCGGCGTGCACCAGCCGCACGGCGTTGGTCGTCTCGGACAGCGACTCCCGTCCGCGGAGGGCCTGTTCCAGCCGGCCCTTGAAAAACTCGCGGTCAATGGCAACCGGCCTCCGGCTGAGCAGCCGCACGGCTATCAGCGAATTGGGATGGTAGAACCCTATGCCGGCAAGCTTGTCCTGCGCCGTACGAACCGCGACGATCTCGCCGGGTTCCGGCCGCTCCGGATCCGGGAGCAGTTCGTTGCTGAATATCCAGAGGTGGCCGTTGTGAATCCTTTTGTCCTTGCCCCTGGCGAGGGTCACCCGGGGATAATTTGGTTGCTGCTCTTTCGACATCGGTGCATCGTTGTTTTTGAATGGAATCTGTTGGATATTAAAGATAGGGCTTTTTGAGGGCAACCTTCATCTGTAAATCATTTGGGATGATCCGGCCCGGCTGGAACATACATGACCGGACAAGTCGCCGGAACGTTGCAGCTGGCCGGCATGGCAGTTTCAATTGATGAAAAAATTAGGAGGCCATTATGGAAGGAAACGTGAAACTCGAATGTATCCAGGGTGACATTACGCAGCAGTCCGACCTGGATGCTGTTGTCAATGCGGCCAATGCCGAACTCCGGACAGGAGGCGGGGTCGCCGGGGCCATCCACCGTGCGGCGGGACCCGAACTCGATGAGGCCTGCCGGCCCATGGCGCCCATCAGACCCGGCGATGCGGTCATCTCACCGGCATTCGGACTTCCCAACAAAAAAATCATCCACTGCCTGGGACCCGTATATAATATTGACAAGCCGTCGGATGAGCTGCTGGCCAAATGTTACCGGAATGCGCTGTGGCTGGCCGATGAGGAGGGTTTGGGTTCGGTTGGATTTCCGGCCATATCCACCGGAGCGTTCGGCTATCCGTTGGAGGAGGCCGCGAATGTGACGGCCGATGCCATCCATTCCGTGCTTTCGGATCTGACCAGCGTGATGCTGATCCGAATGGTGCTTTTCAGTGGAAATGATCTGCAGGTTTTCCGAAGGGCGTTCCACATGGGCAGATAGCGAGGCATCTGCGGGGAACCTGCCCGGATGCCGGCAGTGTATAAAAAGTGCGTTATCCGAATACTTATTGTGCATTTTCTGATGCTTGTGCACTTTCTTATGCGAACTGCACGTGGCCTTGGCGTGTGCTTTGCGTGAACGTTGCGTCCGCTCCATCGTATAATCAAGTGAAGCGGCCGGTGCGCTGCGGGGTGGTATTTTGCGCACCATGCCAACTCGAAATCATTGAAAACCTGCACC